>JAGQZG010000005.1:4729-36254 GCA_020435705.1 Mangrovimonas sp.
CACTTGATTGGAAAGCCTTAATCTGGAGTCGTACATGGTTAACAAAAGGCCTTCAATATCCAGTTTTTGGTTGTGTATTTTTTGAACACTTTTAATCGTGTTCAACAGCTTTCCTAAGCCTTCCAGTGCAAAGTACTCACATTGTATTGGAATGATTACGGCATCGGCAGCGGTCAGGGCATTAAGTGTTAACAAACCCAAGGAAGGTGCACAATCTATAAGCACAAAGTCATACTTGTCTTTGATGCTCTCCAGAGCTTTTTTGAGCATGTATTCCCGTTGGTCCTTGTCTACAAGCTCAATTTCAATAGCCACGAGGTCTATGTGAGCTGGAATAATGTCCAGATTAGGTGTTGAGGTATGTATTACAGCTTCTTCGGCAGTTACTGAATGTTCCAGTAGCTGGTAGGTTCCGATTTCGATTTCGTCAACATTTACACCAAGTCCAGAAGTGGCATTGGCTTGTGGATCGGCATCGATGAGTAGGACTTTTTTTTCCAGAACACCTAAAGAAGCTGCTAGGTTTACTGAAGTTGTTGTTTTTCCTACACCGCCTTTTTGGTTGGCGATTGCAATGATTTTACCCATTAATGATTTGGTTTTTTCAAAGGTAAAAATACAATTATTTGTTAGTTTATAAAATGTAAATTGTTAACACACTACAAACAAAAAAGGCAGCAAACTTAAATTGCTGCCTTATTGATTTATTGAAATCTTAAGATGTTAAGGCTCAGGATTGTGAATAGCCGTAATGTGGCCTTTGGTCAAATATTTTTGAGCAACCTTCTTAAGGTCTTCTTGTGTGAGCTCACTTACTCTTACATCGTAATTAAGTACTCTGCCTGCATTTTCATTTTCATAATCGGCATCTTTCAAAAGATTTAACCAAAAACGATTGTCTTTCAAGTCTTCTTTTCTGTCTAAGAGTAAATTTTCTTTTACTTTGGCCAGATCTTCACTGGTAGGGCCATCATTTATCAATGTTTCAACTTGTGCAAGCGCTGCTGCTTTTAGTTTTTCAACATTCTCTGGCCCACAAGGGAAACTAATAGTCATGTTATACCAGCCATAAGGCGTTTTTCTTATACTACCACTGGCACCTACACCATAAACACCGCCTTCTTCTTCACGTAGTTTTTCAATAAGCTTAATGGTTAAAACTTCACCAATCGTTTCCATGATTAAAGCTTCTTTTGGATCGTACTCCGCATTGCCTTGGTAAATGATTCTTACCGAACTTTTTGGGTCTTTTCCTTTTTCGAATACTTTTTCATGTGAACCTGATAAAGGTCTGAAATCTGTAACTACATACTTTTCGTTTGAGTTGTATGAAGGTAACGAACCTATATATTTGGTAGCATACTCAATAAGCTTATTCTCATCAATGTTTCCAACAAAATAGAAATGGAAGTCACCGGCATCTTTAAAACGCTCTTGGTATTTCTCATACGCTAAATCGTAATCGGAATTGTCCAAATCTTCAGGCGTTGGGAATCCCATGAAGCGAGGGCTTGCCTCATTCAGGAACTTGCTAAGCTCAATTTGGAAATAGAACTGTGGATTGGCCATGATATTGCCCAAGAAAGCCTTTTGCTTGTTTATAAAAGAGTTGTAAGCTTCTTGGTCTTTGTTTAAAGCAGTAAAGTACAAATAGGTGAGTTGGAAAAGTTCTTCTAGGTCTTTAGGAGAAGCGGACCCTGAAAAGCCTTCGCTGTAGCTTCCTATGCTTGGCCTTACAGAAACAATTTTACCGGTCAGGATTTTATCCAGATCTGTTTTGCTGAAATTATTAACGCCTGCTTCGGCTAGACCACTACTGGCATAAGCCGTGGCTTTAAAATCTTCGTCCGAGAATAGTGACGTTCCGCCGTAACTGTATGCTGAAAATAGAATTTCGTCATTTTTGAAATCAGTTTTCTTATAGGTTACAGTGGCGCCATTGCTAAGTGTGATGGTAGTTGTCCCAATGGTTTCATTTGCTATGGAACTTTCAACTTTTCCAGGTTTTGGTAAATCACCAGTGATAAGTGAAGCGGCAACTTCTTTATCTTCGTAAGGTTTTAAATCTTCTTTTTCAACGGTTTCCAATAAGCTTTTTACTTCGGCTTCGGTTGCCTTTTTAAGGCCTTCTTTTTCTGGGCCGGTAATAACAATTACTCGATTGGTATCTTTTAAGTAATTTCCAATGAGTTTATTGATTTCATCCAATTGTATGGAAGGTAACACCGCTTTATGGAAATTGTATTCCCACTCGATGCCTGGGATAGGTTCGTTTTCCAAGAAACTTCTAATGTATTCACTCGCAAATCGGGAAGAATTGGTTTTATCTCTATCATTATAGGATTTTTCCAAGCCAGCTAAAATATCCTTTTTAGCTCTTTCAAATTCACCTTGGTTAAAACCATAACGTTTCACTCTTTCATTTTCTTCCAAAAGTGCTTTCAAAGCCGTGAGTTGGCCATCTTCACTTGTTTGGGCAATGGATTGGTAAGCATTTTTAGTTCTAGCATAAGTGCCTCCATAATAGCTGTATCCAAAAACAAATGGTGGATTGGCACTGTTTCTAAGTTCTTCCAATCTATTGTTAATCATTTGAGAGAACAAAGATTCTAGTATGGAGTGTCTGTATTCACCTAGAGTTTCATCTTCTTTGGCATTTTCGTTGTCTTTGTAAACAACCTGTACTTGGCTAAAAGCAGCCTCAGGATCGGATTCTATGGCAATAAAAGTTTCGTCGTGATTTGGTAAATCAAATACTTTTCTTTCTTTCTCATTGTCAGGATTTTTTAACTTCCCAAAATGCTCTTTTATTTTCTCTTCCAGAACTGAGACATCGGCATCTCCCACTGCAATGACGGCCATTAAATCCGGTCTGTACCAATCTTTGTAAAAACGTCTGATACTTTCATAATCAAAAGTTTCAAGATTTTCTTTGGTACCTATGGGCAATCTGTCCACATATTTTGAACCATACAATAATTTGGGAAGATATTTTTGCATCATTCTGTCATCAGCTCCTTGTCTAAGTCTTAATTCTTCCAGAACAACTCCACGTTCATCATCAATGTCTTGACCTTCTAAAAGTGCATTGTGTGCCCAATCTTCAATAATTTGAAATCCTTTTTCCAATTTTTCTGGATCGTCACTTGGGATAGGAAGAATGTAAACGGTCTCATCAAAACTGGTATAGGCATTTAAATGGGCACCAAATTTCACCCCAATGCTTTGCAGGTAATCAACCAGATCATTTTTTTTGAAATTGGTTGTGCCATTAAAACTCATGTGTTCCATAAAGTGGGCCAAGCCTCTTTGGTCTTCATCTTCCAAAATAGAACCTGCATTGACAACCAATCGTAATTCGACTTTGTCTTCCGGTTTTGCATTTTGACGGATGTAGTATTTCAATCCATTGTCCAATTGGCCAACTTTCACGTTGGAATCCACAGGAATAGGAGTTGAACCATCTTGCGCCCAAAGACTGAAAGAAGCGAAAATGGTGAGTAATAAAAGAAGTTTTAGTTTTCTCATTGTGTTAATTTATGTAATAGTTTTCGTTCAATTTTAACAAAAATAGACTTTAATTCCAACTTTTAGGCTACTTAACTTTAAGATTAACGTTTTATTAGTAACAAATAATGGGATTTATGCCATTAGAATTTCAAGTATTTTAATAGCCGTATCACTTATTTTGGTACCTGGGCCAAAAACGGCTGTAGCACCGGCATCAAAAAGAAATTGATAATCCTGTTTGGGGATAACACCACCTACAATGACCATAATATCTTCTCTACCATATTTCTTAAGTTCTTGAACAACTTGCGGAACCAGCGTTTTGTGACCTGCGGCAAGCGAGGAAACGCCAAGTACGTGTACGTCGTTTTCAACGGCTTGTTTAGCCACTTCTTGAGGGGTTTGGAAGAGAGGGCCAATGTCTACATCAAACCCTAGATCGGCATAGCCTGTAGCCACTACTTTGGCACCGCGATCATGACCGTCTTGCCCCATTTTGGCTATCATGATACGAGGGCGCCTTCCGTCTTGTTCTGCAAATTTATCGGCCAATTCTTTGGCCTTGTTAAAGGAACTGTCGTTTTTTATTTCTTTGCTGTACACACCGCTGAATGATTTTACATTGGCTTTGTAACGGCCATAAACTATTTCCAAAGCATCACTGATTTCGCCCAAGGTAGCACGTAGACGAGCCGCCTTGACGGCTAAATCTAGTAAATTTTCCTTTCCTGATTGCGCGGCTTCTGTCAATTTTGATAAAATAGCCTCAACTTTTTTAGAATCTCTTTTGGACTTGATGGTTTTTAGGCGTTCTATTTGTTGGTTCCTAACCGTTTGGTTATCAACTTCCAAAATACTCAACGGATCTTCAACATCCAGTTGATACTTGTTCACGCCAACAATAATATCCTGGCCAGAATCAATACGGGCTTGTTTTCTTGCCGCAGCTTCTTCAATGCGAAGTTTTGGAATACCGGCTTCAATGGCCTTAGTCATACCGCCATGCGACTCAATCTCCTCAATATGCTTCCATGCTTTATGGGCAATTTCATGGGTCAATGCTTCTACATAATAACTCCCGGCCCAAGGGTCTACCGTGCGGGTAATACCAGTTTCTTCTTGTAAATAAATTTGAGTGTTCCGTGCAATACGGGCTGAAAAATCAGTAGGTAAAGCTATGGCTTCGTCCAGTGCATTAGTGTGCAGGCTCTGCGTGCCACCAAAGGCAGCGGCAGCCGCTTCAATACACGTTCTTGCCACATTATTAAATGGATCTTGTTCGGTTAAACTCCAACCGCTGGTTTGGCAATGTGTTCTAAGCGCCAGTGATTTTTCATTTTTTGGATTGAATTGCTTGACCAATTTTGCCCAAAGCATTCGTGCGGCTCGCATCTTGGCAATTTCCATAAAGTGATTCATGCCAATAGCCCAAAAGAACGACAATCTTGGTGCAAAACTATCAATGTTCATGCCTGCTTGAATACCTTTTCTTATGTATTCCAGTCCGTCGGCAAGAGTGTAGGCCAATTCAATATCGCAAGTTGCGCCAGCTTCTTGCATGTGATACCCTGAAATGCTTATGCTGTTGAACTTAGGCATCTTCTTGCTAGTATACTCAAAGATGTCTGAAATAATCTTCATAGAAGGCGTAGGTGGATAGATGTACGTATTTCTAACCATAAACTCTTTCAAGATGTCATTTTGTATGGTTCCTGAAAGATGCTCTGGTGCTACACCTTGTTCTTCGGCTGCCACAATGTAAAAGGCCATAATAGGAAGCACGGCACCGTTCATGGTCATGGAAACACTCATTTTATCCAAAGGAATTTGGTCAAAAAGAATTTTCATATCCTCTACGGAATCTATAGCTACACCTGCTTTACCTACATCGCCAAACACCCGTTCGTGGTCACTGTCATACCCACGGTGTGTGGCCAAATCAAAAGCTACTGAAAGGCCTTTTTGTCCTGCGGCTAGATTTCTTCTGTAAAAAGCATTACTGTCTTCAGCGGTTGAGAATCCGGCATATTGCCTAATAGTCCATGGCCGTTGAACGTACATGGTGCTATAGGGGCCGCGTAAAAACGGAGGGATACCTGCCGCAAATTCCAAATGATCAAAAGCTTCAATATCCTGAAATGTGTACTGTGATTTTACTTTGATGTCTTCGGCAGTATTGGAAAAAAGAATCCTTTCCTGTTTGTCTTCACGAGACTTAAGGGCAATATGTTGCAGGTTTTTTCTCAATGAACTATCGTTTTTGTAATCCTGGTTTCTGCGCTGGTGCTTTGTTAAAATCTACTGGTTTATTAGCTTGGTTGGTTGCCCCTGGTTTTTCGGGTGCGGGTGCGGGAGGTGCAGGTACAACGCCTTCTAGATGTGAAAAGTAAAAATCCAAAGCCACGAAAGTAGCCAAGTATTTATCATTCATAACGGTAGAATATTGCGTGGCCAAAGGTGCCCCAAAAAGTTTGTTGCTCATGTATCCTGATGATAACAAAGCGTTGTAGGTGGTTTTTAAATTGCCATTTTTCATGCCTTCACCTAAACAAGTGAACACCTTATTCTCATAATTTAATTTTCCATCTTTCCACAAGTCGGACGTTTTCAATCCATTAAACACTTCAATAGCATGCTCGGATACTAACTGCTGATAATTCAATCTGCCGTTTGCAACATTTCTAAGGAAACCTGGATAAGCTTTTCTTAAATTTTGTTGTTGCGGGTCGTAAGCATTAAGAAGGTCGTTTTCAAAAGTGTAAAGAGCTTCTTTAAGCAGAAGACTGTCAGTCGTTTTGCAATCAACCACAGATGGTTTATCTGAATAGAGATAATTGATGTTTACTGATGATTCCTTTTTACAACCTAGGAAAGTGAACGCTAGTACTAGAGTTACAATACTTAATTTTGCTTTCATTTTAAATTCGATTTATTCGGTTTTTAATCTGTTTTGTTCTAAATTTTCGGCCAATCGTTTTTCAATGATTGGTTCAATGAGCGTTTTTTCATTTCGCTGTTTAACGAAAGGATAAATTTCAAGATCTCCTTTCATTTTATCTTTGGTGTTTGGATGTTTGTTGCTGCCCAAAAGTACTAATTTCCCATCGTCAAAAAGCGTTTGCTCCCTTTGGGCACTTTCCTTTATTTTTTTCTGAATAACGCCTTCTTTCAACTGTTTTAGAAATCCGCCATTGGCCTCAATTTCCTTGAAAAGCTTTAGTGCTTTACTGGCCAGTTCCTGTGTTAAGGTTTCAATATAATAGGTGCCATCGGCAGGATTGTCAACAAAATCAAAATAACTTTCGTGTTTTAAAATGAGCAATTGATTTCTAGCAATTCGTTCTCCAAATTCATTGGACTTATGATAAATTTCATCATAGGAAAGTGTATAGACCGTATTGGCTCCACCCAAAATGGCACTCATATATTCGGTGGTGGTACGGAGCATGTTGGTATTGTAATCGTAAAGTGTTTTGTTACGTTTGGTGGGAATTGCTGTAATATGACACTCACTATCAATATTATATTCTTCGGCCAAACTAGCGAATAGCAAGCGAAAGGCTCTGAGTTTTGCTATTTCAAAAAAATAATTGCTTCCCATTGAAAAATGGAACGCCATGGTTGCATTGGCATCCAATGAAGATTGAAAGTGATTGAGGTACTCATTGGCATGTAAAAGGGTATAGGCTAGTTGCTGACTATTGTTGGCGCCTGCATTTTGGTAAAGAGAGCCATTGACAAACAAGGTTTTGGTTGGGTTGGCCTTAAAACAGGTTTCCAGAATTTTATGATCTTCGTTTAAAGAATGGAACCAATTGCCCGATCTTGCCAAATTGCCAATAATATCCAGAGTATAGAAAACAGGTCTTTCTTTTAGTGTGTCTAGGGCAGAAAGGATATAGTCTTCAGATAGAAACTGAAATTCTAAATATAGAGGGGTTTGGTTGGGAACTTGGTCCAGAAGTTTTTTTAGTGAAACGTCTGTGGATGGTATGATGAATCCTAGACAGTCCACGCCTTTGTCTAGTAAGTAAAGTGCTTTTCGGTTGGACTTTTCAACATCGGAAACAAAAATGCTTTGGCAAGATTTCCAAGACCTAGCCTGGGTATTTGAATTTAACAGGTGAGACGGCAAGTCTTCTTTACTGTAAAAAGGTTTTACATGAATACCTTCAGGACTTTCCCAGATTAGGGTGTCGTTGTAATCGGCACCTTTAAGGTCAGCTTGGATTTTTTGTTTCCATTGTTTGCCGGAAACCGGAGGGAAGTCTTTGAATAATGGTTTATTCATGCTCTTTGCTTTTTAAGCTGTCTTCATATTCAACTATAAAAATATCTTCATTTTCCTTTTTCATGTAATACTCTTCGCGGGCCAACTTTTCCACGCCTTCCTCATTGCTCAATTCCTTAATGGCTTTGTTGGTTTCTTGAATCTCTTTGTTATAGTATTCCTTTTGATCTTTTAGGTCATCCATTTCCTTGTTGAGTTCGTGATGGATGAGCCAGGAGTTGCTGTCCCAAAAAAGCATCCATATAATGAATAGAAGGAGGGTAACAAAGTATATGTTCTTAAAAGGTTTTAAATATTTTTTGTTCAGCTTGGCCATATGTTATAAGCGGTTGTGAATAATGGTTTTCACTATATCAACTGCAACGGTATTGTATTTATTATTTGGAATAATAATGTCAGCATACTCTTTCATGGGCTCAATAAACTGCTCGTGCATGGGTTTTAGGGTATTTTGGTATCGGTTCAGTACCTCGTCAATATCCCTGCCCCGTTCAGTAATATCTCTTTTCAATCGTCTTATCAAACGTTCATCGCTATCGGCATGTACAAATATTTTGATGTCAAACATGTCTCTTAGCTCTGGGTTGGTAAGGATCAAGATCCCTTCAACAATCATTACTTTTCGGGGATGTGTTAGAATGGTGTCGCCCGTACGATTGTGTTTTACAAATGAATAGACAGGCTGTTCAATAGACTTTCCAAGTCTGAGGTCTTTGAGGTGCGACTCCAGCAGTTCAAAATCAATAGATCGCGGATGATCAAAATTGATTTTTACCCGTTCATCATAACTCAAGTGAGAGGTGTCTTTGTAATAAGAGTCTTGAGAAATAACCCCAACCTCATTTTCAGGCAGTTCTTGTAAAATTTGGTTGACAACAGTAGTCTTGCCACATCCAGTACCGCCTGCTATTCCAATTATAAGCATGAATACGCATTTATGTTCCCACAAAGTTAGTATTTCTTGGGAATAATTTTAACGATGCCAAGATTTTCTATTCCTGCATAGATATAACCGTCTGGTCCTTGCTCAATACTTCTAACTCTGCCCAACCCTTCCAAAAGTTTTTCTTCGTAGGCTACTTTTTCACCATCCATTATGCATCTGTCCAGATATTGGAATTTTAAGGAGCCAACTAACAGATTTCCTTTCCAGTTAGGGTAAACATCACTTGTGACGAAAACCATACCACTAGGCGCAATGGAAGGCACCCAATAATGAATGGGCTGTTCCATTCCCGAGGCAGAGGTTTTATCGGTAAATCTGGTGCCATTGTAATTAATCCCGTAGCTTATTACTGGCCAACCATAGTTTTTTCCTGCTTCTATTATGTTTATTTCATCACCTCCTTTAGGACCGTGTTCGTGCGCCCATATTTTGCCTGTTTCAGGATGGATTGCCATGCCTTGCGGATTTCTATGGCCATAGGAATAAATGGCCGGTTTGGCTGCAGGATTGTTAGCAAATGGATTGTCTGCAGGAACAGTGCCATCATCGTTTAAACGATAAATTTTGCCGCAATCTCGGGTAATATCTTGCGGATTTAAGTCGCGCTTGCCTCGTTCTCCAATAGAAAAATAGAGGTAACCGTCTTTGTCAAACACGAGTCTGCTTCCAAAATGTTGACCGGTTTCATAATCGGGAGTAGCCTTGTAAAGGACTTGCTGTTCCACCAGTTTGCTGCCCTCCAGTTTGCCTCTCATAATGGAGGTATTGGCTCTGGAATTGTTATTGGAGGACGATGCATATGAAAAATAGATCCATTTGGTTTGGGAATATTGAGGGTGCAGTTCAATATCCATCAAGCCTCCTTGTCCTAACTGGGTCACGTAGGGCAACCCTGAAATTTCTGATTTAATGCCTTTGTTGAAGTGGTACAATTTCCCGGATTTTTCATTAATAAGCATGGAGCCATCTGGTAAAAAAGTAAATCCCCATGGGATGGCTATATCATCAACTACAACTTCATAATCGTAGGTAGAACTATTTTTGGATTGCGCACAAGCAATTAAATTTAAAACCAAAAGCGTTGATAACAGAAAACGGATTTTCATTTGCATTTTTTTTAAAAGATACTGGATTTAAAAAATTATTGCGTAGAATTTCACATTATTTTAAATAAAACTATATTTGCAGCTCAATTTTTTCCGAGGTGTAGTACCTCGACGTTGCTTGGTATAGACTCCGCCCGAGCGGGCTACTTGCAAAGTGGTTTTATTGGAGTTTAAATATTGATTTTTCAGTCTTACGACTGTCCTTCGGGGTGTAGCGTAGCCCGGTTATCGCGCCTGCTTTGGGAGCAGGAGGTCGCAGGTTCGAATCCTGCCACCCCGACAAAAATTAATACCAATAGAAACTAAAACCTTGTAAATTGTGTGATTTACAAGGTTTTATGGTTTTTAGACTATCATAAGAATTGAATTAATATAGATTAATTCGGTTAACAATTCGGTTAACAGTTAGTAAAGTAAAAAAGTGTTAACCGAATAGATGCTTAAAACACTGTAATTGAAATAGTTGATTTGACTTTCGTCTCGATGAATGTTTAACAAAAAGACGACAACTATGCAATCACAAACAACCTTTAGCTTATCATTTTGGGTAAGCGCTTCACGTAAAATTAATAATCAAGTTTCTGTTTATGCACGAATAACAGTAAACGGTAAACGTGCAAATATCAGTTTACAACGAAAAGTAATTGTATCTGAATGGGATTCCAATAAAGGAAGAGCAAGAGGCAATAAACAAGAATCTAGATTGCTTAATAGGTATTTAGACCAGGTTAAAAATAGAATCTATGAAGCTCACGATGAATTGGTTAAAGAAAAAGCGTTTATCTGTGCTCAATCTATTAAATCAAGGTTTCTTGGGGAAGATAACGAAGAATATTCTTTACTCACATTGGTAGATTATCACAATACTCAAATGAGTGAATCTTTAAGTTATGGTACATTAAAGAACTACTTCACTACCCAAAAGTACATCAAGCTTTTTCTAGCCAAAAAGAAAATCCAAGACATCTATTTATCTCAATTAACATTTCGTTTTCTGGTTGATTTTGAAAAGTTTTTACGTTCCTATGTTCCAGAGGACCATCAAAAACAAATGGAAAACAACACGGTTATGAAGCATATCCAACGACTTCGTAAAATGGTAACTTTGGCTTATAAAATGGAGTGGATAGATAAAGATCCTTTTATAAAATTCAAACCAACATATATCAAGAATGAGCGTGAGTTTTTAAGCGAAAATGAATTGCAAACCATTATTGAAAAAGTATTTGAAATTGAAAGACTGGAGCTCGTTAAAGATTTGTTTGTCTTTAGTTGTTATACAGGCTTATCTTATATAGATGTGATGAACCTCAACGAAGATAATATCACTTTTGGTATTGATGGCGGAAAGTGGATAATAACGAATAGACAAAAAACACATAACAAAGTAAAAATACCGTTATTATTTATGGCTGAAGAATTAATTAAAAAATACAAAGGACACATTAAAACCAAGAAAACAAAAACCTTGTTTCCTAATATTTCTAATCAAAAACTCAATTCATATTTAAAAGAAATTGCAGATTTATGTAAAATCAAAAAGAATCTTACTTTCCACATGGCTCGACACACTTTTGCGACCACAGTAACACTTTCAAATGGTGTCTCAATAGAAACCGTATCAAAATTACTTGGTCATTCTAAAATTGCTACTACTCAAATATATGCTAGGGTAATTGAAAGAAAGGTAAGTGATGATATGAAAATCTTAAAGGAGAAATTGCAACCTATCTCAAGGGAGCAATCTAATCAAAAGGCATCTTTATAAAATCTTTATGGTCTATTGTTTAACTTTGCAATAAAAAAAATGAATCTTATTAAAAAGAGATATTATAGCAAAAAAAAGTAATACCTTTTATCGTATGTTAGGATATATGGTTCATAAGGTAATTGTAATGACCCAACAGTAATAGCTCTAATAGAAATTTCTAGAACTTATAATTAGATATTTTGAACGCTGGAATACATAAAGTGCTTGTAGATTTAAAAGACCAACTAAATACTTTCTTATGTCACGCACACTTTTGCAACAACAATGACAATAGTTAAGGTTAGTGCTAACAGAAACTGTATCAAGACTGTTGGACCATACCAAAATAGCTTCTATATAGATTTATGCACAAGCTCATAAAGCGAAAAGTGAGCTATGATATGAGAAACCTCAAAACATTGATGGATAATTAAAATTAGAAAAGAGACTCGTTAATCAATTGTAATAATTAATTCCTAAATTTGAAGCATTAGATTAAAAATAAGCAAGATGTTTAACCATCCTATCAAATGTGTATTACTACTGTTTTTAGTTTCTTTTTTGGCGTGCAAGTCCAATAAAAACTCTCATAAAATCAATATTGCCTTTTCTCAAGGTCTTGGTAGCCACCCTTTGCGAACTGCCATGAACCATAGCATGGAAATTCAGGCTTCGCTGCACGAAGACGTAAATCTTGCCATTTATAAAGCTGAAAACAACATTAAAAAACAGATTGAAGACATTCAAAAGTCGATAGACTTTAATGCAGATGTCATTATAGTATCTCCCATAGATCCAGATTCCATTTCACCTATTATTGAAAAAGCTTATGAAAAAGGCATACCAATAATCATTTTAGACCGTAAAATAAACTCCGAAAAGTACACATCTTATATTGGTGCCGACAATTTAAAGGTAGGAAACCAAGCTGGCGATTATATAGCATCGTTTGCCAAACAACCCATAAATGTGGTGGAAATAAAGGGCGAAGACACATCTTTTCCAACCCAGGAAAGAAGTAAGGGATTTCACCAAGTTGTTGACGGTTTGGCCAACATCAATTTGATGCAGAGTTTTAAGGGCTTGCCCGAAGAAGAATTTAAGACGTTATTGGATTCCGTTGGCAACAATATAAACTTCATTTTTGCATTTAACGACGATTTGGCTTCTCAAGCATGGGAAATGGCGAGACGTGTAGGTGTGGAAAACAACATTAAGTTCATTGGTGCCGATGGTCTTAACGGTGAAAGCGGAGGCATAGAAATGGTGCTCAACGGGAAACTGGCAGCCACCATACTATATCCACCTGGAGGTGCTGAAGCTATCGAAACAGCTGTTAAAATTTACAACAACGAGCCTGTGGCAAGACGTATCGTGCTGGGCACAACGGTGATTGACCGCTTTAATGCGGACATTATGAAAAACCAGTTCGATAAGATAAACGAGCAACAAGCCACCATAGAAAACCAAGTGAGTGCCATAAAAAAACAAGAACAACTGTACTATTCACAAAATAACCTGCTTAAACTATCCATAGCCATTTTAGCTGTAATATTGGGGTTGGCCATCTACAGTGTGTATTTGATATTTACCATAAGAAAAAAGAACAGGCAACTTACCTTAACTAATGAAAAAATTACAGTACAGCGTAATCAGATAGAAAAAATAGCCAATGAAGTTAAGGAGAGTAATGAAGCCAAACTCAATTTTTTTACGGGTTTATCACATGAATTTAAAACTCCTATCACGCTCATATTGAGTTCTATTGAATCTTTAAAAGAGTCTTATGCTAACAAGGTGGTAAAATTACCCTACGAAATAGAATTGGTAAATAAAAACTCCAACAGGTTATTACGCCTGATCAATAACCTGTTGGATTTTCGTAAGATTGAAGACAAAATGTTCAATATGAGAGCATCAAAAACCAATGTGTATAATTTCACTTTCGGAATTTACAGGGATTTTGAAAGCGAGGCAAAACGAAGAAGTATTGATTTTAAGATTAGCACCAACAATAAAGATTTAGAGCTTTTTTTTGATAGGAACTTGATGGACAAGGTATATTTTAACTTGCTATCAAATGCCTTTAAATTTACGCCTGACAATGGAAAAATTGAAATTTCAATCTACGATAATGTCGAAGGGAACAATGCAGCCATTCATTTCAAGGACAATGGTATAGGCATCCCTCAAGAAGAAATCGAAGGCGTTTTTGAGCCCTTCTTCAAAGGTTCCAACAACCGTAAGAACAGTTCTGGCATTGGGTTGCATTTGAGCAAGCAATTTATAGAACTTCACTTGGGAAAAATAGAGGTAAAATCCTATCATGGCACCGAATTCATCATCACCCTTTATAAAGGAAACACCCATTTCAACGAGGATCAAATCATCACCGAGGCCGAAGTGGTCGATGCCAACCAATTACAGCTCACCTCGGATATTGAACCTCTCGAAGAACTTTTGACAGATAGTTTTAATGAAGAAGAAGATACAGATAAGTACACCATTTTATTGATTGAGGACAATAAGGACTTGTCCTTCTTTTTAAAAAACAAGCTACAGGCCGAATTTCAAGTATTTCTATCCGACGGTACAGATGCAGAGAAAAAGGCATTCGAGAATATACCGGATATTGTTATTTGCGATGTGAACCTGCCGGAAAAAAGCGGTTTTGAGATTTGTAAGCTACTAAAAGCCGATTTAAGAACTTCGCATATTCCTACCATTATACTCACGGCATTGGGCAACAAGGAATCTTATGTGCAAGGTCTGGCATCAGGGGCGGATCTCTATTTGACAAAGCCTTTCAGTTATCCAATATTGATGCAGTCCATTAAATCTTTACTTTACAACAGGGAAAAATTAAGGTACTATTACACCAATAACATTCCCAAATTGGTGTCCAATAAGTCCTTTGGAAACGATCAGCAGGAATTTGTGAGTAAACTTAATACCTTCATAAATAGTAATATAGACAATTCTAACTATTCGGTTGAAGATTTGGCTAGCCATCTTAATATTTCGCGAGTTCAGTTATACCGAAAGGCAAAGGCCATTTTCGGGATTGGCATAAGTGATTACATCAACAATTTTAAACTTGAATCTTCCAAAGGTATGTTGGAAAACACACAAATGAGCGTTTCGGAAATAGCTTATAAGAACGGTTTTTCTTCACCCAATTATTTTTCAACCGTATTCAAGAACAAGTACGGTGTGACTCCTAATACCTATCGAAAGACTTCTGAATAGCTTTTTTACATTACCCGCCTATTCAATGTAACATATTTATAAAATCGTGTAACATAAAAGAAACTATAAGGTTTGCGTAAATTTTAATTTCCCTTCTAAAGCTTTTTAAAAATAGGGATTTGGAGTTTTTAATGTTAATTTAACAAAACCATAACAAATAGAAACATTCTTAAAATAGTCCAGGTAAAATTATCAATACTTTAGCAACTACATAAAGTTTCTGATAAAATGAAAAAAATACTCATTTGGTCCATTACTGCCGCCTTGGCAGGATTTTTATTCGGTTTTGATACAGTAGTTATATCTGGAGCTGAAAAAACATTACAGCAAATTTGGAATTCATCTGATGTGTTCCATGGTGTTGTGGTCATAGGTATGGCTTTATGGGGAACTGTTATAGGAGCCCTATTTGGAGGTTACCCTGCCAACAAATTGGGACGTAAAAAAACCTTGATTTGGATTGGTGTTTTTTATACTATTTCGGCAGTTGGGTCTGCTTTGGCAAATGATCCATATACTTTTGCCTTCTTTCGGTTTTTAGGAGGTTTGGGAGTTGGAGCTTCTACCATCGCAGCACCAGCTTATATCTCTGAAATTGCTCCTGCAAAAGATAGAGGCAAACTTGTAGGGTTATATCAATTTAATATAGTTCTTGGTATTTTGGTCGCCTTTTTGTCCAATTATTTATTGAGTGGCATTGGTGAAAATGCATGGCGATGGATGATGGGAATAGAAGCTGTTCCAGCAGTAATTTATACCGTTTTTACCTTATCAATTCCACAAAGCCCACGTTGGTTGCTTACTAAACTTAAAACCAAAGAAGCCAAAGATGTGCTCCAAATCATTAATCCAGGCCATATTCCTGAAAAACTGATGATTGATATCAAGAACGAAATGGACAATACCATTCCAAATGAAAATATATTCCTTAAAAAATACAGGCTTCCTTTAGTATTGGCTTTTTTAATTGCGCTTTTTAACCAGTTATCAGGTATTAATGCCTTTTTATATTATGCTCCTAGAATACTGGAAGAAGCAGGTTTGGGTGAAAGCGTAGCCTTATTAAGCAGTATAGGTGTGGGCGTAACAAATATGCTGTTTACTTTATTGGGAATTTTTCTTATTGATAAGTTGGGCAGAAAACAGCTCATGTATATTGGTTCTGTGGGCTATATTATATCCTTGTCCTTGGTGTCAATAGCTTTCTTCTTAAACTGGGAAGGAAACTCAATGCCCATATTCCTGTTTATGTTCATTGCGTCTCACGCCATCGGTCAGGGAACAGTAATATGGGTCTTTATCTCAGAAATTTTCCCCAACCATTTAAGAGGTTCTGGACAGTCTTTTGGCAGTTCGGTACACTGGGTGCTGGCAGCAGTAGTGCCTTCACTTGTGCCGGTTATGTTTGCAACAATTGGAGCAGGAACGGTCTTTTTGATCTTCGCCATAGCCATGGTGTTCCAACTCTTGTTTGTTGCTTTTGTAATGCCAGAAACCAAAGGTGTTCCTTTGGAAGAATTAAGTAAAAAACTATTGAAAAAACAATAAACTGATACAGATGAAGATTTTCACTGCTAAATTAATCCTATTAGGCTTCACGACATTTTTTATTGGATGTAAGGATGCCAATACATCGGATGGAACAATAACTGCAACCGAAGTTGATAAAACAACATTGAGCGAAGAGCAGCTTTACCGTCCCAATTTTCACTTTACGCCTAAAGCTAATTGGATGAACGACCCCAATGGTATGTTCTACCTAGACGGTGTTTACCACTTGTTCTTTCAGTATTATCCTGATGGCAACAAATGGGGACCAATGCACTGGGGTCATGCCACCAGTACCGATTTAGTCTCGTGGAAAGAACAACCCATAGCTTTATACCCTGATGAATTAGGCTACATCTTTTCAGGAAGTGCAGTGGTGGACAGAAACAATACTTCAGGGTTTGGCGATGGTACCAATGTTCCCATAGTGGCGATTTTTACCTACCACAATCCAATAAAGGAAAAAGAAGGCAAAATAGATGTAGAAACACAGGGTGTTGCCTATTCGTTAGATAATGGTAAAAGCTGGACAAAGTATGAAAACAATCCTGTTTTAGACAATCCCGGTATCCGAGATTTCAGAGACCCTAAAGTTATTTGGGACGAGGAGCACCAAAAATGGGTTATGGCTTTGGCAGCCCATGACAGAACACAATTTTACGGTTCCAAAAATCTTAAGGATTGGGAATTTCTTTCGGAATTTGGAGCAGGCACTGGTGCCCACGGTGGCGTTTGGGAGTGTCCCGATTTTTTCCCGATGCACGTTGATGGTACATCCGAAACTAAATGGGTGTTGCTTCAAAGTTTAAATCCTGGAGGACCAAATGGAGGTTCTGGAACCCAATATTTTATAGGGGATTTTGATGGTAAGACATTTAAAATGGATCCATCTTTTAGTGAGCAACTGTCAACAAAAAAAGCTATTTGGATAGACTATGGTAAGGACAACTATGCAGGTGTAACTTGGGACAACGTACCCGATGGAAAAAGATTTTTTATAGGATGGATGAGCAATTGGTTATATGCTCAAGAAGTACCTACAGAAACTTGGCGAAGTAGTATGACATTACCGAGAGAGCTTAAGTTGATTTTTAGCAATGGTACCTATAAGTTGTTGTCAAGCCCTATTGGCAAACTGAAAAATCTTTATGGACAGACCATAGTAAAAAAAGACATTGTGTTCAAGAAAAAAACAGTGCTTTTGGATAGCGGTAATTTAGATTTATCAAGATTGGTGATCGATATAGAATTAAAAGAAATGAAAGACGATAAGTATACCTTCACAGTGGAAAACGATAAGGGCAATCAACTGTTTTTCGGCATAGATAACAAAGACAAATACATTTTCATAGATCGAAAAAAATCAGGGAAAATAGATTTTTCAGAAGCATTTTCAAGCAAGATTTCCAGACTGCCTCTAAATCAAAATTATGAAACTATTAATTTAAAGTTGGTTTTTGATAAAACCTCATTGGAAATCTTTTTAAACGGAGGTGAAATGGCTATGACCGAATTGTTTTTCCCCGAAGTTCCTTATCAAACACTTTCTGTCGAATCCTCTAACAAGGATTGCAAAATTGCCATATTGAAGGCAAACGAAATTAATTTAACTAATAACTCAAACATTTAATTATGAAATTCAAATTCATTTTTCTGATGCTTTTCCAATTTGGCTATTTATTTGCTCAAGATTTGGAAGTGACAGGCACCGTAGTTTCCTCTACAGATGGAATGCCTTTACCTGGAGTGGCAATAGTAGTAAAAGGCACTACCAATGGTACCGCCACAGATTTTGACGGGAATTTTACGCTCAATAAAATTTCAAAAGGCGACATATTGCAAATCAGCTATCTTGGTTATATTACCCAAGAACTAACTGTTGGTGATAGCCTAGTGTTCAATATAGCTTTGGATGAAAGCAACGAACAGCTTGAAGAAGTTGTAGTAACGGGTTATTCCACACAGAAAAAAGCCGATATTACAGGGGCAGTTGCTGTGGTAGACATGGATGAGGTTAACAAACAAGTAGAGCCAAATCCAATAAAAGCTTTACAAGGAAGAATACCTGGAGTTCAAATTAGTACTGATGGATCTCCTAGTGGGGGAAATACAGGAATATTAATACGTGGAGTTGGTACCTTAAATAATACATCTCCACTATTCGTTATAGATGGTGTTCCAACGAAATCTGGTATGCATGAGTTAAATCCTAATGATATAGCTTCAATTCAGGTTTTAAAAGATGCATCTTCTGCAAGTATTTATGGGTCACGTGCATCCAATGGGGTTATTATTATAACGACAAAGCAAGGTAAGAGTGGGAAGATGAGGATTGAGTTTAGTTCATTCCTTACAACATCTTCTTATGCCAATAGGTTAGACGTTCTAAATGCCAAAGAATACGGAGAAGTACTTTGGCAAGCTAATATAAATGATGGACTGAATCCAAATAATAATAATTTGAGTTATCAATTTGATTGGAGTGTTGACTCAAATAATAATGCTGTATTGGATTTTATTTCAGTACCGGAGTTTTTAGATGATGAGCAAACTTTAAAGTCAGCTGATACAGATTGGTATGATGAAATATCACAAACAGGATTTGCTACTTCTTATAATTTAAATGTTTCCAATGGAACTGAAAAAGGAAATTATTTATTATCACTAGGGTATTTAGATAATGAGGGTATTGTAAAAAATTCAAATTTTAAACGTATTTCCGCACGTTTAAATACTGGCTACAAATTTTTTAATAATAAACTTGAAATAGGTGAAAATTTGACTATAAACAGAACAGAGGAACTTCAAATACCTGGGGTATTAGATTTAGCGTTGAAAGCGTCTCCCATTATTCCAGTAAGAACTGTTGACGGTATTGGATGGGGTGGTCCAGTTGGAGGTATGAATGATAGACAAAACCCTGTGCGTTTGTTGGATGCCAATAAGTATAATGGTTATAAATATGATAGGTTATTTGGTAACGTTTTTGCTAATTTGGAACTCGCAAAAAATTTAAATTTTAAAACTAACTATGGTTTGGATTATAGCAACTTCTATAAAAGATCATTACAGTTTAGTTATCAGTCAGGCTATTTAAGTAATGACCAAAGTGCCGTTAATATTGAGACCTTCAGAAGCACAAAGTTTACATGGACTAATACATTAAATTATAAGCTTAATTTAAAAAAACATAATCTAGAAGCCTTTGTTGGTACAGAAATATTTAAAGATAAATTTGAAAATTCTTTTTTAAGGGCCGAAGATTTTACAATTGAAACTCCAGACTTTATGTTTCCCGATGCGGCAACTGGTCAAAAAACTAATTTTGGTTCAGAAACAGCCTATACCTTAGTCTCATTTTTCGGAAAAATAAATTATGATTTTGATGGTAAGTATTTATTCTCCGCAACATTAAGACACGATGGTTCGTCAAGATTTGGTAAAAATAATCAATTTGGAACATTTCCAGCATTTTCTGCAGGTTGGAGAATTAGCAATGAAAAATTTATAGAAGATAATTTCTCTAAGATATCAGATTTGAAATTAAGGGCTGGTTGGGGACAAACAGGAAACCAAGAAATAGACAATAGTGCAATTTATTCATTATATGTAGCTGATTATGCTGGAGGAGACCCAACGTGGAATACGTCTTACGGTACTGCTTATGATATATACGGGCAAGGAACAGGTTTATTGCCATCTGGATATAGTTCAATTCAAATCGGTAACGACAACTTAAAATGGGAAACTACCACACAAACAAATTTAGGTCTAGATTTTGGCTTTTTTAACCAAAAATTATATGGATCTCTAGATTATTATTTTAAAGAAACTGAGGATATTTTGGTTTTACCACCGTATCTAGGAGCAATAGGTGAAGGAGGAAATAGATGGGTGAATGGTGCTAGCATGGAAAATGAAGGTCTGGAGTTTTCATTAGGTTATAGAAATGAAACCTCAGGAGGTTTTACTTATGAAATCAATGCAAATATTTCTTCAAATAAGAATAAAATAACTAAGCTTCCTGAAGAGGTGAAAAACAATTATGGTGGCGACGGTGGTGACGACAATATTTTAGGTCGTCCACTTGGTTCAATGTATGGTTACGTAGCAGACGGTTTGTTCACGTCTAATGAAGAGCTACTGAATTCTGCTGAGCAACCAGGAAAAGGCTTAGGGAGAATTAGATATAGAGATTTGGACGGAAATGGGATTATTAACGACGATGATAGGACTTGGATAGGCATACCTTATCCCGATTTTGCCTATGGTTTAAATATAAATCTAGGATATAAAAACTTTGATTTCACCATGTTTTGGCAAGGTATAGGCAAAGTAGATATTGTTAATCAGTTAAAATATCAAACAGATTTTTGGAGTGTAGATGACATAGGTTCAAACAAAGGTTCTAGGCTTTTGAATGCATGGTCTCCAAGTAATCCAAATTCTACTATTCCGGCATTAACAACTATTGATACAAATGCCGAGTCCCGTTTTTCAACTTATTTTATTGAAAATGGCAGTTATCTTAAATTACGGAATATTCAATTGGGATATTCTCTGCCAGAATCAATTTTGGATAAATACGCTATAAACAAGTTTAGAATTTACTTTGGAATTCAAAATTTATTAACGATTTCATCCTCTAATTTCACAGGTGTTGATCCTGAAAATCCTGGGTTTGGATATCCTTTACCTTTAACTTCAACTCTTGGTTTTAATATAACATTATAAACAATAAAAATTTTTATCATGAAGAATATAAAATATTTATTCGGGCTTATTCTTTTAGTCATTGCTAGTGGATGTTCTGATTTTTTAGAAGAAAGTCCTAGGTCGGTTTTAACCGAAGAAGATTTAGTGACTCCAGAAAACATTGATGGTTTTGTCACTGCGGCTTATGCTGCATTAGGTAACGATCATTATGACATTCCATTTAGTTTATGGCCTTATGGCAACGTAAGATCTGATGATGCCTATAAAGGCGGTAGTGGACCAAACGATATTCAAGTATTTCATTTTTTTGAAATATCTGAAAATATACGAACAGATTTTGGAGAGTTGGATAGATTCTGGTTCAACAGCTATATAGCAATTTCCAGAGTTAATCGTGCAATAAGGAATTTAGAAAGTATTAGTGAAAGTGATTTTCCTTTAAAAGAAACTAGGATTGCCGAAATGAAATTTCTAAGGGGACATTTTTATTTTATGCTGAAGATAATGTTCAAATACGTGCCTTACATTACTGAGGATATACCAGTTGAAGAATACGGTTCCATATCTAATAGAGACCTAACAAATGATGAGTTATGGGATGCCATTGCAATGGACTTTGAAGCTGCAATAGAGTCACTACCAGCGTCTCAACAGGATATTGGTAGAGCAAATAGAACCGCCGCTTATGCCTATTTAGCTAAAGTAAGATTGTATCAAGCTTATGAACAAAGTGAAAGCCATAATGTAACCAGTATTAACCCATCTAAATTACAAATGGTAATTGATGCTACAAATAATGTGTTAGGTCAGGGTGCACTAGAGTCTGATTTTGCAAATAACTTCTTGCCTGGAGAATATGAAAACGGGGTGGAATCAATTTTTTCAATTCAATTTACTGACAGCGATAACACGTTGCATGGCAGATTAAATTATTCTGATGTACTGGCAACTCCACAAGGCTTAGGTTGTTGTGATTTTCATAAGCCTAGTCAAAACCTTGTTAATGCTTTTAAGACAGATGCTAATGGTATTCCTTTATTTGATACCTACAATGAATCTAATCTTGACTATAATAATTTAAACAGTGTACAGGTAGACCCTCGTTTATATCATACTGTGGCCATACCTAATTTACCGTTTAAATACGACAATGATTACATCTACATGGAAGACTGGAATAGAACCCCAAGTACCTACGGTTATTTTGCTTCATTAAAGGAAAATGTATCTCCTAATTGTGGAAGTTGTTTTGTTAATATAGATCCTTTTTACGGTAACTCAAAAAACAGAATCCAAATTAGATATGCCGATGTTTTACTTATGAGAGCTGAAGCACTAATTGAACTAGGTCAGCACAATGACGCTTTACCTTTAATCAATGAAATAAGAAATAGGGCTTCACAAAGTACAAACTTTATTGGTTATGCAACAAATCTAAATATTAGTCCATATATAGATGGTGTTAATTGTACTTGGACTCAAGATTTCGCTAGACAAGCATTAAGATGGGAACGTCGTTTAGAGTTTGCCATGGAAGGTAGTCGTTTCTTTGATTTGGTTAGGTGGGGAATTGCAGAAGAAACCCTCAACAATTACTACCTAGAGGAAAGCGAAGAAGTAGAATATTATAATGGTGCAAATTTCAACTCAGGCGTGGAAGAATACTGTCCAATTCCTCAAGCACAGATTAATTTTAGCCAAGATCTCTACCAACAAAATCAAGGATACTAACTAATAAAATAAACTATTATGATACATAAATTAAAACTATTGAAACTTTCAGCCCTTTTATTAATTGTTATAGCAGCAATTCAATCATGTTCCTATGATCGTGATATAGAAAATGATGCTGAGAACTTAGTGCCACCAGTCGTGAATTTAAACGTGGAATTGGTTGGTGATATTGCTACAATAACTTGGGACAACCCAAATTATTCGGGAAATGTTACGATAATTCTAACACATAATAACGGGCTAGAATTACTTGACTTTTCAACATCAAGTTATGAATTTGAAATTAGTGAAGTAAATGTAGAATATTTGTTTACAGTAAAATTAAAGGATAATGATACAGGAAATTTCTCTTTAGGAGAAACAGTTAGCTTAATGAGAGAAGGACCACAACCAGTTTTAAATTTTACAGGTGTTCAAGAAGAAACAAACGTTATTTTAACATGGGATATTCAAGATACAAATATATCCGGCATAAAATTAACCATTGACAACTCAGAAGTTATTGATTTGCCTAGTAATGCAACTACATATACACTCGAAAATGCTGAATTTAGAGAATATAGTTTTAAAATAAACACGATTAATTCACAAAATCAAGAGTCGCCATCCAGGTATTTAACTTTTACAGTTGGGCCAACTAAAATAGGTTACCTAGGTTTAGCGGCAGATGTTGCATCAATTAGTGATGATGATGAAATAGCATCAGCTACATGGCTTTTTGATAATTACCCTGATGCCGAATACATTTCATTTGCAGACATTGAAGCTGGATTTGATTTAAGTGAATTTAGAGTGTTATGGTGGCATTACGACAAAGATGATGACAACCCAGAGCTCCCAGCCGAAGCGTTAACAACAAATGTAGTTTCTGCAATTACTAATTTTCATGCTAATGGCGGTGGTCTTTTACTTAATACACATGCTATTGAATATTTATGGACCATTGGAAGAATTACAGATAATATAGGGAAACTTAAAGGGGCAGGTGCTGGATTTTCTAATGGAGACACGTGGTCTGTGGGGATAAATATTGGTCTTGTGCATGATGAAAGCACTCATCCGGTTTATCAAGGATTAGATATTATACAGCCAGATGCCAGGAAAATAATTCCATTAATAGGACCAGGATACAGGGAGGATCATAATTTCGTTCTATGGATTGGAGATTATTATGGTATCGGCAACGCTAATGAGCAGGTGTATTCTAATTTATTTAATGATGCAAAACTTAGAATTCTTGGAGTTTGGGATGGTATTACAGATTATTGGATGATGGCTAATTTTGAAGCCATGCCAAATGAGGAATTTGAAGGGACAGCCATTGCGATTGGAATAGGTGCTTTTGAATGGAATCAAAACGACGGAACAAACCTTTATCAGGATAATATAGAAGAAATTACCCAGAATGCTCTGGAATATCTAAAAACGAGATAATATATTATGCAAAAGATAAGAATTATAAAATCTGTAATATTTGCGAGCTTAATACTTTTGTTCTCAAATTGCAATGACGATGATATATCATCCAATTCAAATGCAGAATTAGTGACTATAGGAGACAATGATTATAGACCAGTTGTTCATTTTTCACCAGATGAGAAATGGATGAATGATCCTAATGGAATGGTATATTATGATGGGGAATATCATTTGTTTTTCCAGCATAATCCTAATGCAAGTGTTTGGGGTCCTATGCATTGGGGGCATGCAATAAGTACAGATTTAGTCAACTGGCAACAATTACCAATTGCTTTATATCCTGATGATTTAGGAAACATTTTTTCTGGCAGTATTGTTGTTGATGCCAATAACACATCTGGATTTAAAACGGGTAATGAAAGTCCTTTGGTAGCTATTTTCACCCACCAAAACCCAGACACTAATGGGCAAACTCAAAGTTTAGCTTATAGCAACGATAAAGGTAGGAGCTGGACAAAATATACAGATAATCCTGTTTTAGTTAATAGTAATGAAGTAGATTTTAGAGACCCTAAAGTATTCTGGCATGAAACAACACAAAAATGGGTTATGGTAATAGCAGCTGGTGATGAGATTTTATTTTATTCGTCATCAAATCTGAAAGATTGGGAATACAAACATCGTTTTGGAGAAGGTGTAGGCGCCCATGGTGGTGTATGGGAATGCCCTGATTTGTTTAAAATTGAAGATGAAAACGGTCAAGAAACTTGGGCTTTATTGGTAAGTATTAACCCAGGTGGGCCAAATGGAGGATCTGGTACTCAATACTTTTTAGGTGATTTTGATGGTGAAACATTTACATCTTCACAGGATGAAACATTATGGTTAGATTACGGAACTGATAATTATGCCGGAGTAACTTGGAGTAATGAACCAAGCAATAGAAATCTGTTTATTGGATGGATGAGTAATTGGGTGTATGCTCAAAATGTCCCAACCTATAGTTATAGAAGCTCTATGACTTTTCCAAGAACGCTTCATTGGAAAAACATAAACGGACAGAATATAATTGCTAGTGAGTTACCAACGGAGTTGATTTATGCTGTTGGAGGTAAAATTGCGGAAGTAGCAGATGCATCCAGTAATTTTGCGTTAATTGATAATGAAACATTGAAAGAAGGTAAATTCTATCTTGAAACAACATTAGATTTTAATACTATAAATAAGGCCAAAATTGAATGGGGTAATATAAGTTCAAGTGTTGTTATGGAATATAATAAAGTTACTGGTGAATTTTTATTAGATAGGTCAAATTCAGGATACAATTTTAATAATTTAAATGGTAATATTATGTCATGTCAATATGTATTACCTGATTCAAATAAGCTTAAAATAAGTATGCTGGTAGATAAATCTTCAATGGAAATATTTCTTAATGATGGTGAACGTGTTATTACTACTTTGATATTCCCATTAGCCCCTTTTAACAATTTAGAAATAACAGCTAACGAAGAAATACCATTTGTTGAGCAGATTAAAATACATAAATTGTCAAAATAATCTAATCTAAAAGATAGCCTAAAAATAGTTTTGATTACATAGCATAATGTAATAATAAAGTTTGAGTTAGTTTTTCTTATCAAATTCCAGAGGTCATTATTAAACATGATGGCTTCTGGAATAAATCAATAGTAATATGTCAAAAATAATTTGTTTTGGTGAAGTTCTATGGGATGTTTTTTCTACACACAAAAAAATTGGTGGTGCACCTTTAAATGTAGCTATCCGTTTAAAGTCTTTAAATAATGAGGTCAATATTATTAGTAAAATAGGTAATGACTCTAAAGGTGAAAACTTAGTTGCCTTCATAGATAAAAAAGGGGTTGGGACTAAAGGGATACAGGTAGATAAACATTATAAGACAGGAAAAGTAAAAGTGATGTTGAATGACAAAGGTTCAGCATCTTATGATATTAAATTTCCAAGAGCATGGGACCACATAGAGCTTACTGAAGCTGCCATAGATATGGTTAAATCTTCTAATGCCTTTGTATATGGGAGTTTGGTTGCCAGAAATGATGATTCTAGAGAAACTCTAATCGAGCTTTTGAAGCTTGCGAGTTATAAGATATTTGACGTTAATTTAAGACCACCATATTATACCGTAGAACTTTTAATTGAGTTAATGAATAAAGCTGACTTCATAAAGTTTAATGATGATGAACTATTTGAAATAAGCAAATACATGGGTTCAAAATATAACTCTATTGAGCAGAACATAAAATATGTGGCAGAACAAACTAATACAAATCATATCTGTGTTACCAAAGGAAGACATGGTGCAGTTTTGCTTTATGACGACAAACTATATTATAATAGTGGTTACCTTATAAAAGTAGTAGATACTGTTGGCGCAGGGGATTCTTTTTTGGCCACTCTAATTAATTATCTTCTTAAAAAAGAAAAACCTCAGACGGCGATTGATACAGCATGTGCAGTAGGAGCATTAGTAGCACAAAGTGAAGGTGCTAATCCAATTATCTCTCAAAAAGATATCAATCAATTTGTTAATCCTTACAACAGTTAGTTGCAAATGACTTTAAAGGAGCTCTCAAAACTTTTAGGTGTATCTATATCTACCGTTTCTAAGTCACTAAACAATAGTCCAGAAATTAGTGAAACAACAAAGCAAAAAGTTTTAAATGCCGCAAAAGAATTTAATTATAGACCTAATTATTTAGCAAAAAGTCTTAAAGCTAGAGAAACAAAAACCATAGGTGTAATTATACCAGATGTTCTCAATTATTTTTTTGTAAAAGTTTTGGTCGGCATTGAATTTGAAGCAAGAAAACAAGGCTATAAAGTAGTTACATGTATCTCAAGTGAAAAATTGTCAACCGAAATAGAAAATATAAAACTACTCACTAATGGTAGTGTGGATGGTATTATTATTTCACTGTCGAGAGAAACACAAACAGAGAAAAACTATAATCATCTTTTTTTTGCATTAAATAGCAAGATACCAATTGTTCAATTCGATAGAGTTAGTCATGAAATTAATTGTGATAAGGTTCTTTGTGACGATTATAATGCTTCACAAAAGGCAACAGAATATCTAATAAATAATGGATGTAAGTCATTAAGTTTGGCTCTAGTCAATATGGATTTGAGTGTTGTGAAGCTAAGAGCAAAAGGGTTTTGGGACACATTGCAAAAATCAAACTTTATTAATAGTAACCCTGTTCTCACTATTGATAATATTGTTAATAGCGAAGAGCAAATAGTAGCTTATTTAAGAGATTATAAGCCAGACGCTATTTTCTGTGTAGACGAATTACTTAGTGTAAAAATTGTAAAAGTTGCCAATAAATTAAATATTAAAATCCCAAAACAACTTAAAATTATTGGTTTTTCAAACGGACAGCTATCAGAGGAATATTATCCCTCTATTTCTTCTATTGATTTGCATGCAAAAAAAATAGGCGAGGAAAGTATAAGTCAATTAATTTCTAATATTAAAGGAGCAAATGTCAACAGTAATAAAATAATTGTGGTACCGGCATCCTTAGTCCATAGATCTTCTACTAATTTGTAATAAAATTAAGACTTAACTTTTTATGTATTGGATAAAAAAGTAAAAAATATCCTTTCAGAACTTGACGTTCAACTTGAAGTCTTGGAAACTGAAACTGAAGGTGTGTTAGAACGTGCTGAAAAAGGTATAAAAATTACCACAAAGGCTCTTGAGGATTTAAGGCAAAAGGTATCTCGTTCAAAATTCAAAAATTCTATAGCTGAAATAAACTTTTTTAAGCAGGTCAAGCCTCAAGTATATAGTAAGTTAGTTTATTATGTAAAACTCTTTAATATAGAGAGCAAAAGACCTCGTGGTAGCAGTAAATCCCAAATAAAATATTTAAATCGCCATATCGATAGATTACAGGTGTACTTTAATGATAATTTAGAGTTTTACCACTACTACCGTCGAGGAGCAACCTCATTAGATAAAAATTACTTTATCAGAGGAAAATCCAATATTAGGCTTTTTCCAGATACATTTCATTTTTTTACCGATAAGTATTTTTCTACAAGTCACGATTGCACAGTAGCAACAATTATGGCCTACGATATGTTGATTGTGTATTTAAAAAAAGAAATCGATAATCTTGAAAACAAGAATGGTATGGAAACAGTAATCAACCCTTTTCAAAATCAGTCACGTCTATTTTGGACGGCAAATAAAACCGATTTGATAGAACTCATTTATGCAATACAAAGTTCTGGCGCAATCAATAGTGGTACGGCAGATATTAAAGAGTTAGCTTCAGCTTGCGAGCATATATTTAATATAGATTTAGGGGACTTCTACAGAACATTTTTAGAAATTAAATCTAGAAAAATCAATCAAACAAAATTTATTGATAATATAAAAGAATCATTACTTAAGCGTATAGAGGATAGTGACGAATAGCACCCAACTTGGGTATACCTTGGGAAAAGTTATTTGTCATAAAATTTAAGGGTTTTTATAGGTAGATAAAATTCATCTAAAATATAAATCAAAACAAATTAATACATTGTAAATCAATGAATAAAAACACCCAACTTGGGTGTTTCTTGTGAATAAACCTCACTAATTCACTTCATATTTGCCAAACGAAAGTCAAATCAAGATTTAGCGTAGCAAATCGCAGATTCACGAACACCGATTTAATAAAATATAAGAGGTCGTGAGCTAAATCACATTAATAGCTACTGCTGCGAATGTAAAAGTTCAAGGCGGTAGCTATTTAACTTAAAACTTTATTATGGCAGCAACAATTATCACCACAGAAGATCTTCGTGAATTTAAAGAAGAATTACTTGAGGACATCAAAGCAATTATTAACCACCAATCAGGGTTTGCACCCAAAAAGTGGCTCAAATCACCAGAAGTTCGCGACCTCTTAAGTATTTCACCAGGAACATTACAAAATCTTCGTATCAATGGAACACTACCCTATACCAAAGTTGGTGGTGTTATCTATTACGACTACGAAGAAATCCTAAAAGTAATGGAAGAAAACCGCATCCATAATAAGTTTTAACGCTCTCTGTCATTCCTGCGTAGGCAGGACTCTATTTGTATGAATGAAGTAAACTACATCAAACACCTTAACGCAGTTTTCAACCAGTTCTCAAAAGACAACCGTTTAAACCCAACGCACATAAGCTTGTATATAGCCTTATTTCAGTTGTGGAATTTAAATCGATTTTTAGAAGAGTTTTTTATAAACCGTGATGAGGTTATGCAACTGTCTAAAATAGGTTCTAAATCTACCTATCACAGATGTATCAAGGAATTAAACCATTGGAAATATATTGTTTATTTCCCGTCTCACAATCCGTATCGTGGTAGCAAAATTAAGATGTTCAAGTTTGGGACAAGTTCTGTACAAGTAGTGGGACACAACTCTACTCAAATCGAGACAAGCAGTGGACAAGCATTGGTACCTATATATAAACATATACAAACTATAGAAAACAAAAACATTAATAAACAGAAAAATTTAAAAAATTCAGATTTTAATGATTCTGAAAATGATTTAAAACAAAATAGCAGTGTCCCAAATTCGGACAACCTTAAGACAACTAAAAATAAAAACTACAACGAACCTCTTTGAACTGTCATTGCGAGGAACGTAGTGACGTGGCAATCTCATAAATACAAGTATGAACACAAATCAACCTCACATCATCATCGAAAAAGGGGTCCAATACAAACTTGGCGAGTTAAAAGACAATTGTATTCAGTATGATTTCAAAAGCATACTCATTTATCTCGATGCAAAAGGAAAGCTGTTATTTGGCAAAAACTTCAAGATTTATGAAGAAGATGAGGTTGTGCTTTACAAGCTGTGTATTTATTTCATTCGTGATTTTGATGCTTGTGCCAAATTAAATATCGATCCCAACAAAGGTATTTTGTTATCTGGTCCTGTGGGTTGCGGTAAAACCAGTTTAATGAAATTATTAAGACACATCGTACCACACCAAAAATCTTACGAACTAATTCCAGCAAGAAACATCACTTTTGCGTTTAATAACATAGGCTACAAAACCATTCAAGAATATGGCAATAGTAATTTTTATTGCTTTGACGATTTAGGAGTAGAAACAACCGGAAGGCATTTTGGTAAAGACTGTAATGTAATGGGAGAAATCCTCTTATCACGTTACGATTTATTTCTTCAGCGAAAAATTAGAACTCACGCAACTACAAACTTAAACGCCCAGGAATTAGAAGAGCGCTATGGAAATAGAGCACGTTCCAGAATGCGGCAACTTTTCAATTTAATAGCTTTTGATAAGGAAAGTAAAGACAAGAGAATTTGAGAGAAACTTGAAAATGATTTCATAGATTTGTTGTTATGTTAAATGAAAATAATATAAAATCACTTATTGCTTCAGGAGAGGGATATAATGTTGAATTTAAGGTTAGTATTCCAAGCAAAATCAAAGATGTTACTGAAGAAATTTGTGCTTTTGCTAATGCAGCAGGTGGCACACTTCTTTTGGGTGTGGATGACAACAATATTGTTCAAGGTGTTGTTTTTAATAATGCGAAACGTTCTGCGCTTCAAAATTCAATTAATGAAATTTCACCCGCTTTACATTGTGAGATTTATACTGTAACTGTAGATTCCAAAGATGTTGTAGTTATTGAAGTGCCTTCTGGAGAAAATAAGCCCTATGTGTTATCTGGTGCAATTTATGTTCGTCAAGGGCCTAATTCGCAAAAATTGACTACCGTTGAAGAAATGAGAGATTTTTTTCAACAAGCCGATAAAATTTACTTTGATGAAGCACCTTGTAAGGCAATTGATATTAATCAAGATATTCCTGATGGTAATATTAATCAGTTTAGAGAATTAAATTAGTAGGATTGGGTACTACAGTTTCAAATGATCAAGTTTTTAATAATCTTAAACTGATTACTAAAGAAGGATTCTTAAAAAACGGCGCGGCTTTATTCTTTGCCGAAAATCCAGAACAGTTTTTCGAAAAGGCTGTAATTCGTTGTATAGCCTTTGGAGGAGTTGATAAACGGTTTATTGAAGATGATAAAGTAATGACAGGCTCTTTATACAACCAATATCTACAGGCAATGTCTTGGTTAAAGAAAAAGTTGAATGTGCGGTATGATATTGAAGGTGCCGGTTCCAAACCACGTAAAGAAATTTGGGAAATCCCGGAAACCGTTTTCAAAGAAGCTA
>JAGQZG010000060.1 GCA_020435705.1 Mangrovimonas sp.
AACCATTTTGGTTTTGAGGTCTCTGTTTTGGCCAAAACCAGAGAAGATTTGCAGCGCATCTTTGACGCTTGCCCTTTCTCCGAAGATCAAAAGAAAGCGAGCCACTTCATGATGTTGCATAAGGCTCCTGCAAAAGAGCTGGTAACGGAGGCTTCGGAAAAAGTTTATGAAGGTGAAGACTATCAAATTCTCAACGATTGTATCTATTATTTTTATGAAAAAGGTTTGGGACAGGCGAAATTCAATGTTAATTATTTTGAACGTAAGTTTGACACATTTGCAACCGCAAGAAACTACAATACCATGGTAAAGTTATTATCTTTGTCCTCTCAATAAGTTAGAATGACAGAGGTACAATTTATCCTGAAATCCTATTCAAAAACTAAAGAAAGTGGCCAAGTAACCTGGGAATCCCCAAGTAATATTGCCTTGGTCAAATATTGGGGGAAAAAGAAAGGTCAAATCCCGGAGAACACCTCAATAAGCTTTACGCTTTCCAACTGCAAAACAATCACTACGGTTTCTTTTGAACCAAAAAGCACCAATGGATTTGAGTTTGAAGTGTATTTAGATGGCGAAAAAAAAGAGGATTTCAAACCTAAAATTGAAACTTTTTTCAAACGCATTGAAGGATATGTGCCTTTTCTGAAGGATTTTAAGTTTAAAATAGAAACCAAAAACACGTTTCCACACAGTTCGGGAATAGCTTCGTCAGCTTCTGGGATGAGTGCCTTGGCCTTGTGTTTAATGAGTATTGAGCAGTTGGTGAGCCAAGTTGAAATGACTGATAGCTATTTCAACCAAAAAGCGTCTTTTTTGGCACGCTTAGGTTCAGGTAGTGCCTGCCGAAGTATTGAAGGCAATTTGGTGGTTTGGGGAAACCATCACGCCATTCCAAAGAGCAGTGATTTATTTGGCATAAAATATCCTTTAGAGGTTCATAAAGTTTTTCATAACTATCAAGACACTATCCTATTGGTTGACCAAGGCCAAAAGCAAGTGAGTAGTACCATTGGGCATAATTTAATGCATGGCCATCCATTTGCCCAAGACCGGTTTAAACAAGCCAATGCGAATATTGAAAAACTAATTCCCGTACTTAGTTCAGGAGACTTAGAGACTTTTATTGAGTTGATGGAAAGTGAAGCCTTATCGCTTCATGCCATGATGATGACGAGTTTGCCTTATTTTATCTTGATGAAGCCCCATACGCTTGCAATCATCAATAAGATTTGGGCTTTTAGAAAACAAACAGGCCTGCCCGTTGGTTTTACTTTAGATGCCGGTGCAAACGTGCACGTGCTCTATCCTGAAAAAGAGAAAAACAAAATACTGGAATTTATTCAAAACGAGTTAGTTGCATTTTGCGAAAATGAGCAATATATTTGCGACCAGATTGGTTTTGGTGCCAACCAAATTCAATAATATTGTGTATCTTTATAAAGTAAAGCTATAATCAATGAAAGGACCTCTTTTCTACTCTAAAATTCTACTCTTTGGTGAATATGGGATTATCAAGGATTCTAAAGGGCTGTCTATTCCTTATAATTTCTATAAAGGAGCTCTGAAAGCAAGCGAGAACCTTTCGGACACGGCCAAGACGTCTAATAACAATCTCAAAAGATATATTGATTTTCTCAAGACCTTAGATTCTCAACTGGTTACTTTCAATTTTGAGGAACTTCAAAAAGATGTAGACGCAGGAATGTACTTCGATTCGTCTATTCCGCAAGGCTATGGCGTTGGAAGTAGTGGTGCATTGGTCGCAGCAATTTATGATAAATACGCTCAGGATAAGATAACCGTTCTTGAGAACTTAACGCGTGACAAACTGCTTAAACTCAAAGCTATTTTCTCTGAGATGGAAGCTTTTTTCCATGGAAAATCTTCTGGTTTAGATCCGTTGAACAGCTACTTGAGCTTGCCTATTCTTATCAACTCCAAAGATAATATAGAGGCCACAGGCATTCCATCCCAAAAAACCGATGGGAAAGGGGCGGTCTTTTTACTGGATAGCGGAGTTGTGGGAGAAACAGCACCCATGGTAAGCATTTTCATGGAGAACATGAAACATGATGGCTTTCGCAAGATGCTGAAAGATCAGTTCATTAAACATACCGATGCTTGTGTGGAAGATTTTCTGAAAGGTGATGTTAAGTCGCTGTTCAGTAATACAAAAAAGTTGTCAAAAGTGGTGTTGAACCATTTTAAACCAATGATCCCGCAACAGTTCCATGAGCTTTGGCAAAAGGGATTGGAAACCAATGATTACTATTTGAAGCTTTGTGGCTCAGGTGGTGGGGGTTATATTTTAGGATTTGCACAAGATATTGAAAAGGCCAAAACGGCATTGAAGGATTATAAACTTGAAGTGGTTTATAATTTCTAATTTGAAATGGAAAAAACTCTTAACGAATTCAGTTTAGGTTTATTCATTTGGCAATTTCTCTTCATATTGCTTTTGATTACTTTTGTGTATTTGATTTATCGTTTTTTTAAATACATTAGAAGGAAACAATAAGCTTATGTTATCCCGAAAACAGAAACATATCCTTCTCAAGTTTTTTAGCATGTTTTCTGTAGTGAGAGGATATAATATTTTATTCCTGGTTGTGGCGCAATATCTTTCGGCCATTTTTATCATGGCTCATAACAGGCCTTTAAAAGAAGTCTTGTTGGATATTAATCTGTTCTTGATCGTATTGGCTTCTGCAGCAACAATTGCAGGAGGTTATATTATCAATAACTTCTATGATTCGGAGAAAGACCTCATCAATAGACCACAAAAATCCATGTTGGACAAATTGGTTAGTCAGAATACCAAATTGTCATTTTATTTTGTGCTGAATTTTTTGGCCGCCATTTGTGCCAGTTATGTCTCCTTTCGAGCGGTGATTTTCTTTTCGGTCTATATTTTTCTTATTTGGTTTTATTCCCATAAATTGAAGAAACTCCCTTTTGTGGGAAATTTGACTTCTGCCATTTTAACCATTGCACCTTTCTTCGCCATTTTTGTATACTATAAAAACTTTGAGCATGTCATTTTTGTCCATGCCATGTTTTTGTTTTTGCTAATTTCTATGCGAGAACTCACCAAGGATTTAGAGAATATCAAAGGTGATTTGGCGCTCAACTATCAAACCATTCCCATTACCTATGGAGAAACAGCTTCAAAAAAAATGCTTAGCATTTTGGCGGTTCTTACATTAATTCCTTCTTATTTATTGGTTTTCAGGTACGACAATGGAGAAATGGATTATTATTTTTATTTCAGTAGTTTACTGTTGCTCATTTTTGTTATTTTCTTATGGAGAGCAAGTAGCCGGTCTCACTATGTAAAACTGCATAACTTACTTAAGTTTATCATTGTGGCAGGAGTTATAGGTATAGTCTTTATTAAACCTAGTGTGGTTATTGATAGGATTAGTATTGCCTAATCACAATTGTTCCTATCTTTGCACAAACGTTTGAAATTATTATGAGCAGAAAGCAAGGCACAGGTGGAAGCAGAAAACCTTCAGGAAGAGGGCAAAGGCACGGTGACAATTCAGGATCAGGACGAGGGGGAAATGTTTCCAAAGGGAAAAGCTTTGCCAGAGGTAATGCACCTTTGAAACGAAATACGGCTCCCAAGAAACAAGAACCCCAAAAGGAGGAATCAGGTTTGATGCGTCTTAATAAATATATTGCCAATTCAGGGATTTGCTCAAGACGTGAGGCCGACGAGCATATAGCTATTGGTTTAGTAACTGTTAATGGCAAGATTGTGAACGAAATGGGTTATAAGGTAAATCCTGATGATGATGTGCGCTATGATGGCAGACGTATTACTCCAGAGAAAAAAGCCTACGTGCTCCTGAACAAACCCAAAGGTTTTGCCACAACAACCAGTGAAGAAAAAGGCCGAACGGTGATGGATTTAGTGGCTAATGCCACCTCGTCACGCATTAAACCCATTGGAAGATTGGGCAGGAACAGTATGGGCTTATTGCTTTTCACTAATGACGATGAGATCATGCAAAAGTTCACCAATTCCAAGAATGGGGTGTCTAGGTTGTTCCATATTGAACTGGATAAAAATCTAAAAATGGAAGACCTGAAAAAAATTCAGGAAGGGTTTACCATAGACAATAAGTTAATAAGAGTAGAAGAAATTAGCTTTATTGAAGGTGCCAGTAAAAACGAGATTGGACTTAAAATCAAAAATATAGGGAACTCCATAATACGCACTATTTTTGAACACTTTAACTACAACATTTTGAAGATAGATTGTGTGGCCATAGCTCACTTAACTAAGAAAGATTTACCTCGAGGCCATTGGAAGCATCTAAGCGAGCAAGAAATTAATTATCTTAAAATGCTATAAATCAAATAATTGCACAGCATTGTTAAGTTTTTAAAAAAAATAAAAAAAATCCTTGTAATTAAATTTTTTATATTTCATTTGTAATTGTGTTACAGTTGAACAAATTGAAATCTGTTATTGTTTTCGGGCTTTTGAAAATTAGGGAGTTATCATCAAAAGCAATTCTAAGAGCGAATGACCGAATCTATCCAATTCCTATAAAAATCCAGATAAACCAACGCAGCTTTGGTTTTGTTCTTGCAATACACTCAAAATTGAGAGTTTGAAAAAAATTATTTATTTTAAGACATAAATGAAATATATATTCATCCATTTCTGATTAATAAATAATGAACACAAAGTATATTGACTTAATTACCCAAACGTTTTATTTTCCACAAGACGAATTCACGCTTGAAGATAAATACCTGCAATTTCATGGGATAGACCTTATGCAATTGGTTGAAGACTATGGAACACCGTTAAAGTTTACTTACCTGCCTCAAATTTCTAACAACATCAATAAAGCTAAAGGCTGGTTTGCTTCTGCACTCAAGAAAAACAAGTATAGAGGCAAATATTTCTATTGTTATTGTACCAAAAGTTCGCACTTTAAGCACGTGCTTAATGAAGCTTTGAAAAATGATATCCATATTGAAACATCATCGGCTTTTGATATTGATATTGTTGAAGACCTTAAAAACCAAGGCAAAATAAACGATAACACCTTCGTAATTTGTAATGGTTTTAAGAGAGACCAGTACATCCAGAATATTGCCAGACTTATTAATAACGGCCATAAAAACTGTATTCCCATTATTGATAACTATGAAGAAATTGATTTACTCTCACAGTCTATCGATAAGAAATTCAATATAGGAATTCGTATTGCTTCCGAGGAAGAACCAAAATTTGAGTTTTACACCTCAAGATTGGGAATTGGATACAAGAACATTGTTCCTTTTTACAACAGACAAATCAAAGACAATAAGAAAGTGAAGCTAAAAATGCTACACTTTTTCATCAATACAGGGATTCGTGATAACGCCTATTATTGGAATGAGTTATCCAAATGTTTAAAGGTGTACACCAGTCTAAAACACATTTGTCCATCATTGGATAGTTTGAATATTGGCGGCGGATTTCCAATCAAGAATTCGTTGGCTTTCGACTTTGATTACGAGTACATGGTTAATGAAATTGTACACCAAATCAAGCTGGCTTGTGAAGCCGAAGAAGTGCCCGTGCCCAATATTTATACCGAGTTTGGGAGTTATACAGTAGGGGAAAGTGGTGGTGCCATTTATGAAGTGCTTTACCAAAAGCAACAAAATGACAGGGAAAAATGGAACATGATAAACTCATCTTTCATTACAACCTTACCAGATTCATGGGCCATTAACAAGCGTTTTATCATGTTGCCCATCAATAGATGGTATGATACCTATGAGCGAGTGCTTTTAGGAGGATTAACTTGCGATAGTGACGACTATTACAACAGTGAGCAACACATGAACGCTATTTATTTGCCAAAATACAATAGAGAAAAACCATTGTATATAGGATTTTTTAATACCGGGGCTTACCAAGAAACCATAGGTGGTTTTGGAGGGTTGCAGCACTGTTTGATTCCTGCACCCAAACACATATTAATAGACCGTGACGAAGAAGGAAACATCAAGACAGAGCTCTTTGCCGAACAACAAAAAAGCGAAGATTTACTAAAAATCTTAGGGTACGGTGAAAAATAAAAGAAAAAGTATAAATTTATAGAAGATGAGCACGAAAGGAGAAATATCAAAATTTATAGAAAAGTATTACTTACATTTCAATGCGGCAGCACTCGTTGATGCGGCTAAAGGCTATGAGGACCAATTGAACAACGGTGCCAAAATGTTGGTGTCTTTGGCGGGCGCTATGAGTACAGCGGAATTGGGAAAGATCTTTGCTGAAATTATAAGAAAAGACAAGGTGAATATCATATCCTGTACCGGAGCCAATTTAGAGGAAGACTTAATGAATTTGGTAGCGCATTCACATTACAAGCGTGTGCCACATTACCGTGATTTAACACCACAGGACGAATGGGATCTTTTGGAAAATGGATTGAATCGGGTAACGGATACATGCATTCCAGAGGAGGAAGCGTTTAGACGTTTGCAAAAGCACATTTTTGAAATTTGGAAAGATGCCGATGACAAAGGGGAACGCTATTTTCCTCACGAGTTTATGTACAAACTATTGCTTTCCGGTGTTTTGGAACAATATTATGAAATAGATATCAAAGATTCATGGATGTATGCCGCTGCTAAAAAAAATCTACCTATTGTAGTTCCAGGTTGGGAAGACAGTACAATGGGGAACATTTTTGCTAGTTATGTCCTCAAAGGAGAACTAAAGGCAAGCACCATGAAATCGGGTATTGAATACATGACCTTTTTGGCCGATTGGTATACTGATAATTCCGAAAAAGGAATTGGGTTCTTCCAGATTGGTGGTGGTATTGCCGGAGATTTTCCAATCTGTGTAGTTCCTATGCTGTATCAAGACATGGAAAGAACCGATACGCCTTTCTGGAGCTATTTCTGTCAAATCAGTGACTCTACAACCAGTTACGGTTCCTATTCAGGAGCTGTCCCTAATGAGAAAATCACCTGGGGAAAACTGGACATCACAACGCCTAAATTTATCATAGAAAGCGATGCCACTATTGTGGCGCCCTTAATTTTTGCCTATTTATTAGATATGTAGCTAACTAACATGAAACGATTAATTGTAGATTACAAGAAACTTAACAAAGACATCCTGGATCTTTTGGTGGAAAAGTTTCCAGATGGGTATGATGATTCTGACATTATTACATTCAGAAACCTAAAAAACGAAGTTGTTGAAGCCGTTGAGGTAAGGACCGAAGACACGATTTATTTGGTAAAAGTTGGAACTCGACTCATCCAAGCGATGGAAGATTACGGTGACGAAGATACCAATGAAAGAGAAGAAGATGGAGCCGATGTTGATTTTGAAGATGTTAAAAACCAAGATGACGACGAAATAACCGTCAAGCCATCTGGTGATGAAGACGAGGATGAAGATGAGGACAACGACTCGGATTATGACGATCAAGACGATTCTGATGATGTTGATGGCGATTCAGATCCTGATGAAGAGGACGACGACGATTACTAGGACTAAGTTTTGTTATGGAAACAGCAGTTTTTAAATCCTACAGAAAAGGATACTATACGTTTGAATTTGACAACGGAGAAGATATGGTATTCGAAGAGGTGCATCCTAAAGTGTTGAGCCAGTACAAGCTCAAGGAAGATGAATCTCTTATTGGCATGGAATTCAAATTGACATTTTCTGAAGTTTATACAGATGATGACGATTTGGTTATCTATAGGATTGAGAGTTTGAAACTTATTTAAATTTTCATAATTATGGCGGCATCATTTCATTTATCGTTGCCATGTTCCAGCATTAAAGCTACAAAGGAGTTTTATGTCAACTTGCTTGGTGCTTCTATGGGAAGACATGCACAAAATTGGGTAGACATCAATTTATTTGGCAACCAAATTACATTTACCAAGGCGGGAAAGTTCGATTTTATCTACCCGAGCTACACGTTTGAAGGAACCATTTTACCAGCCTTCCATTTTGGGGTTATCATGGAGAAAGAAACCTGGCAAACGGTTTTGGATCGGTTAAAATCCAAACAGGCCAGTTTGCTTGCCGAGAGTGTTTTTTTGAAAGAAAAAACAGGTGAGCATCACTCTTTTTTTATCAAGGATCCCAATGGCTACACCGTAGAATTCAAATGTTTTGCTAAAACAGATTCAATATTTAGCACCTGAATAAATGTATCAAGTTGTAGCATATCACATTGCTAGCAATATAAACATACGGGAGTGTAGGGCCCATTTAAATTGGGACTTGCTGTTCTCGGAAAGTGATGAACTTTTTTTCAAAAAAAATAGCGAACAATTTGTATATGTTTTTCAGCACGGGATTGTAAGTTTTTTCAATACTCCCGATGAAGAAATTGAGCAATTACTTCAGGAAATCAAACCTTTTTCAAAAGAATATGTCTCTGAAAAGCAACTGGAAGATGTACTTGTCACAATTCAGCCCCAAGTTACCAAAGTTGAATTTCAAAGAGTTATCCTGCCCAATTTAGATCAAGAGATGATTCGCTTGGTAATGTTCAATGCTTCCCAATCGGTCGCATTGTCTCGTTATTCTATCATATCAGAACAATTATTGGCCGAAACCAATGTGCTAACTCAATATTTGGAAGACAAAGGAAAGTTGGATATTTCAGGCAATAAGCTGAGACGTTTCATTGCCAAAACGCTGAATATCAAGAATCGTATTTCTGAGAACCTGTATATTTTTGATTCACCTGAAATTACTTGGGAGAGTGAGGAGCTTAACAAACTTAATCAAGAGCTTAAGTTGTGCTTTGATTTGAAGGACCGATACCGGTTAATTCATGACCGAATTCAGATTATAAAAGAAAATCTGGATCTCTTTAGGGACATCATGGACCATAATGAAAGCAAAAAACTGGAATGGATAATTATTATCTTGATTCTGGTTGAAGTGGTTGACTTATTTATTGCCAAACTTTTTTAGTCCTTTAAGACTTCTTTTAAGGCATCATAATACTGCTTGGTAATATGAATGCCATTGTGGGACGCATCGGTAATAACCGTCAAATGTATATTGCTTGGATTGATTGCCTGTAACTTTTTGGAATTGGTCTCCACATTTACCAAAAAATCTTTGTCACCATGGAAAATATAGATTGGACAGGTCACTTTTTCAACAAATTTATACGTAGGAATATCATATCTCACCATAAATCTGGGAAGTAAAGGCGCAATATCTTCAGTAATCAAATCTTTCCAAGAATAATAGGGTGCATTCAGGATAAGCCTGTGCGGGTGGTTTTGTGAAGCTACGTAGGCCGCCAAGCCCGTACCTAGGGAAAACCCAAGAACCGTAATCTGGTCTTCGGTGTAAAGGGTTTTTGTATACTCGTAAACCTTTTCGGCATCATTGAACAACTGCGTGTCCTCAGTATATTCCCCATCACTTTTACCATAACCACGGTAATCCACAAAGAGAATGTCATAGCCGTTGTCTAAATATAAAGGGGCGCGTTTACCCCAATCGTGAATGGCTCCGGCATTTCCGTGGAAATATAAAATAACTCCCTTGGGATTGGGTGTTTTAAAAAGTAAGGCATTTAGGTAAATAGCTTCATCTACCTTAATGTTCAGTTCTTCAAAGGGTTCCTTAAACGTAAAGACATAGTCTTTATCTAGTTTTTTGGGGTTGAAAAAGAATTTCTCCTGTTTTACGTACAAGAATACCAGCAACAAGAGATGAAGAATGATAAGAACTCCAAGAACCCTCAAAAATCGTCGGAGAAGTCTTTTAAAATTGAGTTTCAACAATTACAAGGATTTAATGAGTTCTTTAAAAAGTATGATCATGTTGGGTTCAGCTTTTGAGGCGGTTTCCAAAATATCGTTAATGTCTACAGGCTTTAGATTGTCAGGATCACATTCATCGGTGAGCACTGAGACTGCAGCGGCTTTCAATTCCAAATGACTAGCCACAATAATTTCCGGAACCGTACTCATCCCTACAGCATCTGCCCCAATAATTTTCAGCATTCGGTACTCGGCTCTGGTTTCCAATTGTGGGCCTACCATACTGGCATAAACACCTTTGTGCAGAGTGATATTATGTTTTTTGGCAATAGCTTCAAAGCGTTGGTTCAATTCGGCATTGTAGGGTTCGCTCATATCGGCAAAGCGTTCGCCTAATAGAGATACGCCTTTAAATGCCAAGGGCGAACTTCCTTGAAGGTTAATATGGTCATCAATAAGCAGCAAATCTCCTTTTTTGTAGTTGGTATTAAGAGCGCCTGATGCATTGGAAATCAGTAAGGTTTTAATACCTAACTTTTCCATAATCCTCACAGGATAGGTAACATCTTGCAAGGAATAGCCTTCGTAAAGATGAAAACGCCCTTGCATAATAATGGCCCGCTTGCCTTCTATTTCTCCAAAAATGAGTTTTCCTTTATGGAACTCAACCGTTGCCGTTGGGAAGTTGGGAATATGATTGTAGCTCACTTCCTTAAGAATGTCTACCTCTTCCAGTAACATACCCAAACCGGTTCCCAGTATGATTCCTACTTCGGGCTGATTAAATCCTTTGTCAATTAAATAGTCAACAGTTTCCTCTATTTGGTGAATCATAGTTTTTGGTTTGAACAAACAAAAATAACTAAATAAAAAGATTATGTAAGGATTGGAGAAGGTTTTAGACCAAGCTCAAAACTTTTTGTATGAAAACAATTTCCCTATTACTTTTTATGTTCGTCAGTTCATTGGTATTTTCCCAAGTTCCTGAAAACCCAGAGGATGTGAGCCCCTTGCTTGTGGGAGAAAAAATTCCCGAAGCGATAATAACCAATTTAAACGGGAACGACGTATCACTTCAACAAATTTTAAAAGAAAAGCCAACCGTATTGGTTTTTTATCGAGGCGGTTGGTGTCCCTATTGCAGCAATCAACTTTCCGGTCTAGCCGAAATTGAAAACGAAGTGTTGAGTGAGGGTTTTCAAATAGTTGCCATTAGTCCGGACAACCACCAAATGCTTTCCAAGACCATGGCAAAAGATGAAATTAACTACCAACTTTATTCTGACAAGGAGGCCAAATTAATTCAAGCAGTGGGTATTGGTTTCAAGACGTCGGAGAGTAACAAGAAGTATATTTTCAATAAGACCAATTTTGAACCATCTGAAATTTTACCAGTCCCAACGGTTATGATTCTCAACACGAAAGGAGAAATTGTGTTTGAATATATAAATCCAAATTATAAAGTAAGATTGGATGAAAAGCTGCTTTTGGCAGTATTGAAAGCAATTTAAACTCATATGTTTTTTAAGAAGCTTTACGTAACTTGCTAAATATTTTATTTAGTAAGTGTTTAATGAAAGTTTTAAAATCAATTAAAAAAGTTCCTTTTGGAAAAACTCTAGATGGAATATCTGTTGATAAGTTTGTTCTTCAAAATAGTCAGGGTGTTGAGGTAGATGTAATTACTTATGGTGGAAGAATTACTTCGCTAAAGGTGCCCAGTAAAGACGGTACCTTTCAAAATGTTGTTTTAGGGCATGATAATCTTGAAGATTATTTGAGGGACGATAATCCTTTTTTCGGCGCTTTGATTGGGCGTTATGGAAACAGAATAGCCAAGGGTAAATTCACCTTGGACGGAAAGGAGTACACGTTGGTAACCAATAATGGCTCCAACCATCTTCATGGTGGGGTGAATGGCTTCGACCGTGTAGTGTGGGATGTCCAGCCTATTGAAGGAGAAAACCCTGCCTTAAAGCTTACCTACCTAAGTAAAGATGGAGAAGAAGGGTATCCGGGCAATTTGAATGTGACCGTTATTTACATGCTTACTGATGATAATGCCTTAGAGGTTTCCTATGAAGCAACTACCGATAAGGCAACGGTTGTTAATTTGACACAACATGCTTACTTTAACCTAACTGGCGATTTTTCAAAAGCAATACTAGACCATGAGATTGTCTTGAAGGCAGATGCATTTCTACCTATTGATGCCACTTTGATTCCTATGGGTGAAATTAGAAAAGTAGATGGAACACCGTTTGATTTCAGAACGGCTAAACGAGTAGGGCAAGACATTCATACTGATAATGAACAATTGAAGCTAGGTAAAGGCTATGACCATTGTTGGGTGCTTAATGGTTCCGGTTTGCGTACCGTGGCTTCGGCCTATGATGCATCTAGTGGCCGGTTTATGGAGGTTTTGTCTGATGAGCCAGGAATCCAATTTTACACGGGCAACTTTTTAGATGGTACGCTGCCAATGCCCAATGGCGGTACGTATGCCTATAGAACTGGTTTCTGTTTGGAAACCCAGCATTATCCTGATTCGCCAAACCAACTGGAATTTCCGTCAGTAGTCTTAAAACCAGGGGACACTTATAGTTCTAAAACGATTTTTAAATTCTCTGTGAAGTCATAAAACAAAAAACCCAGACACTGTCTGGGTTTTTGTGGTACCTCCAGGAATCGAACCAGGGACACACGGATTTTCAGTCCGTTGCTCTACCAACTGAGCTAAGGTACCTTCCAATAAAAGAGCCTGTTGTATTTACAAGCGGGTGCAAATATAAAGTCATTTTTATTAATCGCAAAAATAAACTTTATAAAAATTGCTTTTGTAAATTTACAATTTTTAAAGGCACATATGAACTTAATAATTGATGCGGGCAATACTCAACTCAAATGGGCGGTTTTCAGGGATGGAAAATTGATAAAAAAAAATGCGGTTGAATATGCATCTTTTCCAAGTGCCTTGACTCACGTTTTTAAAGAGTTTGAGGCCATAGATAGGATTATTTTAAGCTCCGTAGGGCATTTTTCTTCAGAGTTTGTTGAAGCACTTAAAGTCTATGCACCACTGCACATACTCACCCATAACTCTAAATTACCATTTAAAAACCTATATAAAACGCCCAAAACATTAGGCGTTGATAGAATGGCGCTTGTAAGTGCTTCTGTTAAAAATTATCCTCAAAAAAATTGCCTGATTATTGATGCCGGTACTTGTATAACGTATGATTTTATTGATTCACACAACAATTATCTAGGAGGCTCCATTTCACCTGGAATACGATTGCGCTATAAAGCATTACACAATCTAACGGCAAAGCTACCGTTATTAGAAACAAAACAACCAAAAAGCATTATTGGCAACACCACTGATGAGGCAATTCATTCAGGGGTTGTTTATGGAATTTATAATGAAATAGATGGAGTAATTGATAATTATAAGTTAAATTATCCTGATTTAACAGTAATTTTAACAGGAGGTGATGCCAAATTCTTGTCTAAAAAATTAAAAAGTACCATATTTGCCAACCCGAATTTTCTTTTAGAGGGTTTAAATTTCATTTTAAAGCATAATTCATATTGATGATTAAAAAATTGCTTATTGTTCTTGTTGCATTCGTTTCAATGCAATTTTATGCACAGCAAGGAACAGCTTCTCCATATTCATATTACGGTATTGGTAGCTTAAAGTTCAAAGGTACGGTTGAAAGCCGTAGTATGGGTGGTTTGAGTATTTATGCAGATAGTGTGCACATAAATTTGCGTAATCCTGCTTCTTATGCAGGGGACAACTTATCACTGCAATACTATGACAAGGAAAGCAGACCGGTTATATTCAGTGTTGGGGGTAGTCACAGTAGAACCAATCTAAAAAGTGATTCAGCCGAAGGAAAAAACAAAACGTCTACGTTCGATTACATAGCGCTTTCCATTCCTATAGGTAAATTGGGCGTTGGCTTTGGCTTGGTGCCTTATTCTTCTGTAGGATATCAATTGGAAAAATATGATGGTAGTGGTGAGCTATTGCTTAACAGATTTAAAGGTGAAGGCGGACTCAATAGAGCCTATTTTTCTGCTGGTTACCAAATTACCAAATCGTTGAGTTTTGGGGT
>JAGQZG010000061.1 GCA_020435705.1 Mangrovimonas sp.
TGATCATGGTAAGGACAAAGATGGACAATAAGTTTAGCCAGAATCCGGTTCGAACCATATCACCAATCCGCAAATACCCAGAACCAAAAACCACCGCATTGGGCGGGGTTGCTACTGGGAGCATGAACGCACAAGAAGCCGCAACCGTAGCGCCTACCAAGAGGTAATACGGATGTACATCGGCCAAAGCAGCAAAGGGAATAAGCACGGGTAAAAGCATGGCTGTAGTGGCTAAATTGGAGGTGATTTCGGTAAGGAAATTAACAGACGCAATAATAATCAACAGCAACACCCATAAGTGAACATTTGTTATAGAAGACAATTGAGTTCCTATCCACGTAGTAAGCTCACTGGATTCAAATCCTTGTGCCAATGCCATTCCACCACCAAACAATAAGACGATGCCCCAAGGAATGTTTATGGTGTCTTTCCAATCAATAAGCGGTTGCGATTTCTTTCCGCTAGGGATAATGAACAGGGCAATTGCGGCCGCCATGGCAATGATGGTATCGTCAATGAAAGGTAAAATCTTAACAAGTAGAAAAGATCTTGTAATCCAAGCAAGTGCGACCAAAACAAAAACCACCAACACGGTTTTTTCTTGTTTGGTAATTCCGCCCAAAGCTTTGAGTTGCCTATTGATTTCCTCTTTTCCACCAGGAAATGCTTTTTGTTCAAACTTGAAGGCAAAACGAGTTAAATAAAACCAACAGACAATAAGTAAAAATACGCTAATAGGAAACCCATAAATGAACCATTGAAAAAAGGAAATTTCTACCTGGTACGTTTTCTCTACAATCCCGGCAAACACAAGGTTGGGTGGCGTACCAATAAGTGTAGCAATACCGCCAATGGAGGCACTATAGGCTATAGACAGCATCAAGGCTTTTCCAAAGACCTCGGTTTCGTTCTCTATGGTTTTGGGGTTATCCTTCAATTGTTTGATTACAGCCATTCCTACGGGAAGAATCATAACGGCTGTAGCTGTATTGGATATCCACATAGATAGTACCGCAGTCGCAATCATAAAACCCAGAATAATAGAGTTGATATTGGTACCCACTATCTTAATGATATTAAGCGCAATGCGCTTGTGCAAATTCCATTTTTCAATGGCAATGGCCAGAATAAAACCGCCTAAGTAAATGAAGATGTATTTATGTCCGTAGCACGCTGTGGTCTGTCCTATGGACAATCCATTGGTTAAAGGAAACAATACGATAGGCAATAGGGCAGTGGCTGCAATAGGAATAGCTTCCGTAATCCACCAAACAGCAATCCACAGTGCCGAAGCCAAAATAGCATTAGCTTCTTCGGATAAACCTTCGGGGTGAAAGAAAAACTTGGTAAGGATAAATAAAATAGGGCCTAACCAAAGGCCTATGGTTTTTTTGCTGAGCATGTTTTAGTTAGTTAAATAATACATCTGCGGCATATTCACAAGGCAGACCAAAATCATGAGTAGCATTGGGAACCAATCTGAATTGCCAGTTAAAAATAAGACTTTCTTCCGAAGCCAAATCACTACAGTAGTCAAAAAAATTGACAGCTCTTGTCTTTCTATTCAACCCCTGGGCATCGGCATAGTCGTTGTGTCGTAATCCAGCCGAATTTGGATTGTCGTCGTCTTCGCCTACTTGAATAATGACCTGTTTTGAAAATAAACTTTCCAGGCTGGAACCAGAAAGAATGCTTTGCCCAAATCCATAGGGAAACGGTACGGTTTCATCTGGAAAAGTATACCATCCCGAAGCTGAAGCAACGGCTTTTTCAATTCTACTATTGGGTTTAAACATGAGTAATCTATGCAAAAACTGTCCGCCAGCCGAATGTCCAAAGGCATAATAGGAAGCATTCTCATTGCCAGTTAGGGTTTTGATATAATCAAATAAAGGATCAACAATGGAAAAAGCCCATTGGGATTCTGGATTCAATGTCTGCGGTGTTGGGTTGTCCCCATCTACATATACATTACCTAGATTATAGGCATCTCCATCAGGAAATTCTTGGATAGAAAATTCTGGTGCAAATACCATAAAATTTAATTCTTGCGCTTTGGCTACCATGGCATCCCTATACTCATCGGCATTTCTTCCCGTACCATGAAAAACAAATAAAACAGGGGTTGTAGGAGCATAATTATTGGGAAGATAATAATAAATATCCAAAGACTTAGTAAAACCGCCTACAGTGTATTCATAGTGAAAGACAGCTGATCCCGAAGGTAAAGTTTCGCCCGGAGGTATGTCTATAACCTCACCGGGATTTTCTGGTTCATTTGGATTGGTTCCATTTGGTTCATCATTATCTGAACTACAGGAAAGCAATGAGAATAAAACAACAACCAGACAGGAAAATTTATAGGGTACAGCAATCGATTTCATTGGGTTATACATGCATAAAAAATATTGAATGTTGTAAAATAACTTGATAATTTATTATTTTTATAATACCAATTATTTAAAAAAATGAATACCAATCATAATTTTACCATTAATAGAATTAAGAAAGAATTACAAGTACAGCAGCAGAAAAAGCAAACAAACAAGTACATTCTGCTCTACAGGGTTATGAAGAATTGTATTCTTAAACATGAGATTCCGCATGATTGGTTGTTGCCTTCTACACGAGTTCTGGCACAAGAACTTAATCTCTCCAGGACCACAGTTATCAAAGCCTATGAATTACTGTTGCTGGAAAAATTGATCTTGGCCAAAGCTGGTTCAGGCAACAGGGTAAATTATGACGTCACGGGTGAAATTGGTAAATCTTCGGAAGAAATCACCACCGTAAACATTGCCCATTATCCACAGATCTCGCAAAAGGGGGAATCGTATTTCAAAAACATTACGCTCATCAATAGATTACCCAATGAAAATCTGGCTTTCCGGCCAGGATTGCCTCCTTTGGATGTGTTTCCTGTTAACCAATGGAAGAATTTATTAAATGTCTATTGGCGACATGTGAAATCTTCAGGATTAACTTATTCAAACGCCACTGGATTGATTGAGCTCAAAAAAAGTATTTGTAATTATTTGAATGTTAGCCGAAATGTGATTTGTAATCCTGAACAAATCGTGATTGTCTCGGGCTCACTTCAGTCTCTTTATCTAATTGCAACAACACTTATAGATAGGGGTGATTCCGTGGTCCTTGAAAATCCCGTATTTCCCAATGTGCACTCAGTATTTAAAAGTAGCGAAGCCAATCTGTTACCAATTGATCTGGATGAATATGGCATTGATATAACCCAGCTAAACCAACTCAAAGAACAGCCCAAACTTATCCATGTGACACCTTCCAACCAATATCCCATGGGTATAAAAATGAGCTTGAAGCGAAGGCAGGAAGTGCTGGATTGGGCTTCCAGAAATAAAGCATTGGTTATAGAAAACGATTATGAAAATGAGATTGCCAATAGTGATGGTATCATGCCAACCATCTATAGTTTGGATAAAGAAGATCGCACCATTTATATGGGAACCTTCAACAGATTGTTGCATCCATCTATACGTTTGGGCTATATGATTGTCCCCAAATATCTTATCAAAGTAGTGGAAGCACTTCAGGAGCATTCACACCGTTTTGTGTCGCCATCTATTCAAGTAGTAATGAACCAGTTTATAGATAAAAATTACCTCTACCAACATATTAAATACTCCATTGAAACGGCTCGGGAACGTTACCTTTTGTTCAAAAAGGAATTTGAAGCTTCAAACCACAGTATGGTACTTCAGGATAAGCCGTTTTCCAGTTTCCACATCTTGGCGTTTTTTAAAGAACCGGTAAGCGCTTCCTATGAAAAGGAACTAATCAAAAAACTCAATGATCATCATATTGTGACTTTTTCTTTAAGCAAGTGTTATATTGAAAAACCTGAAAAACAAGGGCTTATTATTGGATATTCGGCCGTGAGGCCCTCAGTGCTATCTAGGCAAGTTCGAAAAATGGTGACACTTTTAAAATAAATTGGTATTAATAATTTTTGAGTATTGGTATCTTTTTTTGGCTTTATGAAGCTCTACTTTTAAACTATCAAAAACTAGATAGACTTAAAACTAATACTGATACTATGAAAAAACTTTACATTCTTTTCTTATTCGCCTGCACTTTTGGGTTTGCCCAAAATCCTGGTGATATTGTGATTACTGAAATAATGAATGACCCTGTTTCGGTTAGTGATACTTTTGGTGAGTACTTTGAAATTTATAATCAAACCGCTTCACCTATTGATATTGTGGGCTGGACATTGAAAGATGATGGAACTGATACCTATGTTATTGTCTCTGGAGGCGAATCTGGAACAGGAACCACCATAGTCCCAGCTGGAGGCTATTTGGTATTAGGCCGATCTGATGACACTATGGTTAATGGAGGGGCTTCTGTAGATTATTCTTATGGTGATTCAGGCCATACTTTAGGAAATGGTGCTGATGAAATAGTTTTGTTGAATACCAGTATGGTAGAAATAGCCAGAGTAAATTATGATGGAGGTGTGACATTTCCTGACACTCCTGGTGCCAGCATATCCTTAGATCCTTCATCATTGAATGAGAACGATAATGACAACGGTGCTAACTGGTGTCTATCTACAACACCTTATGGGGATGGCGATTTGGGAACTCCTGGTGCAGCCAACAATGCATGTGCGCCAACTTGCCAAACCACACTTGGAGCCAGTGATACAGTTTGTGATTCTTCAAATCCTGGAGCCACTGACGATACTTATAGCGTAACCCTTGATTTTTCAGGTGCTGCGACTGGTGAAACCTTCGTAGTTTCAACAACGCCTTCTGGGTTTACCATAGGAGGTGATGACCCAACTAGTACAGCCAGTGGAACTATTACAGTTTCTGGTGTTACTGAAGGGACTGATATTACCATAACCGTGAGTAATACTGGAGATGGAGGATTATGTGACTTAACAAGAGATATCACCAGCCCAGTATGTATTCCAATTAACAGTGTTGATTTGGAGCTCATAGGAATCATTGATTTTACGGTACTATCCGGTGGTTCTGATGGTAAGGCGATACATTTGAGGGCTACGGCCGATATTGCTGATTTAAGCATCTATGGAATAGGCGTGGCCAATAATGGAGGTGGTACAGATGGTCAAGAGTACACCTTTCCTGCCATAGCTGTAAGTAATGGCGACCACATTTTATTGGCTCGTAGTTTGACTGCCATGGAAGCATTTTTAACGACTCCTGGATACAATCTATTTGATGTCTACTTAGAAGACTCAAGCGAGCCATCCCAAAATGGAGATGATGCCATTGAATTATTTAAAAATGGAGAGGTAGTGGAAACTTTTGGAGATATTGATTGTCGTCCGTCTTCAGATGGCACCACGGTAACATGTCCAAATTACCAATTTTATGAAGATGCTTGGGCATATAAAGACAATGGTACATGGACTTATGGCGCTGCACAATGTACAGATCATGATACAGGCAACGTGCCTTCAACTTGGACTACTTTTGACACGCCATGTGTGTATCCTTTTGTTGCCGCATTATCTACACAAGAATTTTCGGAGGGAGAACTTTCCATCTTCCCTAATCCAGTGTCCAACGGTAATCTAACTATTAAATCCAAATTTGATGGTGAAATGAAAGTGAAAATCTATGATATAATGGGAAGACAAGTGCTAACTGCTGAAATGAAGACTGAATCGTTGGATGTTAGTTCTTTACGTCCAGGATTATATCTTCTAAATGTATCCTTAAACAATCTAAGTTCAACTAGAAAACTAATAATAGAATAATTAAATTTCATAAGAATGAACACCAATAACCTTTCAGTGAGAGTTTTATCCCTAATTTTTTTAGGGCTAACTTTAGTCTCTTGCAGTACAGATGATGTGGATCCAGCCTTAATAGAATTTGGCGCCGCCCAAAATGAATTGAACGAGGCTAACGGTACAGTTACCGTTACTGCTACCCTGAATGCGTCCGCAGATGGTGCGGTGAACATTCCTCTAACAATTAGTGGAACGGCCACTTTAGGGACCGATTATACCATGTCTGCTTCAGAGATAACTATCGCCTCTGGTTCTAACTCGGGAAGTATTACGCTCACTGCCATTCAAGATAACCAAGTGGAAGGTTTGGAAACCATTACTTTAACTACCGGGAATGTTCCAGGAGTGGTAACACTTTCAAGCTTTGAAGCTGCTATCACTTTATTGGATGATGATGCCGATACCGATGGTGATGGAGTCATCGATTCTGAAGACGAATGCCCAGATGTGGCAGGTGTAGCTGAAAACAATGGCTGCCCATTTTTGGGATTCCTTATCAACGAGGTGTTGTATGATCCGCCTAGTGGCGCTGAAGGTGACGCTAATGGTGACGGGACAAGAGATGCCAACGACGATGAATTTATCGAATTCTTCAATTCGGGTCCAGAACTGGACATGAGCGGTTATAAACTTTATGACGCCTCAGCCTTGTCCAGCGGTGTGCCAAGACATGAGTTTCCTACAGGAACTATTGTGCCGGCCAATGGAGTCATTGTGGTTTTTGGAGGTGGAAATCCAACAGGAAGTTTTGGTGGTGCCATTGTGCAAGTGGCTTCCGATGGGCAAATCAACATGAACAATGCAGGGGATCTTGTGACCTTGGAAGACGCTTCAGGAAACGTAGTGGTAACCTTTGATGTAGAACCTCTTTCTGATAATCCAGACGAGTCCTATACCCGAAACCCTGACTTAACAGGTGATTTTGTACAACACAGTAGCGTTGCTGAAGCCAATGGTGCACTTTTTTCACCTGGTACAAAAGTTGACGGTTCATCCTTCTAGTAAAGTAAACCTATGGCTAGTCTAAATCTCATAATTTCCCTAGGGTTCATAGTCATAACGGCTTGGTTGCTCTTTAAGAAGTACCATCCACATGCCGTGTTGCTGGTATCGGGTATGGCTATGCTAGTCGTGGCTTACCTGCTAGGGCATCATCTGCCAACCTTGACAATACCAACGGGAAATTTCGGATTTGATCTTTTTTCCTATATCAAAGAATCGTTTATAGAAACCAATGGAGGCGTAGGGCTTATGATCATGGCTATAGGTGGTTTTGTAGCTTATATAGACCATATTGGAGCTTCCAATACACTGGTGCATGTGGCCATGAAACCTTTAGGGTTGTTTAGGGCGCGTCCTTATATTGCAGCAGCTTTGGTTATACCCATTGGGCAAATTCTTTTTGTAGCCATTCCTTCGGCCGCTGGCTTGAGCTTGCTGTTAATGGCTTCCTTATTTCCCATTCTAACTAATTTGGGTGTGAGCAAACTTTCAGCAGCTTCGGTTATTACTGCTACCACAGCAATGGGTATTGGCCCGGCATCGGCAATTACAGCTAGTGCTACCGATATTATAGGTATGGATACCGTTGGCTTTTTTGTAGGACACCAAATTCCATTGGTAATTCCACTAAGTATCTCTATGATGATTACCTATTACTTCGTGAATAGATACTTTGATAAAAAACATCCTGAAGAAGTAGAGGATGTCAAAACTGATGAGACGAAGGCCAAGGCACCATTAGTCTATGCCTTGATTCCTATTTTGCCTATTTTATTGCTTATTGTCTTTTCGGATTTGTTCAATCTGTTTGCAACACCTATTACGTTAGATACCACCACGGCCATGTTGGTTAGTCTTTTCATAGCAATGTGTTTTGAACTTATTCGAACTAAAAGTTTGAAAACAGTCTATGACTCAATGAAAACATTTTGGAATGGCATGGGCAACATCTTTAAAACGGTAGTTACTCTTATCATTGCTGCCGATATTTTTGCCAAAGGCCTAATAAGTCTTGGGTTTATTGATAGTTTGATTGATGTGTCCCAACACCTAGGTTTTGGTGCTATTGGCATTAGTATCGTGATGACCGTGCTCATCTTTTTGGCATCCATGCTTATGGGAAGTGGGAATGCGGCCTTTTTTGCTTTTGGACCATTGGTTCCTAAAATAGCCAGCCAATTAGGGGTAAAAAGTACCTCAATTATATTGCCAATGCAGCTTTCGGCTTCCATGGGAAGAACGGTATCGCCCGTGGCCGGCGTGATCATTGCCGTTTCTGAAGTTGCCGGGGTCACTACTATGGCCATTGTAAAACGAAATTTAATACCATTAACAGTAGCCTTAATCATTATGCTCTGTTATCTTTTTATATAAGCTTATGCTAACACTTATAAAAAACGCAAACGTATATGCTCCTAGCCATCTAGGTAAAAAAGATCTTTTGATTGCTGGAGAAAAAATCATAGCTATTGCCGAAACTATTGACTTACCTGGCCAGTTATGTAAAGTCTGGAATGCTGATGGAAAAATAGTAACTCCCGGTTTAATAGACCAGCATATTCATGTCATTGGTGCCGGAGGTAAAAACGGCTATGCTTCCATGACTCCAGAAGTTACTTTAAGCGAATTGATTGCCTGCGGTACGACAACGGTGGTTGGCCTTTTGGGAACCGATGGCAGTAGCAGAAATATTCGCACTCTTTACAGTAAAGTAAAGGCCTTGGAACAAGAAGGTATTTCGGCCTACATGTACTGTGGGTATTATGGTGTAGACTCCGTTACCATTACCAATGGTATTCAGGAGGATATGATTTTTATTGACAAGGTTTTGGGCTGTAAAATTGCCATTAGTGATGTGCGTTCGTCCTATCCAACGGCTTTGGAATTGTTGCGCAAACTTAGAGCAGTCAGGGTAGGAGGTTCTATAGGAAACAAAAAAGGCATTCTCCATATCCATCTAGGTAATTTGGAGAGCAAAATGGATCCGTTGTTTGAGTTGGTAAACAAATACCAGTTTCCTATTGAACACATTTCACCTACACACGTAGGACGCACCAAACCTTTGTTTGAGCAAGCTATTGAATTTGCCAAATTGGGTGGTATGATAGATATCACTACAGGTGCTTCTAAATATACCGACCCCTATAAGTCCGTAATGTACGCCTTGGAAAAAGGGGCTTCCATAGATAATATCACCTTTAGTTCCGATGGTCATGCCGGACTTACCAAACTAGATGAAAATGGCCAGGTCATTGGGGTTAGACAAGCACCCATTGATCAAAATCTACAGGAAGTAGTGAATTTGATTCAATTGGGAAAAGTCGCAATTGGGGATGCTTTTAAAATCATCACGACCAATCCTGCCCGTAATCTTGGTCTTAAGAACAAAGGGCAACTCGCTGTGGGGTTTGATGCCGATTTGTGTGTGTTTGATAGTAATTTAAACCTGGTAGATGTTTTTGCCCGTGGACAACAAATGATGGCCAATGGCAAGATCATTGTAAAAGGAAATTTCGAATAAGTAGTTATAACGATATGTATATGAAACCTTATAAAATTTTAGCTGTCGTTTGTTTAGTCTTTCTGGTAACTCCAAGAGTTTCGGGTCAAGTCGTTAAGATGAAATCTTATGAATTTGGTGAAGGCTTGGATTTTGAAACCGAAGATGGTAAAGAGTTTGAAATCACAGGATATATTCAACCTTATTTTGAATCCAAACAGTATACCGATGCAGACAGTCTGGATGCCGAAAACCGTTTTAGGATGCGCCGTGCAAGAATTCGATTTAATGGAACGTCCAGTAACAAACGTTTCAGCTATCGCCTTCAAATAGATTTAAGTGGTTCTTCTGAAGGGGATGACAGTAGCGGTAACCTTTTTTTATGGGATGCCTATATATCCTATGACTTAAGCAGTAGAATTAACGTTACTTTCGGACAACGTTCTACCTATACTGACAACCGGGAACTTTTCATTAACTCGTACGCTTTACAACTTGTTGAACGCAGTCGGTTGACTTCGGCATTTGCTTCCATTAGGGAGTTTGGACTCTTCCTTCAAGGAAATTTTAGAACTGGTGGCGGATCGTATTTAAAACCTTATTTGGTGGTTACCAACGGAGATGGCGCCAATGTGTTTAATAAAGACCATGGCGGACTCAAAGTAGGTGGGCGAGTGGATTTTTTACCATTTGGATTGTTTACCAACTTTGGGCAATTCCGTGAGGCGGATGTTATGCGTGAACAAGCTCCAAAATTGGTGGTTGGTGTTAACTATAGCTACAATAACGGTATGAGCAGTAGGAGAGGGCGTGGCAGTGGAGACATTATTTATCTAAATGATAACGATGAAGAATCGCTTCCTGATTATATGAAATATGGCGTCGATTTTCTATTCAAATACCGTGGCTTTTCAGCTTTAGGGGAATTTGTGAAAACCTCGGCAACGGTGCCTTCCGATATTACGCAAAGAGTGCGTAACGATGGGACCACTTCTACCAATTTTGAGGTGAATGAAGAACAAGATGTAGAAAATTATGTAAAGGGTCGCATGATGCTGGGACAGGGTTTTAATCTTCAAGCGGGATACCTGTTTAAAAATGGCATCTCTGTAGATGGGCGCTATACCCATTTGGATGCCGATGATAATTCTTTTTTAAACAATGGAACATTTTATAGTCGTCCTAACTACTACACCCTTGGTTTAAGTAAATATCTGGACCGTAGTTACGGAACTAAAATACAAGGATCATTCACTTATATAGATGGAGACAATATCAATAGCAGTGCAGGAGATCCTATAGATGGTAACGAATGGGTTGCCAGAATTATGTTAACTCTAACATTTTAAAATGACAAAACGCAGTTACATAGTCCTTACCCTTATTCTATGCAGCTTGCCTGTATTGGCGCAACTCAACCCACAGTCCAAGAAGGTTACGGAGCGCTATTTCCCAGATGCCGATAGTATAGAGGAGATTACGCCCGCACTGCAAAAGAAACGAGGATTTACAAATTATGACGAACTAATAAATTTTATAACACAACTTCAAGTAAAACATCCTAAACTAATATCAATCAGTTATATAGGTGAGTCACAAAAAGGGAAAAAGATTCCGTTGGTTAGATTGACCAATCCTGATAAAACCGATAAAACAAGAGTCTGGATGCAAGGAGGCTTGCATGGCAATGAACCTGCCAGTACCGAAGGCGTACTTTACCTATTGTACCAGCTCTTGAGCAATCCAAAGTACACTTATTTGTTGGATACCATAGATTTAGCCGTAGTCCCTATGGCCAATATTGACGGTTACGAGAAACAAAGTCGATATGCTGCCAATGGCTTGGATTTAAATAGGGACCAAACCAAAATCATGGCGCCAGAAACCGTGGCTTTGAAGCAGGCTTTTTCCAATTTCAACCCAGAAGTAGGGGTAGACTTCCATGAATACAATGCCTACAGGCGTGATTTTGCCAAAATGGGTCGGTTTGGAATTACCACGCTTTACGACATTATGTTCCTGTATACGGGCAACCTGAATGTACCGGAAAACATGAGACGTTTTACCAATACTGTATTTGTAAACAATGCCAGAAAAGCTTTGGATACCAATGGATTACGGTATCATGACTATATGACCACCGGAGACTATATGGGTGATACGGAATTCAATTTAGGATCTATCCATGCCCGCTCTAGCGCCACCTCCTATGCCTTAACCAATGCGGTTTCAACCCTTATTGAAGTAAGAGGGGTGAATTTGGGCAGAACCTCCTTTAAAAGGCGTATTGCCACGACTTTCATTATAGGCCTATCTTATTTGGAAACAGCATATCATAATCAGAATGAGATAAAAGAAGAAATCGCTCAGGCCGAAAAGACGCAACCAAAGATAACGGTAACCAGTGTCCGAAAAGAATACAAGGATACCATTCAGGTTATTGATCTGGATACCTATGAAACCATGGCACTGGATGTTACCATTCATGATGCCTTGCAATCGTCGCCCAAATTAGTGCGAAGCATGCCTTTGGCTTATATCATTTCGGCCGATCAGGAAGCACTTATTGAAAAACTGCATCTTTTGGGGATTACCACCGAAACCTTAAGTGAACCCAAGGAATTGACCGTTGAAGTCTATCAAATTACAGCCTATGACAACAAGGGAGAGCTTTATGAGAAAATGAACCGACAAACCGTAGAAACCCAACTGGAAACCAAAACAATGACCTTTCCAGCAGGCACCTACTTTATAACCACCAATCAAAAGAACACGCCCTTGCTTTGCGAAGTGCTGGAGCCAGAAGCGCCCAATAGCTTTGTAAACTTTGGAGTGTTAAAAACCGATTTAAATAACGAATTACCAATATACAGACTATCTAAATAGAATACTATGATATCAATTGTGAAAAAACTGGCAGGTCTTACCATCATTCTAGGTGCAAGCATGATGTACGCACAAGAGGAACCGAAGAACACATCCGATTTCAAGCTAGGGGAAGGGTTGACCTTTTCTTTTAATGAAGGTGATTATGCTTTCAATATAGGCGGATTTATTCAGCCCAATATTAATTATGAAAAAATAAAAGGCTTGGATGATGACTATGAATTCAATGTGAAAAGTGCCTTTTTTATGTTGAGCGGAAAAGCCGTCAAGGAGAAAGTTAGCTTCCTGTTGCAAACAGATTTCAGTAAATCCAGTCCGTTGATGGATGCATGGGTAGCCTATCATCCCACCCAATGGATGACCATTACCGGCGGGCAAAAGCAAACCTTCGTGAACAACCGCGAAATGTTGTACAGGGAAGACAAACTGCAATTTGCCAATAGAGGGATGTTAAGTCGTATGTTTAGTGATACCGGACGTGAATTTGGACTCTTTGTGGAAACCAAATTTGGAAAGACCTTTGGTATTGTACCCCGTGTAGCGCTTACGTCAGGTGATGGTAGAAATTCCTTTGGAACAGACTCTAGGGATTCGGATTATGGCGGACTGAAAATAGGAGGCCGTCTAGACCTTTATCCTTTAGGTTATTTCACCGAGGGCAACGACCAATACACGGCTGATTTGGCTCATGAGGAAAGCATTAAAATACTTCTGGGTGCGGCTGCCAGTAAAAACAAAGGTGCCAGTAATAGGAATGGGGAAGGCCATGGCGATTTCATGCTGTATGACAGCCGTGGTATGGACAACCTGCCGGATTATTCCCAAGCTTTTATAGACCTCTTGATAAAATACAAAGGGTTCTCCCTATTAACCGAATATGCCAATGCCAGTGCCAAGAACCTAGGCATACCTTTTACTGACGAAGCAGCCAGCACCTTATTGGCTCCCAAACAAATTAGTGAGTATTTGGTTTTGGGAGATAGTTACAACGTGCAATTGGGTTATGTTACCACTAGTGGTTTCAGCTTTGATTTTAGATATGAAAATAGCCAACCGGAGTTTAAGAATTATGCAGAAAGTATCCTTCAGGAGTCTAGCGGATACACGTTTGGACTGACAAAATATTTTGATGGTAATAACCTTAAAATGCAAGCATCAGTGAGTACAATCGACTATAAATTAGGCTCCAATGTGGTGACCGCCGATGTCTTGCTACAGATCGTTTTTTAGCTTGCAAAACGTGTATGTTTTTATTAATAATAGCTAAAATTAAGTGTTTACTAGAAAAGCCAGACGTTATGTCTGGCTTTTCAATAAGATATATTTGAATATCCTAGTTAAGTTACATTTGAACCATTTGCTTGTCCTCGGAGGCCATTAGGGCAAAGAACTTATCTATATTAGGAAGAATTACAATATTGGTACGCCTGTTTTTGGCACGATCTTCCTTGGTGTCATTTGAAGCAATAGGATTATAATAACTTCTACCGGCGGCAATCATTTTCTCGGGTGCTACATTAAAATCATCTTGCAGTTTTCTTACTACCGATGTGGCACGCAACACACTCAAGTCCCAATTGTCGGAGACTTTTTCGGTATTGATGCTTCTGGAATCGGTGTGGCCCTCAACCATTACTTGAAT
>JAGQZG010000062.1 GCA_020435705.1 Mangrovimonas sp.
ACGGTTTTAATGCGTTCCTCAAATCCATTTTTTACTGGCCTTTTGATGAGTTTTAGGGCTAAGGTAGAAAGACGGTTTGGCGCTTGTTTGATATAGGTTTTCAAGCCATCCTCAATCATGAAAAGTGAGGTGTTTTTGTATTTGTAAATAAAATAGTTTTTGGCTGAATCAGGTGAGCAAATATAAACATTATGGCTGGCAAGATTGCTTTTTAAAACCTTTAGCTCTGGATTGTTGGCATCAATTAATGGGACAATTTTTTTCCGGTTCAAAGTGTACTGCCACTTACCGGCCAGTTGTTTCTGTTTTTTACGACCTATCATGGTAATTACCTGATCAAACCATTTGGAGTTGGCCAGGTTTGGTTTCAACGTCTCAATGTCAGGAGTTATTTCAACCATAACAAGGATATTTTGTTTGAGTTTGTATTCTTCTATAAGTAAGATAGAAAGCAGGATGTGATATACAGAAGTTACTACAAAAATACCTTTGTCTTTCATTTAATGGAATAGATTTCGACTTGACTGTTTATGCAAATATAAATTAAAACAATGGTAACCCGCTTAAGGAAAAGTTGTAATATTGCCTTATGGTTGCAGTACTGGAAAACTCATACAAGGCTCATAAACACACGCTCGATAATTTCATTGTAAACTATGATACTCTGGGGGAACCTTTTGGTAATCAAGATAGAAATTCGCTGAGGTTATTTCAATTGGGAGATAAGATTATTAATGTGAAATCTTTCAAAGTCCCGAATATTTTCAATCAGGTGGCTTATCGTTTTTTCAGGAAAAGTAAAGCCCAACGCTCTTTTGAGTATGCCAATAAATTAATTGAATTAGGTATTGGAACGCCTCAGCCCATTGCTTATTACGAGTTTCCAACTGTGGCGTTGTTTAAGAAAAGTTTTTATGTGAGTGAGCAGTTGGAAGTAGACTATACTTACAGAGACTTAACGAGGGATTTTACCATTCCTAAGCATGAGGAAATGTTACGGGCGTTTACAAAATTCACTTATACTTTGCACGAAAACAACATTCTGTTTCTGGACCATTCTCCGGGAAACACTTTAATAAAAGTTACGGGCACTACTTTTGATTTTTACTTAGTGGATTTAAACCGAATGGAGTTCAAGCCTTTGGATTTTGACACGCGCCTGAAGAATTTCGCACGGCTAACCGTGCATAAATCCATGGTTGAAATTATGAGTGATGAATATGCCAAATGTATAGGCAAGCCCTACCAACAGGTTTTTGACCTAATGTGGCAGTATACTAGCGAGTTCCAGGAAAAGTTCCAAAGGAAAAAACGACTAAAGAAAAAGTTGAAGTTCTGGAAAAAATAGGGTTATTCCCTATTCCGTCTTAATAGCCAAAGTTTTACATAACGCATAAAAACCACATAAGCTTGCAGGTAGCCTATGGTAAACCCAACAACGCCATCCCTAAATCCGCTTTGAACAATATAATGTTTGAAAAACCCCCAAAAGGGTTTGATAACAAAATGATAGGGTGTTAACCGCCCCGTTTTTTTATCGTAATCTTTCGCCTGCCAAGTAGCATAACGGTTCATTTTTTCAACATACTTATCAAATGTAATGTAGGTGTTATGATATAGCTTGTTTTTTAGTTGGCCTATACTTCCATTAGCAATGATTTCGGCATGTACGTTTTTGTCTTCATATTTACAATAATCCCGTTTAAACAATCTAATGACCTTATCATTTCGCCAACCGCTATAATGTACACGCTCGCCCATAAAATGGTTCATTCTGCCTATCCAGTAAGCCACGATATCTTGCGGTGGGTTTCCCAAAATTTTCTGAATTTCAGCTTTCAGTTCGGGGGTAACACGCTCGTCGGCATCAACCAGTAAAATCCATTCGTGTTGTGCTTGCGGAATGGCCCAATTTTTTTGAGAAGCCGAGTATTCATAATCTCTCCGTATGACTTTCGTGGCCAGTTGCTGGGCCTTTTCATAAGTGCCATCAGTACTGTAGCTGTCTACCACCAGAATTTCATCGGCAAAATCAACCGAAGCAATCACCGCTTCAATATTGTGAATCTCATTTCCCGTAGGAATAATGGCAGTTAGTTTATTCATTTATTAGCTACAATAGTTTTCAAAAAGCGATTTAAGGATTCTGAAAAATACGAAGGTTTAAACTCTTTGTACAAAGTTAGGGCTTCTTTTTTCAGTTCTTTTTCCTCTTTTTCGGAATAGAACTCAGGTTTGTAATCTTTTAAATGCACCGAAACATTGTATTCGTTTTCAAAAATGCTCCACGTTTTCTTATCAATCCAAGGAGAGAAGATGGTAAACGTTGAGATTTCCAAGGCTTTTGCCATGTTAACCGCACCGCCTTCGTTTCCTATCAAAGCATTGCAATGAAACGTTAGAGCAAGAAACTCCCTTAACCCTTTGCCAAAAACAGCCATGTGAATATGGTTTTGGGTTTCTTTTTCACAATAATTAAAAACGGTTTGTGCTTCTTCCAATTGTTTGGGAATGTAATTAAAAAGGATTTGGCCTTGGGTTTGATTTACAATTTGGTCAATCACTTTGGCCATGTATTTAAGCGGATAGGTTTTAGTGTTGCCACTTCCCAAAACGCTTATCATAAAAAGAGGTTTGTTCAAATGGATGTTGGAGTCCATAAGCAATTGCTTTGCTTTTTCCTTTTCCTCTTCGGTTAGATAAATTTTGGGTTTGATATTGGTTTGTGCCAATTCCGGATCTATTGAAGACAAAAGCTGCATTCTGTTTTCAATGGCCAATCCGGCTTCTGTTAACGGGGTACTTCTGTACTTAACGGGATGGGTGTACAAAAAGGCCGTGTAAGATTTGTATTTGGAAATTTTTACTTTGGCCTTGCTTAATAGGGTTAAGAGGTTACTGGATAGTTTGGAATAGGCATCAATAACAATATCAAAGTTTTCATTCTTGATGGTTTTTCCCAATTGAAGCAATTTTCGTTTACTTTTTTCAATTTCAGGAGTAAAAAAAACAAAATGGTCAATAAAGGGATTGTTTTCTACCGCTGGATAAGTGTGGGAATTAATAAGGTAATGTAATTCAGCATTGGGAAATTTGATTTTTAAGGCCTCAAACAAGATACTTGTTGTGAGCACATCGCCAATCATCTTTTGCTGAATTATGAGAATTTTCATTTTTAAACGGCTACGTCGTATTCTCTCAGGGCATTGTTTAAAGAGGTTTTCTTATCGGTGCTTTCTTTGCGTTTTCCAATAATCAACGCACAGGGAACTTGATAGGTTCCGGCATTGAACTCTTTAGTGTAACTGCCCGGAATCACTACTGAACGCGCAGGGACAAACCCTTTGTGTTCTACAGGTTTTTCGCCAGTTACATCAATAATTTTGGTAGATGCTGTTAAAACAACATTGGCTCCTAAAACAGCTTCTTTTTCCACTCTTACCCCTTCCACAACAATACAGCGAGAACCAATAAAAGCATTGTCTTCTATGATTACGGGAGCAGCTTGCAAGGGTTCTAAGACACCTCCAATACCAACACCGCCCGAAAGATGTACGTTTTTGCCTATTTGAGCACAACTGCCCACGGTGGCCCAAGTATCAACCATAGTCCCTTCATCAACATAGGCGCCAATGTTCACATAGCTGGGCATCATAATCACGCCCTTGGAAATATAGGCACCGTGTCTGGCCACCGCATGCGGAACCACACGAATACCTTTTTCGGCATACCCTCGTTTTAGGGGCATTTTGTCATGGTACTCAAAAATACCTACTTCAAAAGTTTCCATTTTTTGAATGGGGAAATACAGTACTACCGCCTTTTTGACCCATTCGTTTACTTGCCAGCCGTTATCTACAGGTTCTGCAACCCTCAAGGCTCCAGAGTCCAAAAGTTCTATAACATTCCTGATGGCTGAAGTGGTGTCATCGGCTTTTAATAATTCTCTATTTTCCCAAGCTTTTTCAATGATTTGCTTTAGTTTTTCCATGACTTTTATTGAATAGTGGCAAAGATAACCTTTATTAGATTTTTTTAAGGTTGATTGGTTTAAAAAAATAATTAAAAAGAATGTGACTTTGAATGTCCAATGGGGTCTTAATATATGAGGTCCGAATTTTAGGGCGGATTAATTAATACAAAATCCTAAGACTATTTACGTACCTACTTGAAGTTAACTAGTATGTTAGGTGAAACTCTCCCAAGTTTTTTGGGAGAGTTTTTTATTTTTGTCCTATGGGAAGACTATTAGCCTTTGATTTTGGCGAAAAAAGAACGGGCATAGCCGTCACGGACGAGCTTCAGCTCATAGCCTCTGGTTTGACTACAATCAACACCAAAGAGCTGATATTGTTTTTGAAGAACTATCTTGCAGAAGAGAGTGTTGAACTTTTTGTTGTTGGCCAACCCAAGCAATTAAATAACGAGGCTTCCCAGAGCGCCGCTATAGTCACTAGAGAAATAGGGAATTTAAAAGCCAACTTTCCAGAGATCCCTATTGTTGAAGTTGACGAACGTTTTACCTCAAAAATAGCCTTCCAAACCATGATAGATTCTGGGCTTTCCAAAAAACAAAGACAAAATAAGGCACTGGTTGATGAAATAAGCGCAACTTTAATTCTTCAAAGCTATTTGTATAGTAAGTAGTTGAAATTTAGCTAAATAAGATTTAAAAGTGTATTTCATCGATACTTTTGAACATCGATTAGCATTTCATCGATTTTTCTTTCAGAGACGACGTTTTTTTTATGCAAGATGTTTGCCTCAATCTACATTTGATACAGTTATTAAACCCCAAACCTATGAAAAACAACTACTTAATTCTATTGTTAGGAATAACTTTATTGTCCGCTACAGGACTTACTGCCCAAGTATGCCCAGCAAATGGGTTTACAAATTCCAGTTCGTTATTCTTTTTCTATGATCCCGGTACTGTGCCTTGTGTTGACAGGCCCTCTTCTGTAACCGTTGATGCTTCAGTGTTTAACTTAGTTGAATGTGAAGAAGGCTATGCCATATATGATCTTGTATCAGGAAGTGCCTTAACAGACTTTACCTATTTCGTGGCCGATTTTGGTGCTGCTACTTGTGAGTATACCAATGGTAACTTGACGCAAGAAACGCTTTCAGTAAGCTCCTTTGATAAGGTTCTTGAAAGTACGGTTGTGTTTCCAAACCCTTTAACGCAAGGAAATCACCTTAATATTGTGTTCTCCCATAATATTCACGCCAAAGCCAATGTTTATAATATCACTGGGAAATTATTGCTCAGTAAGGAAATAGATAATTTGAACAGACAAAAGCTTGATGTTGGCAATCTTGCAAACGGTGTTTACCTACTTCAAGTAGAAACCGAAACAGGATCAATATCCAAAAAAATAGTTATCGCAAGATAGCGACCTATCATTTTTCAAAACTGTTGAAACTCCTTAATTTTTTAAGGAGTTTTTTTTGTGCTTTAAGTATTGTACTTTTGCAAAAATCAAAAAACTTAATTAATGATATTACCTATTGTTGCTTATGGCGATCCGGTTTTAAAGAAAATGGCACAGGAGATTGATCAGGATTATCCAGAACTTTCTACCCTGATTGCCAACATGTATGAAACCATGTATAATGCTTACGGCGTTGGGCTGGCAGCACCTCAAATAGGTTTGTCAATACGATTGTTTATTGTTGATGCTTCACCTTTTGCCGATGATACCGAACTCACCGAAGAAGAACAGCAATTTCTTGCCAACTTTAAAAAAACTTTTATCAATCCTAAGATCTTAAAAGAAGAAGGTGATGAATGGGTTTTTAATGAAGGCTGTTTGAGCATTCCGGATATAAGAGAGGATGTTTTTAGAAAACCAAAGGTAACGCTTCAGTATTTTGACGAAAACTTTCAAGAGAAAACCGAAGTTTTTGAAGGCTTGGCCGCTAGAGTCATTCAGCATGAATATGATCACATAGAAGGTATTTTGTTTACCGACAGACTTTCTATGTTAAAGAAGCGTTTAATCAAAGGAAGGTTGCAAAACATATCTACTGGTAAAATAAAAGTAGATTACCGGATGAAATTTCCTAAGCAAAAAAAGAAGCGTTAACATTATTTAATGTACCTAAATAGTATATTTGCCCACATTTTTAAAGAAACATGAGTTTAAATAAAATATTAGCCATAGCAGGAAAACCAGGATTGTATAAACTAATTGCACAAACACGCACTGGTTTTGTGGCTGAATCCTTGATAGATAAGAAAAGACTTTCAGTAAACATACAGCAAAATGTAAGCTTGTTGAGTGAAATAGCCATTTATACCTTAACCGAAGAAGTGCCTTTGGCCAAGGTCTTGAATGCTATTAAAGAAAAAGAAAATGGAGAGCCTACCAGTATAAGCCACAAAGACACGAAAGATGTTTTGGAAGAATATTTTTTTAATGTGCTTCCAGACTATGATGAAGATAGGGTTTATCCAAGCGACATCAAGAAAATTGTACAATGGTATAATTTGCTCCAAAAACATGACCTGATGGATTTTGATTTGGAGACATCCAAAGACGAAGAAGAATAAATTTTGAAAATAAAACCGGCTGTTGCTGGTTTTTTTGTTTAAAACCATTTAAGATGAACACCAGAGAACAACAATTAAAAGCATTTGATAGGTTGTTGACCATCATGGACGAGTTGCGTGAGCAATGTCCGTGGGATAAAAAACAAACCATGGAATCTTTAAGGCATCTTACCATTGAGGAAATGTATGAATTGGGCGATGCGATTTTGGACCACAATCTTGAAGAGGTAAAAAAGGAGCTTGGAGACGTGCTTTTACACATTGTATTTTATGCTAAAATAGGAAGTGAAACCAAGAGTTTTGATATAGCCGATGTTTCAAACAGCATTTGTGATAAGCTTATAGCAAGACATCCGCACATTTATGGTGATGTTAAGGTTGAAAACGAGGAAGATGTAAAACGAAATTGGGAAAAATTAAAGTTGAAAGAAGGAAAATCCAGCGTTCTTGAAGGAGTTCCCGCAAGTTTGCCCGCATTGGTAAAGGCCAATAGGATTCAGGATAAGGTGGCTGGCGTTGGTTTTGATTGGGAGCACCCAGAGCAAGTATGGGAAAAACTGCAAGAAGAACTGGGCGAATTCAAGCATGAAGTGGAAGCAGGAGACCAAGAAAAAATGGAAGCCGAATTTGGCGATGTCATGTTCTCTATGGTTAATTATGCCCGTTTTCTGGGGATTAATCCTGAAAACGCCTTAGAGAAAACCAATAAGAAATTTTCAGGAAGATTTAAATATCTGGAATCCAAAGCTAAGGAAATGAATACGTCTTTAAAAGATATGACTTTGGAAGAAATGGATGTTTTTTGGGAGGAAGCAAAACGACTGCCTTAATAAGGCATTGGGAGCCTAAGGTTCTTCAGGAAATAAAAAAATCAAAAAAAAATGAAATCAAGTAATCCAAACTTTTTTTTCTACCGTATATACTTGTAAATGATGCTTTCTTAAAATAGATTAATAGCATAATCATTACTTCACAAAGAAAAAGTATCATTTAAAGTTTATTTCCAATTGGGTTATGGAAATAGCGGTTTAGTTAGTTTAGTTAGGGACTAAAATCCTACCAGTAATTTTTACCGGTAGGATTTAGTTTTTTATAGAGTACCTTATTGGTCTAGCTCTCGTAGTTTGCTGAGCTTCATTTTCCAGACTTTCAGTGATTCTTTGTGGTTTTCTATGTTATTAAGAACTTCTTTTACCACAGGATTGTCTTCATCTACATTGGTGAAAAACTGTAAATTATTTTCCAATTGATTAATTTCACTCTTCATTTCATCAATTTTCTTTCTAATGAAGGTTTTCTCATTCTGTAAATGACGAATATCGTCATCATTACTCAAGTCTTCCAACTTGGTTTCAAATTTCATGAGTTCGGCTTCCGTGGTATCTACGTCCAAGGTTTTAAAGATACCATCTAAAACTTTGTTGAATTTACCTTCAATATAACGTTTGTTGGAAGGTACTTTTCCAGCAGCATTCCATTTGGAAATATAGTCATTAACAATAGCTACGCCTTTGTCCTTTTTCTTGGTAAAGTCTATGCTTTTTATTTCCTCAAGCAATTCGTTTTTCTTGTTGTAAGCTTCCAGGCCTTCTTTATTGGCAGCGTTTAGGGAAGCATGGAGTTTATCAAAATAATGATTGCAGGCGTTCTTGAATTGTTTCCAGATCTTATCACTGTCCTTTCGCGGCACATGGCCAATTGTCTTCCAGTCATTCTGGATTTTTTTCATCAATGGCGTGGTAGTCGCAAAATCGTCATTATCCTTGTTGTCCTCGGCTATTTTGATGAGGTCTAACTTTTTCTGGAGATTGCTAAGTTGCTCCTTTTTAAGGTCTTTGTAAAAGGCGTTTTTCTTCCGGTTGAAGTTCCTTACGCTTTCCTTAAACTTGCTCCACGTAGCTTCATTGACTTTAATGGGAACTTTTCCGGCGCTAAAGAAGTCTTCGCGTAAGGCTTCTATTTCCTTTATTTTCTTTTGCCAAAAACCGTGGGAAGATCCCTCTTCATTGGCAATCGCATTTATTTTATCAATGATGTCCTGTTTCTTCTCAAGATTTTCTTCGTAAATAGAATCCAGGTTTTTGAAATATTCCTGTCTTTTATCGTGAATGGTTTTGGTGGCTTTTTTAAAGCGTCCCCAAATTTCTTCACGATGTTCTTTTGCTACAGGACCTAACTCTTCTTTCCACAGTTTATGTAGCACCTGCAATTCCCTAAAAGCATGATTGGTATCTTCTTCTTGGGCTAACTCTTCGGCCCGTTCAATAATCTTGAGTTTTTGCTCATAATTGTGCTTGAAATCGAGGTCTCTCAGTTCTCTGTTTAAATGAAGGAAATCGTAGAATATCTCTACATGGTGGTGATAGGAGTTCCAAGCATTGTTGTATTTATCTCTTGGAATGGGACCAGCATGGCGCCAGCGTTCCTGTAGCTCCTTAAAATGTTTGTAAGTGGTATTTATATTCTCTTCAACATTTATTAATCCTTTTATTTCTTCAATAATTTCAAGGCGTTCATCCAGATTCTTTTTCAGGTTTTCCTGGATGGACTTATAATGGGCGTTGAGTTTGTTGCGATACTCTCTATAGGTATTGTTGAATCGTTTCTTTATGGGATTGGAATAATAGAAGTCAATTTCATTACCGCCTTCGGCTAGAAACTCCTCTTTCTTTTCATCTACCAGCGAATCAAACTTATCATTGAATTCATTTTTAATGGCATCTACATGCTTTTTAATGGCTTGGACTTTTTCACTCTGAAGGAGTTTTTCCAGTTCAATAGCAAGCATTTCCAAAGACATATTTTCATAGTCTTTGAATTCAATTTTATGTCTATCGCTATTGCCTTCATCTTCAGCGTCTTCGGCATTGGATTCGTCAATTTCATCCAAACCATCATCTTCAGTATCGGGAAGTTTCTCGTTATTTGCAGTATCCTCAATAACGTTGTTTTCAGCTTCTTTTTCTGATTCAATAGCTTTTTTCATTTCCTCTTGTCCATCTGCTTCTTGCAGGTTATCTGTCTCTGACATCGTAATTCGATTAATACGTTAGTCAATAAAGATAAGAACAAGTTAAATATTTACAAAAATTAAGGTCGAAATTGGGTTTATTTATTCCAGATTTGCCATGATTTTTCGGCTTGTAACTCCAGCATCCTTTGACCATTAACCACTGTGCAGCCTTTTTTAATACCGTTTTTTAGGAATTGTGTAACGGCTGGATTGTAGATAAGATCGTATAGAATATGGTTTTCTGTTAAAAATTGATACGGAATTTTTGGACAGTTTTCAATCTCAGGGAAGGTTCCCAAAGGCGTGCAATTAATAATGATCAAATGGGACTGTATCCAATCTTGATCCAACATTTCATACGAAATGGCAGTTTTTTTGCCGGAACTGGAAACATAAACAAAATCAATATTCAATTCATTCAAAGCAAAGGCTATGGCCTTACTGGCACCACCGGTGCCCAGGATTAGCGCCTTTTGGTGTTGCTTGCCTAAAAAGGGTTTGAGAGATTTTTTGAATCCGAAATAGTCTGTATTATAGCCTTTTAGCTTGCCGCTGTCCATGACTCTTATGGTATTTACAGCTCCAATTTTTCTGGCTGTTTTGTCTAATTTGTCCAAAAAGGGAATAATGGTTTCTTTATAGGGAATCGTAACGTTTAAGCCTGCTATTTCTGTGTTTTTTTTAAGAATAGAGGGGAAATCATCTACAGATTGGATATCAAAATTTTCATAGGAAGCATTTTTGATATTTTCAGTTTCAAATTTAGTTTTGAAATAATTTTTCGAGAACGAATACGAAATATGTTTCCCTACCAAGCCAAATTTACGCATCTTCTTTTCTGGTTTTTTGTCCGTACCATTCAAGAGCCAAAACGATGAGTATGCCTACTATGATAAATGCAATGGCAATAAAGGTTTCCTGATTCAAATCGGGTAGATACCGCCTGTAATTCTCAACTATTTTCAGTCCAGAGGAATCGTATAGGAAATCGCCACTTTCACTAAGCTTGTACTTGGTCTCTTTCCATGGCCATACCACGCCCAGCGACCCCACAATGAAGCCAATAATAGAGGAAATGGTAATGCTCTTATAATGTTTGAGTATGTAGTTTAATATGTGCGAAAAAGTGACCAGCCCTACCAAGGAGCCTAAAGTGAAAACGGCTAAAACTTTCAGCATGTGGATGCGTTCGGGATTGTTTATAAAATCAAAATCCCCGCCAAGTATTTCGTGTATCGTATCATAAAGCGCATTCACCGAGTCTACTAAAAGCAACACGTAGTTACCCAACAAAATCAAGATGAATGATCCTGAAAAACCAGGCAGTGTCATCCCAGAAACACTAATAATTCCACAGAAAAAAACGAAAATAAGATTATCGTTTTGCTTGGCTGGATCCAAAAAGCTAATGCCCAGACCAATAAGCGCCCCAATAGCCAAAGACAGATACGTATGGTAGCGCCAGTCTTTAAAATCCTTGCTAATATAATAGATAGAGCCTATGATCATTCCGAAGAAAACACTCCAAACATAGAGCTCATAATGTACTATTAAGTAGTCCAAAAGTTTTGATACGCTAAAATAGCTTACCACCATTCCAAAAAGCAGCAGGAATAAAAACCGGCCATTTATGTAACGGTAAAAGCTCCTGAACCTACCATTGATAAGTAACTTGAATGCTTTGCCGTTAATTCGCTGGAGGGAAAAAATAAACTCTTCATAAAACCCTGCAACAAAGGCCACAACGCCACCGGAAACACCGGGAACCTTATTGGCGGCACCCATGCCCAATCCTTTGAGTACAAGGAAAAATTTGTCCGACAATGTTCTTGGTTGTTGAGGCATTAGTTCATTTTTTTTCCAATTCTTTCTAAGATAAAAATAGTTAAAAAGCCTGCAAGCATGAGCAAAACAGAAGTTAAAAGCTGGTTGTCTATACCATCGTTCAAATCAGAATAATAAAAGGGCCACACGCTTTTTTCTGTAACGGTTTTAAGGGTTTCAAAATCTCCGGTTCGTTGTTGCAATACCGAAAGGGTGTTGATTTTATCCAGGCCTCCAAAAGCGGTTATTTCACCGGTTTCCTTATTCATGACAGACAAGGTTTGTTTCCAAGGCCAGACTTTATTCAATGACCCTAGGATAAAACCTGTTAACACTGCCAAAGTCAGGTTGTGGTAATTCTTGAATAGCCATTTTAACAAGCGGCTAAAGCTTAACAGGCCAATAACAGCTCCAATAACAAAAAGAGCCAGACGTTTGAAATCAAAATCGTGTACTGCATCACTCAAGGTTTTGTAGGCTCCCAAAATAACCAAGATGAAGGATCCTGAAATGCCAGGCAAAATCATGGCGCAAATGGCCAAAGCTCCTGCGAAACATAGGAATAGCGGACTTGTACTACCGGCAGACGATGGTAACGAGCTAATATAGTAGGCGATAACAGCGCCAAATAACAGTCCCAAAATTGTTGAAAGATTCCATTTCTTGATTTGGATTCCCACAAAATAGATGCTGGCTATAATAAGTCCGAAGAAGAAAGACCAAATTAAAACTGGATGTTGCTCAATTAGGTATTTGGCCAATCGCATAAAGGACACAAAACTGATAACAATGCCCGTTAAAAGAGCCACGAGAAAGTTCCCGTTCAATTGTTTCCAGAAGGCTTTAAAACCTTCATTTCTAAGCGTTTTTAAAAGGGATAGGTTTACATTGCTAATGGTAGAAATAAGTTCTTCATAAATCCCAGAGATAAAAGCAATAGTCCCTCCCGAAACTCCAGGGACAGCGTCGGCGGCACCCATGGCAAGGCCTTTTAAGGAAATAATAAGGTAATCGATAAGCCGTCTTGTCATGCCTGAAAATTTCAAAGAGCTTCAAAGGTAATGAAATTATCAATGGCAAAAAGGTCAAAAAAGAGGCTTTGTCAGGAGATTTTCTTCAACAGTTTTTTTACAGCTTCTCGCTCCAAACAGTCGGGAAACAATTCTTCCAAAATAAACACGTATTCTGGATTGGACTTCATGGCATTTTTTAGATGGAAAACGGCTTTTCGGGTTTCGTTTAAGATAAAATAAGTGCCCGCTAAACGGTATTCAATTTCAGCATTCTCTGGATAAAATTCAATAGCCTGCAATAAATTATAGATGGCCGCTTCATGCTCTCCCAATTCAAGCAAGATATCACTTCTATTAATCCACGTGTTGAGCTCGTAATTGCCTAGTTCTAAGGTTTTTTTGTACCCTCTTTCGGCTTCTTCCAAATGGTTCAACCGATGGTTTATTTGTGCATACAAACGCCAATAAAGCACATTCTCACAGTCAATATTAATTGCCTTGTTAATGTAGTACAACGCTTTTGGGTAGTTTTTCAACTTCATGTAATGCCGCGTGATGGCTATCCAAGCTTTGTCCAACAGAGGATCTTCTTTTACTGTTTTGCTGAAATATTGCAGTGCCAACTCTTTGTTGCCTAATTTTTCATGGCAATGCCCAATGCGTAATAAGGCAAACGAGGTAGGTTCGTCTAAAGTTAGGGTAAGGGCATAATGCTCAATGGCTTCGTTAAAGCGTTTCAATTTTTCAAGAACCTTTCCTTTTTCAAGATAAGCTCCCACGAATGTATCATCGGATATGATGGCAAAATCAAATGCGGCCAATGCTTTCTTGTAATCTTTTAAGGCAAAATATTGCCGGCCCAATTGATGCCAGGCTACTTCGCAATATGGATTTCTATCAAGGTAGGTATTAAGAAAATCGATAGCTTCTGTTTGCTGGTCCAAAAAATCAAAGCAATAGATGAGATTGTACAAGGCCGAATAGTCATCGTCTTCTTCCTCAATACATTTCATAAAGTAGTACTTCGCTTCTTCAAATTCATCCAAAAACAGATATTCCATACCAATAAGGG
>JAGQZG010000063.1 GCA_020435705.1 Mangrovimonas sp.
TATTCTAGGTGAAGACAATTACCCGATGATTGTTAATCATCCGTATGCAGGTGTTGATATTGACACAGAAGAAGATTTTAAATACGCTCAATTTATCTTAGAAAATTTTACAAATGAATAATCCTTTCATAGAAATTCAAGGCCGCAAAATAGGCCCAGATTACCCCCCATTGGTCATTGCCGAAATAGGAATTAATCACGAAGGCTCCTTAAAAGTTGCGAAGGAAATGGTTGACGCCGCAGCAAGAGCAGGCGTTGAAGTGGTAAAACATCAAACCCATATTGTGGAAGACGAAATGAGTTCGGCAGCCAAAAAGGTAATTCCGGGAAATGCCGATATCTCCATTTACGAAATCATGGAGCGTTGTTCTTTAAACGAAGCAGATGAAACGGAACTCAAGGCTTATGTAGAAAGCAAAGGAATGATCTTCATTTCTACGCCATTTTCCAGAAAAGCAGCCATAAGATTAGAGAAAATGGGCGTGTCAGCCTATAAAATTGGTTCTGGCGAATGTAACAATTATCCGCTTTTGGAACATATTGCATCATTCAACAAACCGGTAATCCTAAGTACCGGGATGAACACCATTGAAAGCATCACAAAAGCTGTGGCCATTTTTAACAAAGCCAACGTGCCGGTAGCATTATTGCACACTACCAACCTATATCCTACGCCGCCACATTTGGTAAGATTGGGCGCCATGACGCAACTAGCCCAAGCGTTCCCCAACCATGTTTTTGGACTCTCCGATCACACTGTAACAAACCATGCCTGTTTGGGAGCTGTAGCTTTAGGGGCTTCAATTCTTGAGCGCCACTTTACAGACCACATGCAGCGTACTGGGCCGGATATTGTATGCTCTATGGATGAAACTGCCTGTAGAGATTTGATCACCGGAAGCAACTTAATGTGGCAAATGAGAGGTGGAAAAAAAGAGCCTTCAAAAGAAGAACAGGTGACTATAGATTTTGCCTTTGCTACCGTATGCAGCATTGCTCCAATACAAAAAGGAGAGATACTGACCAAAGATAACATATGGGTAAAGCGCCCTGGAACCGGTGAAATCCTAGCAGAGAATTTCAATAGTTTATTGGGAAAAACCGCTTTAAGAGACATAGAAAGTGACGAACAATTAAGCTGGAATGATTTTGAATAAAAAGAAAGTTGTTTTTCTTACGGGAACAAGAGCCGATTTTGGTAAAATCAAATCCTTGATTCAAATTCTTGAAGACGATCCGGGGTTTTCGCCATTTGTTTTTGTAACCGGTATGCACTTGATGCAAAAATACGGGCTGACGCTAATTGAAATTGAGCGCTGCAAATTTTCCAATGTCCAGACATTTTCCAACCATACTTCCGAAACCACCATGGATCTTACACTGGCCAAGACCATTGAAGGATTCTCCCAGTACATCAAAAAAGTCAAGCCCGATCTTATTGTAGTGCACGGCGATCGGGTTGAAGCCCTCGCTGGAGCTATTACGGGCTCTTTAAACAACATCTTGGTAGCCCATATTGAAGGTGGTGAAATTTCCGGAACTATTGATGAGTTAATACGGCACTCCGTGAGTAAAATGAGCCACATACACTATGTTGCCAATAAAGATGCCAAAAGAAGGCTGATGCAGTTGGGTGAAGTGGAAAACTCTATCCAAATCATCGGGTCGCCAGATGTAGATATCATGTTTTCAAATAAGCTCCCTTCTATTGAGGAGGTAAAAAATTACTATCAAATACCTTTTGAAAACTATGCCGTGGCCATGTTCCATCCCGTAACCACCGAGTATGAAAACATGTCTGCCTACAGCTCACATTTTGTTGAAAGCCTGCTTGAAGACAACAGAAACTATGTTATCATTTTCCCCAATAACGATCTAGGTTCAAACTTAATATTGGAGCAATACGAAAGACTGGAAAACAATTCCAGATTTAGAATCTTTCCATCAATTAGATTTGAATACTTCCTGACACTTCTTAAAAACAGTGATTTTATAATAGGCAACTCCAGTGCCGGCATAAGGGAAGCCCCTTATTATGGAATTCCTACAATCAATATTGGAACCCGACAGGAAAACAGATCCTTGCATTCTCACATTATCAATACGTCTTATGATAAAAAAGAGATACAAAAGGCCTTGACCTCTGATTTGGAACCGCTGGAAAAAGAGCAAAGTTCCTTTGGTAAAGGCAATAGCGCCCAACTGTTTTTAAAGTCGCTAAAAACCAACACTATTTGGAATCTCAGCAATCAAAAACAGTTTATTGACCAATATTAAATGTAACTTTGCGCAGAACATTTTTGATCATTTAATCCCGGATGCAACAAGAAATAAAAAACTGTTTAGAAGTACTCCTAAACGGTGGCCTTATCCTCTATCCCACCGATACGGTGTGGGGCATAGGGTGTGATGCGACCAATTCTGAAGCTATCAAAAAAGTGTACCAACTCAAGCAACGGGAGGACAATAAGGCGCTAATATGCTTAGCCGCCGATGACAGGATGCTTAAAAAGTATGTCAAGGAAGTACCGCAAGTAGCTTTGGATATTATTGAAATTGCCAATAAGCCCACCACCATAATTTATGACGAAGCCCAGAACTTGGCTCCAAATTTAATTTCCAGTGACGGCAGTATTGCGTTTCGAATTCCAGATGACGATTTCTGTTATTGGTTGATGAGGAAGTTTAACAAACCCATTGTTTCTACCTCTGCCAATATTTCCAGTGCGCCAACACCACAATCCTTCAAAGAAATAAGCCCAGCCATTTTAAAAGGTGTGGACTATGTAGTAAATTTGCACCGCGATAAAATATGTAAAAATCCGTCGTCCATCATCAAATTGAGCAACAACGGAACGGTTAAGGTTATTAGATAGCTGACCACTAACTCACGAATATTTTATGGGTCATTTAATTTACAAAGAGGAAAGCTATAAAATAGTTGGGATGTTTTTTGAGGTCTATAATAATCTCGGAAGTGATTTTTCCGAAATTGTCTATAAAATGTTCTGTTAAGACCTAAATTTTATGTAGATTTTGTCGTGTTTGATAAAATAATTTTAAAAACAAAATCAACAGAAACTCTAAATGATAAGTATATATCTCAATGTATCAATTATCTTAAAGTTTCAAAATGTAAGCTAACAATTCTGGCCAATATCCATAAGGATCTACTTGACCATAAAAGAATTGTTTTGTAAAATATTAGTGTATCAGTGCAATATAAATGAATTACAAAAAAGCTCTTCAACATAACATCTTCAACATTATTTCACAATCGGCCAAAGAGCTGGCTGTGGACAGCTATGTTATTGGCGGTTACGTTCGGGATTATATTCTCAATCGGGGTGAACATAAAGATATTGATGTGGTGGCCATTGGGAGCGGCATTGAGTTGGCCACGCAAGTAGCCAAGAATTTACCAAACCACCCTAAGGTCCAAATTTTTAAAACCTACGGAACAGCCATGCTACGCCATGAGGAGATGGAAGTTGAATTTGTGGGTGCCAGAAAAGAAAGTTACAATGAGAATAGTCGAAATCCGGTTGTGGAAAATGGGACTTTGGAAGATGACCAAAACCGCAGGGATTTCACTATCAACGCTTTGGCATTAAGCCTTTCTGAAGAAAATTTCGGAGAGCTTTTAGATCCATTTAACGGTATTGAAGATTTAGAAAATAAAATTATCCGGACGCCTCTAGACCCCGATATAACTTACAGTGACGATCCGCTTCGGATGTTAAGGGCTATTCGGTTTGCCACCCAGTTGGATTTCTGGATTGAAGAAAAATCATTGGAGTCCATAAAAAACAACAACCATCGTCTTGAGATTATCACTAAAGAGCGAATTGTAGTTGAGCTGAACAAAATCATGCTCAGCACTAAACCTTCCAAAGGATTTCTCCTATTGGAGAAAACAGGCTTACTGGATCATATCTTACCCGAATTGATTGCCTTAAAAGGCATTGATGAAATAGAAGGGCAACGCCATAAAGACAATTTTTACCACACACTGGAAGTAGTAGACAACATTTCCCAACACACCGATAATCTTTGGCTTCGTTGGGCTGCCTTGTTGCATGATATTGGCAAAGCGCCCACCAAGCGTTTTGACAAAAAAATAGGCTGGACATTCCATGGGCATGAATTCAAAGGTTCCAAAATGGTTTACCACTTGTTCAAGAGATTGAAAATGCCCTTGAACGACAAGATGAAATACGTTCAGAAATTAGTCATGATGAGTTCACGCCCCATTGTCATTTCCCAAGACACCGTAACCGATTCGGCCGTGAGACGCTTGATGTTTGATGCTGGTGAAGATATTGATGATTTAATGACTTTATGTGAAGCTGACATCACGACTAAAAACCCTAAGAGGTACGCAAAATACCACCAGAATTTTCAGGTTGTTAGGCAAAAGATGGAAGAAGTTGAAGAACGGGACCATATTAGAAACTTCCAGCCTCCAATTACTGGTGAATTGATCATGGAAACCTTCAGCATAAAACCCTCACGAGAAATTGGCATCATCAAGGAAACCATCAAGGAAGCCATTCTGGAAGGTGATATTCCCAATGAGTATGAGGCGGCTTATGAACTCATGCTGAAAGAAGGCAAACGCTTAGGACTTACTACTCACTAGCATGGAAACCCTTACCCTTATAAGAACCAATTCAACCCATGAAGATTTCAAAAATCTTGTGACTGAATTGAATGCGTATCTAAGTGTTATAGATGGCAGCGAACATGCCTTTTACCAGCAGTACAACGGCATTGAAAACCTTAATCATGTTGTTATTGCCTATAAGAATAATGAGCCTGTGGCTTGTGGCGCTTTCAAAAGGGTTGACGCCTCTTCCGCTGAAATAAAACGGATGTACACCAAACCTGAAGTGCGCAAGTACGGTCTTGCTTCCAAAGTATTGAAAGAATTGGAACAATGGGCTTTTGAAGAACATTTTGAAAACACCATTTTGGAAACAGGAAAACGACAGGTGGAAGCCGTAAAATTCTATCAAAAGAATCACTACCTATCCATGCCCAATTTCGGGCCATATCAAGGTATTGAAAATAGTGTATGCTTTAAAAAAACATTGACACATGAAAAAGGATAATAAGCGAGTTATTTATTGGTTGTTCACTGGTTGTTTTCTCATTTTCACCATGGTTGTGGTAGGCGGGATTACCCGGTTAACGCACTCTGGTTTGTCTATTTCAGATTACAAACTCATCACGGGCACCTTGCCCCCAATGAGCGAAACGGCTTGGCAGGAAGCTTTTGATCTTTACAAACAATACCCTGAATATCAAAAACTTAATACTCATTTCACGCTTGAGGATTTTAAGGATATTTATTTTTGGGAGTGGCTGCATAGGTTAATAGGCAGACTAATAGGGGTTGTTTTCTTGATTCCCTTCCTTTATTTCCTGTTGAAAAAGCAACTGACAAAACCTACTATTAAAAAAGCCATAATACTTTTAGCCTTAGGAGGCTTTCAAGGCTTTTTGGGTTGGTATATGGTAAAAAGCGGTTTGGTAGACCAACCAGATGTGAGCCATTTTAGATTGGCAGCACACTTAACCACTGCGTTTATCACTTTTGCTTATACCTTTTGGGTAGCATTGGATCTTATTTTTCCCGAAAGAAAGAAAATCAATATTAAATTCAGAAATCTTATACGCATGGGATACGCCGTTCTTCTTTTACAGATTATTTACGGAGCCTTTGTAGCCGGCTTGGATGCTGGTTTTATACACAACCACTGGCCTATGATGAGCGAAGGCAAGTTTATCCATGAGACTGTATGGATTGAACAATCACCTGTTTACAAAAATTTCATTGAAGGCAAGAGCGGTGTCCAGTTTGTACACCGAACGCTCGCTTATGTGGTGGTTATTTTCATTTTCATTATTTGGTATAGATCCAGAAAAATGCAGTTGACTACGCATCAAACCAAAGGCGTTAATTTCCTGTTGGCCATGGTAGGGGTTCAATTCATATTAGGGGTCTTGACCATTATTTATCAGGTTCCCGTGTGGTTGGGCGTGACCCATCAAGTAGGTGCTTTCTTTTTATTGAGTGCCATGACATTTACATTGCATCGTTTCAGCAAATAAATTACATTTGTAATATAACCTATTAAAATGATTTACAGATTCAGGGTCATTCTTGACAACGACACAGAAGATGATATTTTCCGCGACCTAGAAATTCGCGAAACTGATTCATTAGAAGATTTACACAACATTATCACCCAGTCTTTTGGGTTTGATGGTAATGAAATGGCTTCTTTTTACTTAAGTGATGACGATTGGAATGAAGGTGAAGAAATTTCCTTGTTTGATTTAAGTGATGACGGCAATGCCAAATTAATGAATGCTACGGCCATAAATGATGTGGTGCATGAGGCGCAAACAAAACTCATTTATGTGTATGATTTTATGAGCATGTGGACCTTTTTTGTGGAATTGGCCGAAATTGTTGATGAAGAAGATGGCATGAACTACCCCAATCTCATGTTTGCCCACGGTCAAATTCCAGATGAAGCGCCAGATAAGAACTTTGAAGCCGACTTATTTGATGAGGATTTTGAGGATTTTGAGGATGACGACGACTTTGATGTAGAAGATTACGACGATTTAGACTTTGAGGAAAACTGGAATTAACCCCTACAATAGCTTCGTACTTACATCCTGATAGTTTCGCTTAACAAATTCTAAAGCTGTTTTAACGATTTCTCCCATTTTAGTGCAAGACTTGAAATGCATGTCGTTTGTATACTTATAGACTTCGGTTTTTAGCTGAGCTATATTGCCTTCAGTAGAAATGGTATCGTCTATCATGCAATCCAAAAGTTCCTCAATTCTATCGTGAAAGCTTATCATTCGTTTCGCCATAATGGAACGTTCTTCTACTTGATACTGATTAATAGATTCCGGTAGAATTTTCTCTGCAACCAATTCGACCATTTTTAGATTTTCCTTGAAAAATTGCGGCCTGTAAATATTGAATTTCCCCTCGTAGCACTGTTGATCAAAATCAATGGCACGGATTTTAAAAACCACATGGTCAAAATCATGTGTAGGAACAATAACATAATTGTAAGAACGCATATCGCCCAGCAATCTAATAGTACATCGTTCATTGAATTTGACAAATTCTTTGGCTATTTGCGACTTTTCATTAGGTAAACAATCCGGCAGCATGTTTTTTATGAATTCATCTCCAGGAATACCAGAAATATGCTCTTCAATCAACGTATCCTTATAAACCAAAAAGTTAAGATTATATGGAGACAACATGTGTTCCAACTCTAACCCATAAACCCTGGAAGCATCGGCTTTTTTTACATAAAAATAAGTGTAGTTGTCGTTCAGGATGTTCCGTACCTTAACCCGAAAGGGTTTTGAGTTCCCAAAAGTGCAATAGTCAATAGAATCTACATTCAAGTACTTGAAAATTTCTTCATTTCCGTCAGAGATTAACAGCGAATACACATGCTTCAAACTCAAATCAATAGTTTCTCTTTCAAATTCGTTGTAGTAAGTACGTACCCAAAGCGTATCTTTTCCTTGTTTATCATACACCACAATAGAACCTTGAAACCGGAGCAAATCATCATAAAAAATAGGTATTTTGATGTTCCTATTGTACTCTTGTAAATAGTTGTGAAGTTTTCCTGTAATGGGAAACGACGGTTTCTTCTTGGATATTTTTAAATCTTCCATTCAATAAATGTATGTATATTTAGGAAAAGTTGTAACAAAAGTTTGATGCTTTCGTCCTATTTTTAACTAACCTAAACAAAAACGTTTTGAGCGAAATTCTTTCCATAGATAACCTTACCAAAAAATATGGTTATCTAACCGCCGTGAGCAACTTAAGTTTTACTATCAATAAAGGCAATGTTTATGGCATTTTAGGCCCCAATGGAAGTGGAAAATCGACCACTCTGGGAATCGTCCTTAATGTGGTAAATAGAACGTCTGGGGAATTTAAATGGTTTGATGGTACAGTCTCTACCCACGAAGCACTCAAAAAGGTGGGCGCCATCATTGAAAGGCCTAATTTTTACCCTTACATGTCGGCCTATGACAATCTCAAATTGGTATGTAAAATAAAAGGAGTCTCTTATGAAAAGATAGATGAAAAGCTTGAAATTGTTGGGCTCATTGAACGCAAAAACAGTCCTTTCAGAACCTTTTCTTTAGGGATGAAACAACGTTTGGCTATAGCTTCGGCATTATTAAACGATCCTGAAATTTTGATTCTTGATGAACCCACCAATGGGTTAGATCCGCAGGGAATTCATCAAATTAGAACCCTCATCAAACAAATTGCCTCTGAAGGAACGACCATTTTATTGGCTTCACATCTTTTGGATGAAGTTGAAAAAGTATGTTCTCATGTGGTGGTATTGAGAAAAGGCGAGAAACTCTATTCGGGTCGTGTAGATGAAATGGTTTCCAGCTTTGGTTTCTTTGAGTTAAGGACTGAAAAGACCACAGAACTAGTAAAACTTTTACAAGCTGATGCTGCATTTAACAAAGTAACAGAGCTTGACGGTTTGGTTACGGCCTTTTTAGAACAACCCATGGATGCATCGGATTTCAACAAAATGATGTATGAAAAAGGCATTGTATTATCCCACTTGGTGAAACGTAAACCAAGCTTAGAAGAGCAATTCCTTCAGTTAACCGATTCAACCAATCCAACCAAAAACTAAGCCATGAAACGTCTTTTAAATATAGAACTACAAAAATTATTACTCAACAAGACCAGTAAAGTCTTGATTATCATCTCTTTTATTTTACCCTTCTTTGTGATTTTACTTTCATCATTCAAAATCAACTTTTTTGGGCTTTTCACAATTGAATTAGGCGAATATGGCATTTTCAACTTTCCGTTGATTTGGCATATCACTACCTTTTTTGCAGCGTTCTTCAAAATATTTTTTGCGGTCGTTGTCGTGAGTATGGTAAGTAATGAATATAGCTATAAAACCCTGAAGCAAAATTTAATTGATGGCTTAAGCAAGAAAGAATTCATCCTATCAAAATTCTATACGATTGTTTTCTTCTCACTAATATCAACCGTTTTGATATTTTTTATAACCATTTCCATAGGTCTTTATTATTCCTCTATTGATGAGTTTTCAATTATCATCAAGGGAACCGAGTTTATTCTAGCCTATTTTGTCAAGCTTTTAGGATTTTTCAGTTTCTGCTTGTTTCTGGGCATGTTGCTTCGAAAATCGGCCTTTGCCCTAGCCTTCCTTTTTATTGAATATATTTTGGAATGGTTTATTTATTGGGGCGTCTATGAAGCTTTTGACAATAGCACCGAGAAAGCCGAAATGGTTAAAAACTTTCTGCCGCTAGAATCTATGTACAACCTTATAAATCAGCCTATTCAGCGAGCCATTATGATGTACAGTCCCGAAAAAGTAGATTTTGCTTACGACTATGCCGTACATTGGTATGAAATACTCATCGTTCTAGCTTGGACTGGCATTTTCATATTTTTATCTTACAGATTATTAAAAAATCGAGATTTGTAATATCTTTGATAGCTATTGCTATCCTGAATGAAAAAGATATTATTCATATTTTTTCTTAATCTTTCCATTGGTTTTGTGCAAGCACAGGAAGAAGCTTCCAATTGGTATTTTGGCGATAATGCAGGTATCCATTTCAATCCTGACGGTACAGTTACCTCAGTAAATGGCGGTCAGCTGAGTACTCGCGAAGGCTGCTCTTCAATTTCGGACAGTAACGGCGATTTATTGTTTTATACTGATGGTTCGGTGGTTTACAATAGGAACCATACCATCATGACCAATGGCGCTGGATTGTTGGGCGATGCTTCTAGCACACAATCGGCTATCGTGGTTCCCAAACCTTTTGATCCGGATATTTATTACATTTTCACGGTAGGATCAAACCTTAATCCCAACGGACTAAAATATTCAGTAGTAGACATGACTCAAAGTGGTGGTCTTGGGGCCATTATACAAAAGAATGCTAATTTACTTAATGATAGTTCCGAAAAAATTTCCGCTGTTTTAAAAGACTGTGATTCGCAAGAAGTTTGGGTCATAGCCCTGGGCAATGATTCGGGATTTCATGGAAATTGGAATACCTACTATGCGTATTTAGTAACAGATTTAGGTGTAAATCCAACGCCAGTAACCTCTTTTCATCCATTAAATATTAATGATTCCAGAGGGTATTTGAAATTCTCACCGGACGGAACCAAGCTCGCTAGTGCCAACATGGATGAAGGTTTATTTCTTTTTGATTTTGATACCCAAACGGGACAAGTTACCAACCCCGTGCAATTGTTTATCAATCAGCCAGAAAACCAACCTTATGGCATCGAATTCTCACCCAACAACAATCTATTGTATGTTACGGCATCCAATGATTATTTTGCAATGGATGGCTCCGATCAGATTCCAGCCAACCACCAGAGTGTCTTGGTTCAATTTGACCTAACAGCTACTAATATCGTTGGCAGCCAAGTGCTTATTGATTCTAGATCGCTCTATCGTGGCGGTTTACAACTTGGTCCAAACGGAAAAATTTACCGAGCCTTGAGTGCAACTTATGACTCTGGTTTATCCTTTTTGGGAGCCATTAACAATCCCAACTTAGTAGGCTTGGCTTGTGATTACCAAAACAATGCTGTAAGCCTGGCCCCTAACAGATCAACTCAGGGTTTACCTCCTTTTATACAGTCTTTTTTCAATCAAAAAGTAGATATTATTAACAACGGAAATATCTCTTCAACTTATCTACCTCTATGTGATGGTGATACTTATATTCTATCTATTGCTGATGTTCCTGGAGCAACTTATACCTGGACTTTTGATGGAAACATTCTTCCCAATAACACGCACAGTTTGACCGTTTCTCAACCAGGTTTGTATGAGGTAATAGCCGATTTGAATACTGGCGAATGTGAAACGTTGGAAGGAGAAGCATTGGTTGAATATTTTGAATATCCAGTAGCCAGCACGCCTCAAGATGCTCGTTTTTGTGATGATGATAATGATGGAACTTGGACATTTAGTTTGTCCCAATTTGATAATGAAGCCATTGGAACACTTGACCCTCTAGACTATACAGCCCATTACTTTGAGAGTTATGATGATGCTTTCAATAATGTAAATGAACTGAACACAACCTATACCAATACTAGTAATCCCCAACAATTATTTGTTCGTGTGAGCAATGTGAACAATTCCAATTGTTTTGATATTACGTCTTTCAACGTAGAAATTTTTGACACTCCCAATATCCCTGAAATTGCCCCACTCATTCTTTGTGACGATGGAACGGATGGAGATGACACCAACGGCCAGATGACCATTGACCTAACTCAATTTAATACAGTAGCCTTAAATGGATTGAACCCTGCCGAATTTACTGTTAGCTATCATACCAATGCGGTAGATGCCAATGATAGTGCTAGCTCACTTAGTTTGAATTATTATAATGCCAACCCGATTCAGGATACGGTTTTTGTAAGAGTGGAAAACAATTTGCACCCCGAATGTTTTGACGTAGGAAGTATTGATATTACCGTAAACCCAATCCCTTTGGGTAATGATGTCACGCTCATTCAATGTGATGAAGATGGCAGCAATGACGGTAAGACAACATTCAATATTGAACAGGTTTTTGACGATTTAACTGTGTCTGCAGCCAATAGGTCCATTAAAGTTTACACTTCCATGGCCAATCTTCTGAACGACACCAACCCCATTCCTACAGATGCCTACCAAAACACTTCAAATCCTCAACCTTTACAGGTGAAAATTATTGACGATCAAACCCAATGCTATCGTGTGGTTCAACTAACGCTGGAAGTAAGCACCACACAAATTGACGCTTATACGGTGCCACCTGTTTGTGACGAATTGGGATCGGAAGACGGAATCAACACTTTTGATCTTGAGACCATAAAAAATGAGATGCTTTCGGGGTTACCTCCTAGTATTGATCTATCGTTTTATGGCACTTATAATGACGCTCTTTTAGAAGTGGACCCCATTCAAACGCCTTTTGAAAATACGGTTCCTTACCATCAGGTTTTATATGCCAGAGCCGAGAACGCCAACGCTTGTTATGGCATTAGTGAGGTTACCTTTACCGTCAATCCGTTACCACAAGTAATGGAAGATGAACTGTTTTATTATTGCCTTAACACCTATCCTGAAACCCTCACTTTGTCAAGTGGCAACATGGATAGTCAGCTTTCCAATGACACCTACCTTTGGTCTACTGGAGATACAACAGAATCTATTGAAGTCAATCAACCAGGAAGTTATACGGTTGAAATAACCAATAGCTATGGCTGTACCAAAGAACGAACAATCACTGTTGAAGCATCAAACATTGCCACCTTTGAAAACATTCAAATACTAGACGGTTCAGAATCCTTTAACAATGTGGTCACTGTATTGGTTTCTGGAGAAGGCATCTATGAGTATGCTCTATGGAATGAAGAGGGGCCAGTGGCCTATTTCCAAGAAAGCAACGTATTTGAAAATGTTCCACCAGGTATTTTAACCGTTCAAGTGACGGATGTGAAAAATGACTGCGGGCTAGTTGAACAGGTAATTTCGGTTATTGGTTTCCCTAAGTTTTTCACTCCAAATAATGATGGGTATAATGATACATGGCAAGTTTATGGTATTTCCAATCAGTTTCAACCCCATTCCAAAATACTCATTTTTGACCGCTATGGCAAGCTTCTCAAGCAGTTGGATCCTTTGGGCAAAGGCTGGGATGGCATCTTTAATGGCGCCTTATTACCTAGTGACGATTATTGGTTTGCTGTAACACTTGAAGACGGTCGCGTTTTTAAAAGTCATTTCGCTTTGAAACGCTAAGACAATTTTTGTATTTTTAGGTGTTATTCCATGTGATGAAGCACTTTATTCTGTCTTTAACCGCGCTATGCTTTCTTACATTCAAAGTCCAGTCACAGGAAATTGAATTATTCCAGCAATTTAATGGTCGCTACAATTATCTGGCTATTGGCAATACGTTAAACAGTCAGGAAAACAACGGCAATACATTTTGTGAAACCTTGGAGGCTTCGTCTGCAGTATTGACAATGCCTTCTGGGTCGACCATCATTTCGGCATATCTTTATTGGGCTGGCTCGGGTCCTGGTGACTTTGATGTAACCTTAAACGGAATTGACTTTACTGCCGATAATACCTATTGGGTTGATTACGAAGACACGCTCAATGGTACACTTCCTTATTTCTCATGTTACAAAGACATCACAGATTTTATCGTTTCGAACGGTAGCATTACATATGAATTATCAAATTTGGATATTTCCAATGCCTTGGCCACCAATCCAGGCTATTGTAACAATC
>JAGQZG010000064.1 GCA_020435705.1 Mangrovimonas sp.
GGCAGAACCTTACCATTAATGCTTATATACCTTAACACTTTTCCTTGACTGTGACCTAAACCAAAAGGTTTAAACTCTTTCTGGAAATAGGTTGTAGATTGCCTGTAAAGAATGCCTATTAACTGCCCTAATAATTTAGAGTTCTTCATGTATAAATTGCCTTAATTTCTGCCATTAAATCCTGAGCACGTACAAATGTGGCCAAGGGTCGTCTTTCAATATTATTCGCAATAACTTTGGCCAGTATTTCAGGGGGAACACCAGCCATATGCTGTTCCATTTGTTTCACCCTTTCAGTTATTTCCGCATAATATTCATTGGTAAAGATAGTTTGTTCTTTTCTCATTTGTGTAGCAATTCCTGTAGAATGTATTTGCATTACCGAAATTCCAAAAGGCTGTACTTCTATTCGGTAGGCCTCACACAGTCTGTCAAAAGCTGCTTTGGAAGCGGCATAAATCCCCTGAAGGGGTGGTGACTGTTGGGCTGTTCCAGACGAGATATTTACCATAAGCCCTTGCCCTTTTGCTCTCATAATTGGAGTAAACGCCTGAAAAATACGTAGGGCTCCGAAGAAATTAACATTGAATACTTCCTTGGCGGCATTAATATCAATAGCTTCAATTGGACCGCTAATAGTGACCGCAGCATTATTAATAATAAGGTCTACCTCTTTAATGGTTTCAACCGCTTTTAAAACGGAATCGTCATTGCTTATATCCAATGAAATTTTCTGAAACGCTTGTAAGTCATTTAAATCATGACTGTTGCGAGCTGAGGCAATAACCTGATAGTTCCTTTCATTTAGTTCTTTAACCAAAGCTCGACCCAGCCCTCTCGAAGCGCCTGTAATTAGTATGGTTTTCATTTTTTTGATGCGAAAATAAACAATATAGTTGGAATTCCAACTATATTGTTTAACTTTGTCTCACACAGTAAGTCTAAATACTATGAAAGCGTATACCATTATTGGGCTGTTTATAATCATAACAGCATGTAATACAAAAGAACAAAACACTAAAACAGATATACTTATGGAACCAAAAATTTTAATTGTAGGGAGAGACCTAAATGTTATGGAAATTCTGAAAACCGAATTGGAAAAAGCCCACCGGAAGATTGTGTACGCCAATTCCAAGGAGCTCATCAAGCAACGCCTAGAGGAAACAGAGATTGATTTGATAGTAGTGGGCGCAGGATTGCCAGAAGAAACCAGACAAGAAATGGGAGTTTACATTAAAGAACTACAGCCCAAAGCGCCAGTATTTATGATAGAACGAACATCTAATAGCAGTCCTTTTAAAATGATTGACTTCACAAATGAAAAAGCAGTACTCTGGAAAATAGAAAAAGTTTTAGGGCCTATGCCTAACAAAAATTTAGCACTATGAAAAAGATAGTATTATTAGGGCGATTGGGGATTAACATCCCCAATTTTCAAACAGGTATAACCACAAAAGGCATCGAGCTTTTCAGCGGCACAAACCTAGAAGAAGTTGATACCGTTTTTGAGCAAAACAACTATAAAATAGATATGGTGATAATGGGCGCCGGTATCTCACTGGAAAACAGATTACAAATCATTGAATACATTTTTACGGTGAGCAAAGGCACCACTGTTCATATGAAAGATTGGAACTCAGGGCCTCAAGGCATGCTCCCCTTTGTAAATAATGTTTTAAGCGGGCTTATCAATGAGTCTTAATACTTTATAATTAATTAGACATGAATCAAGAAACTAATAATAACATGAAATTTACACGCTATCTATTAGGCGGTTTCATTGCAGGAGTGGCTAGTGCTATCGCAAACAACCTGTACAATATAATTTTCAAAAGTCTAACTGGAATTGAGGTTTCAGATTTTATCAATTATGGCACTATTACAAGTGCCTCTATGGTTTTGCCCATTCTCGCAGCCATTTACTATTTTGTGTTAAACAGAACCACTCGGAAGGCATGTGTTATTTTCACGTCTACAACAATACTTATTGTGCTACTTTCTCTTTTGGGACCCCTCCAAGAACAGCTTCCTAATGGAGAGCCAGCACCATCTGGCTGGGTTGGACTTACCATTCCCATGCATATCATAACAGGTTTATTTGCTTTCTTGTCAATACATAAATATATACACAAAAATGATTTGCCCAAAGAATCTAAATAAAGAAACTGCGCTCTAAATTCTATGAAAACAAACAGATTGGAAGCTTTTAGTGATGGTGTTCTCGCTATTGTAATCACCATCATGGTTTTGGAATTTAAAATTCCGGAAACGCCCCATTTGAGCGGCTTATATGGCAACTTCGTATACTTTATTAGCTATCTTTTAAGTTTTGTTTATCTGGCTATCTATTGGAACAACCACCACCATATATTCCAAGCTCTAGAGAAAGTAAATGGGCGAATATTATGGGCAAACATGCACCTCTTGTTCTGGCTTTCACTCATTCCTTTTGCCACGCAATGGGGCAGTCATTATTTCCCAGCCAAGGAACCTTTAATGTTTTACGGTTGTATTCTACTCATGTGCAGCATCGCATCAATTCTCTTGATCTACACTATTAAAAAGAGCCAACCACCTGAAATTTTGGAAGAAATTAAAGAAAGCAAAAATTACAAGAGTCTCATTTCCTTAGGCCTTTATCTCGTGGGCATCATAGCAGCCATTTACAACCATTGGTTAGCAGTAACAGTGTATTTTATTATAGCAGTTCTTTGGATCATTCCTAATAAAAAAATTGAAGAAAAGTTAAATCAAAAACACTAACCTGGTCTAAACTCCTAATCTGCAAACCATTTCCAGCTAGTAAAACACGGTTGTTTTTATTCCGTAAAAACCTGTGCAAAAAATAATTAGGTAATGCTTGGTAATCCCATAGTTTGTTGTAAATTTGCAAACTCTTTTTGGGAGAGGAATGTTTAATTTAAATTAATTGAGTGTGGATACATTAAGCTACAAAACCATTTCGGCAAACAAAGCCACTGTAAACAAAGAGTGGGTTTTGGTTGATGCCGATGGTCAAAACTTAGGGCGCTTGGCTTCTAAAGTTGCAAAACTTTTGAGAGGCAAGCACAAGCCAAACTTCACACCACATGTTGACTGTGGCGATAACGTAATTGTTGTTAATGCAGAAAAAATCAACTTGACCGGAAACAAATGGAATGACAAAACTTACATTCGTCACACAGGCTATCCGGGTGGTCAAAGAAGTTTAACAGCTACAGAGATGTTCGCGAAAGATCCTGCGAGACTTGTAGAGAAATCAGTAAAAGGCATGTTGCCTAAAAACAAATTAGGAGCAGATTTGTTCCGTAATCTAACCGTTGTTGCTGGTGCTGAGCACAAACATGAAGCTCAAAAGCCAAAAGCAATCAACTTAAACGAATTTAATTAATGGAAGTAATTCACAAAATCGGCCGTAGAAAGACGGCTGTTGCTCGTGTGTACGTTGCCAAAGGAAAAGGTAACATCACGGTTAACAAAAAAGACATAGCTTCTTACTTCACTACTGCAACCTTGCAGTATAAAGTAAAACAGCCTTTGGCTATGACTAACAATGATGGCAACTTTGATATTACTATAAACGTATATGGAGGTGGCATCACCGGTCAAGCCGAAGCGGTTCGCCTAGCTATTGCTCGTGCAATGTGCGAAATGGACGCTGAAAACAGAAGCATTCTTAAACCAGAAGGATTATTAACAAGAGACCCAAGAATGGTTGAGCGTAAAAAATTCGGTCAGAAAAAAGCGCGCAAGAAATTCCAATTCTCTAAACGTTAATTATTCCAACAACCTTGGAAACCTCTTTTCGAAGGGCTTTCCAAGATTGTTAAACAAGTTCTTAAAAAAGAAGCTGAAACAAGTTCAGCTTAAATTATTAATCAAGTTATTGTTGTTAGGGCACGCAAGCCCAAGTAGTTTAGCATCTAAATGTTCAAGGCCGTGAAAACGCCACTTGTTCATTGCTAAGTCAACAGAACGTAAACTATTAAAAAATGGCAAAAGTAGAAGTAAAAGATCTATTAGAAGCAGGTGTACACTTTGGTCACCTAACCCGTAAGTGGGATCCAAACATGGCTCCTTACGTTTACATGGAGCGTAATGGCATCCATATTATCAACCTTTACAAAACGGCAGCTAAAATTGAAGAAGCTAACGAAGCTTTAGCAAAAATTGCTGCTTCTGGGCGCAAAATCCTTTTTGTAGCCACCAAAAAACAAGCAAAAGACATTGTTGCTGAAAAAGCATCAAGCATCAACATGCCTTATATCACTGAAAGATGGCCAGGCGGAATGTTGACCAACTTTGTTACTATCAGAAAAGCGGTTAAAAAAATGGCTTCTATTGATAGGATGAAAAAAGACGGAACTTTTGATACGCTTTCCAAAAAAGAGCGTCTTCAAGTAGACCGTTTAAGAGCTAAGTTGGAGAAAAACTTGGGCTCTATTGCAGATATGACCCGTTTACCTGGTGCCTTATTTGTAGTAGACATCAAGAAAGAGCACATTGCTGTTAAAGAAGCTCAAAAATTGAACATCCCAATATTTGCAATGGTTGATACCAACTCTGACCCACGTCAAGTTGATTTCGTAATCCCTGCTAATGATGATGCGTCAAAATCTATTAATAAAGTACTTTCCTATGTAGCCGATGCAGTTGGTCTTGGTTTAGCCGATAGAAAAGCTGAAAAAGAAGCATCCAAAGCTGAAAAAGGAGAAGGCAAAAAGAAAAAAGCATCTCAAGAAGAAGAATAGAACATATAATTTAACCATTATATAACTTTTTAAAGTCGTTTAGTTCTTTTCTTTACTGAAAAAATTGAACGACTTTTTTTAAAATCATTTTCAAGAAAATTATGACACAAATTACAGCCGCAGAGGTAAACAAATTAAGACAAGCTACAGGAGCTGGAATGATGGATTGTAAAAAAGCTTTAGTTGAAGCTGAAGGCGATTTTGATAAAGCCATTGAAATCCTTCGTAAAAAAGGACAAAAGGTTGCTGAAAAAAGAGCCGACAGAGATTCGTCTGAAGGTGCTGCAGTAGCAAAAACAAATGCCGACAATACAGCAGGTGTTGCTATCGTATTAGGTTGCGAAACCGACTTTGTTGGTAAAAACGAAAGTTTTGTTCAATTGGCTAACGATTTAGCTGATTTGGCATTAAACTATAATACAAAAGAAGACTTTTTAGCTGCCGATTTTGGAGGCATGAGCGTAGCTGATAAATTGACAGAGCAAACAGGTGTTATTGGTGAAAAAATTGACATCACTGGCTTTGAAAAATTGGAAGCTCCTTATGTGGGTTACTATGTTCACATTAATAAGATTGCTGCTTTAGTAGGGCTTTCTGCCAAAGTAAACAACGTTGAAGTGTTGGTTAAAGATGTAGCCATGCAAGTAGCTTCAATGGGTGCAACTACATTGTCTTATAAAGATTTTAGCCCAGAATATCTTGAAAAAGAAACAGAGGCTAGAATTGCTATTATAGCAAAAGAAAATGAAGAATTGGCACGTTTAGGTAAAACGTTGAAGCACGTTCCTAAATACGTTTCCATGGCTCAATTGACTCCAGAAGTAATGACACAAGCTGAGGCTGATGCTAAAGCTGAGTTAAAAGCAGAAGGTAAACCAGAACAAATCTGGGATAGAATTTTACCTGGTAAAATGGATCGTTTTGTGTCTGACAACACCACTCTTGACCAAGAAAAGTGTTTACTGGACCAAACCTTCATTAAAGATGAAAAAATCAATGTTGCTAAGTACGTTGCTTCTTATGGTGACGTAGCCGTTACAGACTTTAAACGAGTGACTGTAGGCTAGTTAGCAAAGCATATAACTTTTATTAAAAGCTTCTCGTTTTTCGAGGAGCTTTTTTTATAACCAAAAACAAAAAAAATATGTAGTTTTGCTAAACTTTCAATTCCAGATGAAATACAAAAGAATCCTGTTAAAACTTTCCGGAGAAGCCTTAATGGGCAACCGTCAATACGGTATTGACCCACAACGATTAGCTGAATATGCCAACGACATCAAAACCGTAACCGATACTGGTGTTGAAGTAGCCATAGTGATTGGTGGCGGCAATATCTTTAGAGGATTAGCGGGCGCCAGTAATGGCATGGATCGCGTTCAGGGAGATCACATGGGCATGCTAGCCACGGTTATCAATGGCTTGGCTCTACAAGCTGCTTTGGAGGATGCGGGTGTTCAAACCAGATTGCAATCGGCCATTAAAATCAATGAAGTGGCAGAGCCCTTTATTAGACGAAGAGCCATTCGCCATCTTGAAAAAGGCCGCGTGGTTATTTTTGGCGGTGGTACAGGAAACCCCTATTTCACTACCGATTCTGCTGCAGTGCTCCGAGCCATAGAGATTGGCGCCGATGTAATTTTAAAAGGCACCCGAGTAGATGGAATTTACAACGCCGACCCCGAAAAAGATAAAACCGCTATTAAATTTGACGCTATTTCTTTTGACGATGTTCTTAAAAAAGGACTCAAGGTAATGGACACCACCGCCTTTACCTTAAGCCAGGAAAATGAACTTCCAATTATTGTCTTTGACATGAACAAGAAAGGCAATTTACTTAAAGTGGTTTCCGGAGAAAATATTGGAACTAAGGTTAACCTTTAAATTTGGCTCGCTTTTTGAGCCTTAAGGAAAATTACAAATTAGCAAATTATGAACGAAGAAATTGATTTTATCATAGACAGTACCAAAGAATCCATGGATGCTGCCATCAAGCATCTGGAAAAACAATTTGTTAATATCCGTGCCGGTAAGGCTAGTCCAGCTATGTTGGGCAGTGTTATGATTGAATATTACGGCTCTATGACTCCACTAGCTCAAGTAGCTAACGTAAACACCCCAGACGGAAGAACCATCACCGTACAGCCTTGGGAAAAAAGCATGTTACACGAAATAGAACGTGCCATTTTGATTGCCAATATAGGCTTCACGCCCATGAACAACGGTGAAACAATCATTATCAACGTACCACCTTTAACCGAAGAACGCCGTCGTGAATTGGCAAAACAGGCCAAATCTGAAGCTGAAGATGCTAAAGTGGGCATTAGAAATGCCAGAAAAGATGCCAATAACGACATCAAAAAACTGGATGCTTCCGAAGACCTTAAGAAGAACGCCGAAGTTGATATCCAAGATTTGACCGACAGGTATGTGAAAAAGATTGAGGATATACTTGCCGTAAAGGAAAAAGAAATCATGACTGTATAAATAATTCTTTAAAAGCGGCCTTTTAAAGGTCGCTTTTAGTTTAAATAACCAACACAGAGTTTCAACTCAATTAATGCACAAACTAGGCTTTACTGTTTTTCTATTGTTCTTTACAGTTTTTTGTGAAGCCCAACTTCCAACTTTGGCAAAAGAATCCGATTCTGTAGCCAAGGACTCTATTATCAAATTGGACTATTTGAGCTCCTTGCTGAATGGTTATTTCCCCACTAATTATTTCGATTTTGACATAAAATACTTATTGAAATATAATCAATATGAGGCTATTCGGCTTGGATTAGGGGGCACAACCAACAATCATTTTTCCAAAAAATTAAGGCTAGGCGGTTATGTTGCCTATGCATTTAAAGACCATAACTTTAAATTTTCGGTAAATGGCTCAGTTAGGGTTAATGAGAAAAAAAACACCTGGTTAAAAGCCGCCTATACAAGTGATCTTCAGGAAACAGCCAGTACCGCTTTTGTAGTTGACGGCAGAGTCTTTCAGCTTTTTGAACCTAGATTGCTCAACATTGATCTCTTTTACCACCACCAAACCACTAGTATTGGGCTGCAAAATGATCTATCGCCTCATTTACTCTCTGAAATTCAATTGGCCAATAGCTTTATTGAACCTACTTACAATTATGGGTATATACTTAACAACCATATCTATTCTACTTATCACATAAGCACGGCCATTGTTTGTCTTCAATGGAGTCCGTTCAGCATCTTCGAGAGAACTACCGGAAGGCCTAGGGAAACAGTGGTTGGATATCCTAAATTTACATTTCAAGCCACCAAAAGTTTTTCGGATGTTTTGGGCGGCGACTTCAACTTTATCAAGTTTGATTTCAGGACTTTTTTCAAGTTTGTTCATAACAATAAAACAAACACCGAATTCATTTTAACTTCTGGAATAGCCTTAGGTGATACCCCTCTTACGCATTTGTACCATGCCTATCCAAACAACATTACCAAGGAAACCATATTGCAGCGATTTACCGTAGCCGGTTTGAATAGTTTTGAAACCATGTATTTCAATGAATTTTTTTCAGATAAATTCCTCACCCTTCAAGGACGCCATTACTTCAAGCCGTTTTACGAATCCAAGTGGTCAAAACCTCAATTGGCTATAGTCTCAAGGTTTGCTCTGGGAAACATGAAAAACAAGGCAAGACATTTGGGTTTGTCCTTTGACACCCTTGAAAAGGGTTATTTTGAATCCGGTATTGAACTTAACAAATTGCTTTTTGGGTTTGGATTAAGTTTCACTTACCGCTACGGAAGTTACCACCTTTCCCATGAAGCCGACAACATGGCTTTAAAATTCACATTTAACATTACATTATAGCTTCTTATAGCAAGCTAATCCTTTGGTTTTTTCTACCTTTGTGGTCGTTTTCTAAAGGGCATGTTCAAATTCCTCACAACCAGTTTTTGGGATCTCGTTGCACGGTTCGTTCTTCGTAACAAAATCCTCATACTTATTGGTGTTATAGTAACTACGGTATTGCTTTCCACACAGTGGAAATATATCCAGTTGAGCTATACAGAAGCCAATCTCCTGCCCGATCACCATCAGGCCAACTTGGATTATGATCGTTTTCTGGAAATATTTGGTGAGGAAGGCAATCTAGTAGTTCTGGGAGTAAAAGATTCTTCTCTATTTACAGTTGAAAATTTTAAGGCTTGGGATAAGCTATCCAAACGACTGAGAAGCTATCCTGAAGTGGAGTTGGTCGTTTCCATTTCAGATTTACAAAACTTGGTGAAAGATGAGGAAAAACAAAAGTTTGATCTGGAGCCCTTCATAAAAGACTCCATAACAACACTGCCGCAACTAGAAGCATTTGAAAAACAACTGTTTGAAGAAGCACCATTTTATGATGGTTTCTTATTCAACAAGACAACAAAAACTGTACGAACGGCTGTCTATCTCAAAAAAGAGATTGTCAATACTTCCGAACGAAAAGATTTCATTTTACAAGGGCTAACCAAGAGTGTTGAATCGTTTGAAAACCAAACGGGCATTAAGGTTCATGTCTCTGGAATGCCCTATGTTCGGACTTTGAACTCCCAGAATATTGTAGACGAAATAGGTATTTTTATAGGTGCTGCGTTGTTAGTTACCTCGCTCATTTTCTTCTTTTTCTTCAGATCCTTTAGAGCCACCTTTATTTCACTGGTGGTTGTTTCCATTGGTGTTATGTGGACTTTTGGAATCATGGGACTCTTGAGGTATGAAATTACGGTACTTTCGGCACTCATTCCGCCGCTCATTATTGTAATTGGTATCCCCAATTGTATTTTCCTTATCAATAAATACCAACACGAAGTAAAAACGCATGGAAATAAAATGAAATCCCTGCAGCGGGTTATAACCAAAATAGGGAATGCTACTTTAATGACCAATGTAACCACTGCTTCAGGATTTGCCACCTTTATTATTACCGAAAGTACACTGTTGAAAGAATTTGGTATTGTTGCTTCCCTTAGTATTCTTGCCATTTTTATCCTCTGTTTATTGATTATACCTATTATATACACCTTTTTACCTTATCCGAAAGACCGCCATCTTGAACACTTGAACAAACGATGGATTGGTGGTTTTGTTCGCTGGATGGAACGCATGGTAAAAGAAAAACGTATCACTATTTACATTACTGCTTTGGTGCTTATTATCGTAAGTATGATTGGCGTAAATAAAATGAAAATCTCTGGCAGCTTGATTGAAGACATGCCTAAGAAAACCGAGTTTTACAAAGACATTCTATTCTTTGAAAACGAATTCAACGGTATCATGCCTCTCGAAATCATGGTAGATACCAAGAGGAAAAAAGGGGTCAATAAACTCACCAACCTGAAAAAAATCAATGAACTGGAAGACGAAATAAAAGAAGTTCCGGAATTGTCCAAACCTATTTCTGTTGTTGATTTGGCCAAATACACCAAGCAAGCTTACTACAATGGCAACCCCAAATATTACCAATTACCAACAAGCCAAGAGAATAGCTTTATCCTTTCTTATATTAAAAACACATCCAGCGATGTTAACTTACTGAAAAGTTTTGTAGACAGCACAGGACAATACGCCCGTATTACCACCTTCATGAAGGACATTGGCACGGGTAAAATGGAACGTATTGAAGAGAATTTAAACCATAAAATTCAGAAAATTTTCCCTGAAGACAGATATGAAGTCACCATGACCGGGAAGGCTCTGGTTTTCCAAAAAGGCACCAAGTATTTGGTAAAAAACCTAATGTTGTCTCTATCTCTGGCCATTTTCTTGATCGCTATGTTTATGGCTTTCATGTTTAGATCTATCCGGATGATCATCATTTCAATCATTCCCAATTTGCTTCCATTGCTTATAACCGCAGGTATGATGGGCTTTTTGGGCATTCCCATTAAACCGTCTACCATTTTGGTATTTAGTATTGCCTTTGGTATTTCGGTAGATGATACCATCCATTTTTTAGCCAAATACAGACAGGAGCTTTTGGCCAATAACTGGAAAATTCGCAAGTCGGTGTATGCTGCTCTTAGGGAAACTGGGGTTAGTATGTTTTACACATCTATCGTACTGTTCTTCGGATTTTCGGTATTCACCATCTCAAGCTTTGGCGGCACCGTAGCTTTAGGCGCTTTGGTTTCCATTACCTTGTTATTTGCCATGTTATCCAATTTGCTCTTACTGCCTTCATTGTTACTTTCATTGGAAAGAAATATTGCCAATAAGGAAATATTCAAAGAGCCTACCATTGATATCATTCCCGATAATGATGATGAGGAAATCAATTCCCTCCTTAAATAAGCCTGCGTAATTATTGGTTTGTTGTTTAAAAAGCAGGAAGGCTTTTATTATCTTTGCTGTCAAAATTTTTAAGCATGACATCGCATACGGTTGCACAATTATTAAAAGCAGAATACAAAGCGCAAGAAGTAGAAATTAAAGGTTGGGTAAGGACATTTAGGGCCAATCGTTTTATTGCCTTAAATGATGGTTCTACTTTACAAAACATTCAATGTGTTGTTGATTTTGAAAATACAGAGGAAGCTTTACTAAAACGCATCACCACTGGGGCGGCCATTCATATTAAAGGAGATTTGGTAGAGAGCCAAGGTAGCGGGCAGAGCGTGGAAATACAAGTGAAAAGTCTTGAGATTCTAGGTGATTCCGATCCTGAAACCTATCCTATTCAACCTAAGAAACACTCTCTTGAATTTTTACGTGAAAACGCACATTTAAGAACAAGAACCAACACATTTAGTGCAGTCATGCGTTTGCGTTCGGCCTTAGCATTTGCCATCCATAAGTTTTTTAACGACAATGGCTTTTACTATATGCATGCTCCTATTATCACGGGGAGTGATGCCGAAGGTGCGGGTGAAATGTTCAGGGTTTCTGCTTTGGATGCTAAAAATCCGCCATTAACTGAAAATGGTACCGTTGATTACTCTCAGGATTTCTTCGGAAAAGAAACCAATCTAACCGTTTCCGGTCAACTGGAAGCCGAAACCTATGCCATGTCTTTGGGCAAAGTATACACTTTTGGCCCCACGTTTAGAGCCGAAAACTCAAATACTTCGAGGCATTTAGCCGAATTCTGGATGATTGAACCCGAAGTGGCTTTTATGGATTTGGCTGGCAACATGGACTTGGCCGAAAGTTTCCTGAAATATGTTCTAAACTATGTTTTGGAAAACCATGCAGAAGATTTAGAATTCCTTGAAAAACGGCTTTTAGATGAGGAAAAAACCAAACCTCAGAATGAACGCAGTGACATGAGCCTGACCGAGAAATTAAAGTTTGTTATTGACAACAATTTCATGCGTGTTAGCTATACCGAAGCCATCGATATTCTTAGAAATAGCAAGCCCAACAAGAAAAAACAGTTCAAATACTTAATTGAAGAATGGGGTGCAGATTTACAAAGTGAGCATGAGCGCTACCTCGTAGAAAAGCATTTTAAGAGTCCTGTAATCTTGTTTGATTATCCTGCCAATATTAAAGCTTTCTACATGCGTTTGAATGAAGATGGTAAAACCGTAAGAGCCATGGATATTTTGTTCCCAGGTATTGGGGAAATGGTAGGCGGTAGCCAAAGAGAAGAGCGCTTGGAGGTCTTGATGGAGAAAATGAAGACGCTTGGGATAGACGAAAAAGAACTTTGGTGGTATCTTGATTTACGCAAATATGGCACCGCCGTTCACTCAGGCTTTGGTTTGGGTTTTGAACGCTTGGTCATGTTTGTAACCGGTATGGGCAATATACGCGATGTAATCCCTTACCCTAGAACGCCACAAAACGCCGAATTCTAATAAACAAGATTCTTAATAATCCTTTAAAACAATCTGCGTTTCTATTTTAATGTAGATTGTTTTTTTTATTTTTATAACTGTTGAAATTTAACCTATGCTAAAGCAATATTTACAGTTAAAATTATCACAAAAGCTGTCTCCTCAACAGATTCAACTTATGAAGTTGATTCAGTTGCCCACGCAAGCCTTTGAACAACGTCTCAAACAAGAATTAGAGGAAAACCCTGCTTTGGAAAGTGGCAAGGAAGTAGATGAGTATGAAGACACTTACGATGATTACGATTCCAATGAAACCGATTATGAGGACCATGAAACCATAGGTAACGACGACATTAATGTTGACGAGTATTTGAGCGATGATGAAATCCCCGAGTACCGGACCCAAACAAATAACTACAGTAGTGATGATGAAGATAGGGACATTCCCTATGCGGCCGGCACCTCATTTAATCAATACTTATTAGGGCAACTGAACACGTTTCGTTTAAACGATGAAGAAAGAGAAATTGCCGAATTTTTAGTGGGCAGCATTGATGAAAGCGGTTATATACGAAGGGAAATCCCAGTATTCATGGATAATCTATCCTTCACCCAGAACGTTTTCACCTCTGAAGAACAAATTGAAAAAGTCCTGAAAATTGTTCATGATTTAGACCCTGCCGGTGTTGGTGCCAGAAACCTTCAAGAGTGCTTAAGCATCCAGTTGCACAGAAAAGAGAAAACTCCTGATGTTGAGCTGGCCATTGATATTATAGATAA
>JAGQZG010000065.1:0-5275 GCA_020435705.1 Mangrovimonas sp.
ATGGTTGATAACATTATTTTCTATCATGTAGTCGTAGTGCCTAGGGGCATAAGCGCTTACAAAAAGAGTGTCCTTGTTCAAAACAGTTAAATTTTTTTGTTCTCTATAGGAATTGATTTCCCCCAAAATCTTAAGGGACAGTTCCCAATCATTCCTTTCAAGAATATTTAAATCAATTTCCACTGAGGCATAGGGTTTTCTTGATGATCGTCATTCATTGAACATGAGAAAAGAACAGGAACAAGAAATGAATAAAGAATAACCAACCTTAGAAGGGGGTACATATAAGTGGTTTATATAACTAAGGTCAATGTTTTGTGAGAGAAGTCTAAATGTCAGGTTATAACTGTGAACATTAATGAATCCCCGTAAATAATTGAATTTTACCTCTGGATAATTAATGAAAAAGCAAGCGAAAAGCTTGCTTTTTTTAGTTCTATTTTTTTAAAACTATTTAGATTTTAACAATCTCTTGATTATTAGGAATAAACCATACTTCCCAGCATAATCAATAGCTGTTTGTACCCAATTTAAAGGTTTTAGGTCTTCTTTGACTTTATGTTTTGTTAGCTTAAGTTCTTCGAGTGCAATTTGCCTTTCCAGATTGAAGCGTTTTAAATCGTGCTCAATTTCTTCAAAAGAATTGTAAACTTGTCTGGGTTTCATATTAATCATTTTTATCGAAGAATTTTTCGGACATACTTTTTATGATTTTTTGGTCAATAGTGCTGCGCAATCTGTAAACCAGAAATGCAACTATTAGAAACACACCACCTACGGCGAGACAGCCTAGGGCCATATTGTCCAAAAGGATTCCTAGGGCTATGGCGCCTGCGGTAGCCAAAAACAAAAAGGCAATGAGCAACAAGCTGCCTATAAGCATAAACTTACCAATGAAGCTTGCGGAAGATGTTAATTGCTCAAAGATTTTAAGCTTAAGGTACTTTAAGGTTGCTTTTGAATAGGCTTCAGCGGCTTCAGTGGCTTTGGAAGTGTTTTCATTCAGCGATTCTAGAATATTGCCCATAGGCTATGCCTTTTGGAATTTCTTGTTTTCTTCTTTTAGCTCGCCTAGTTTTTTCTCAAGTGCGGTAATCACATCTTCGGTTTTATAGCTAACATCGGAAACAAGATCTTCAACTTGATCTTCTAGAGTTTGTTTTTTGGTTGAAAAGCCGTTAACCATATTCTCCTTCAAATATTTTGCGTTTTCGGCTAGCTTGTCTTTGGCAGAATTGGCTTCATCGGCGATGCGTTTTCTGGTGGCCGATCCTTTGTCTGGAGCAAATAAAATGCCCAAAGCGGCACCAATTGCTGTCCCAGCTAAAATTCCTAATACTGTACTACTTGATTTATTCATGATTTTTAAAGTTTAAATGGTTAAACAATACATATAATATACGTTGTAAAACCCAAAAAGGCAATCGTAAACCCCCACTTTATAATTACTTTAACAATGGTTAATATTTAGTGAAAGCCGTTTGGGTTCCCAATAATAAACCTTAACTTGATGGTAAAATGAAAGTCATGGAAACTACTGTTGCAAAAGATAAAACAATCAATAAAATAAGTTCGATAAATCCGTTCAATGGTGAAAAGTTGAAGGAGTATCAACTACATAGCCAAAGCGAGTTGGAGACCATTGTTTCTTCGTCACAACATACTTTTTTGGTGTGGAAAGAGACAGCAATTGCCAAACGAACAAAGCTATTGAAAAAGTTAAGCAAGGTCTTGGAAGAGAACAAAGAAGTCTATGGTAAATTAATGGTTAAGGAAATGGGCAAGCCAATTTCGCAGGCAATTGCCGAGGTTGAAAAGTGTGCCTGGCTATGTGACTTTTATGCCAAAAACGCCGAGGATTTTCTAGCGGATGAGTTAATAGAAACAGAAGCTTCTGAAAGTTTTATTAGCTATGACCCAATGGGAGTCATTTTGGGTGTCATGCCATGGAATTTTCCATTTTGGCAGGTTTTCAGATTTGCCATTCCAACGATTACTGCTGGAAATACGGTCTTGTTAAAACATGCGTCCAATGTTTCGGGTTGTGCGCTGGCAATAGAAGATGCGTTTAAGAAGGCCAAGTATCCTGAAGGATGTTTTCAAGTGCTCTTAACAAACCATGAAACTATTGAATCGCTTTTGGGCGATCATAGAGTGCGGGCCGTATCTCTTACGGGAAGTGAGGAAGCGGGTAGGAAAATTGCCGAAATTGCGGGAAGAAATCTCAAGAAAGCGGTTCTGGAGTTAGGTGGTAACAATGCTTGTATCGTTTTGGCTGATGCTGATTTGGATACGTACATGAGCGTGATGGTTAATGCCAGAATGCAAAATACAGGACAAAGCTGTATCGCCGCCAAGCGGTTCATTGTAGAAGAAGCTATTTATGATGCGTTTTTGGATCGATTCAAGACTGAAATTGCCAATCTAAATACAGGTAATCCTGAAGATCATACCACCCAAATAGGTGTAATGGCTAAAGTGGAATTGGCAAAAAAACTGGAGCAGCAAGTAGAAGCATCCGTTAAAAAGGGTGCCATTGTGGCCTTTGGAAATAAGCGTTTAGATGCTTATTATCAACCTACTATCTTAACCAACGTAACAGAAGAAATGCCGGTATTTACGGAGGAAACCTTTGGTCCCGTGGCTCCAGTAATAAAAGTCAAGGATAAAGAAGCGGCTTATAAAATGGCCATGACTACAAGGTTTGGTCTGGGAACTATGGTAATTACTGAAAATACTGAAGATGCTTTTGAGCGTATAGGTTCTATTGAAGACGGAGCATTTTTTGTAAATGAAATGGTAAAGTCAGATCCGAGATTGCCCTTTGGGGGCACGAAAGCTTCGGGTTATGGGAGAGAGTTGTCCAAGGAAGGAATTATGGAGTTTGTCAATAAAAAAACGGTTTACATCAAATAAAAAAAGCCTGCATAATTGCAGGCTTTGCTTTTTGAATTTTGTTTTAGATGAAGATTCCTCCAGAAACTTCAATGCGCTGAGCGTTAACCCATTTGGAATCCTCAGAACAAAGGAAGGCCACAACGCTGCCAATATCGTCAGGGAGGCCAACTCTGCCCAAGGCAGTCAATGAAGAAATCATTGCGTTTAATTCTTGATTGTCTCGCACTGCACCACCACCAAAGTCGGTTTCAATGGCACCTGGAGCGACAATGTTGACCCTTATTTTTCTTTCGCCCAATTCTTTGGCTTGATAACCGCTCAATACTTCAACGCCACCTTTCATGGTTGCATAAGCTGCATAACCAGGGAAAGAAAATCTTGTCAAACCGGAAGAAATATTTACAATGCTACTTCCGTCATTCAATAAAGGCAAAAGCGTTTGGGTTAAAAAGAATGGTGCTTTCAAATGAATTTTCACCATCGCATCAAAACCTTCTTCGGTGCTTTCGGCAAAACTTTGGTGGTAGCCAACACCGGCATTATTTACCAAGGCATCCAGTTTTCTGGAATTAAATTCAGTCTCCAAAGTGGTTGAAAGTTTTTCTGAGAATGATAGAAAGCCTTTGCTTTCAGCAACATCTAGTTGAAGTGCGTACCCCTTTTTTCCAAGAGATGCAATCTCGCGTATAGTGTTTTCGGCATCTGCACTTCTGCTTTGATAGGTGATAATGACGTCAAAACCTTTTTTTGCCAATGCGTGAGCCATGTCTTTTCCTAAGCCTCTGCTACCGCCGGTAACTAGAGCTATTTTACTTGAATTACTCATGATTTGTTTTTTATTGATTCTATTGCAAAGTTGACAAGAATTTACTCAAGCCAAGTTGCAGTATTCAAATCAATGTTTGCAAAAATCAAATAATCAACTTCTGAAAGATAACGGGGATAGTTTAGTCTTGCGTTTGAAAAAATTTGAGAAATGGGCCACTTCGTCAAATCCTAAACTATAGGCAATCTCTGAAATGTTCCAAGGGGTTTCCTTTAGGAGGATTTTGGCCTCTTGGTTAATTCGGCTGCTAATGATTTCTGTTGTGGTCTTACCGGTAATTTCCTTGAGTACTTTGTTGAGGTGGTTCACATGAATGCCCAAGGTTTCCGCAAAGTCCTTGGCGGTTTTTAATTTCAAGACTTGATTGGTGGATTCGATGGGGAATTGCCTTTCCAGTAGTTCAATAAACAAGGTGAAAATGCGTGCTGAAGCATTGGTGTTGTTTCTGTCCTGAGATGAGATGGGTTCTAGTTTTTGGCCTTTAAGGATTAACTCCATAGCGTAGTTGCGTAGTAAGTCGTACTTAAACTCGTAATCCGACTGCATTTCTTCGTGCATTTTGCTGAATATCAAACTCAAATCATCAAATTGTTTCTGGGAAATTTGATACACAAATCCACTTTTCGGACTAAATAACGGGAGCTTGTCTATATTGATTCCCGTTTTTGATTTGGCTAAAAAATCATTGGTGAAAACACAAAAGTGACCGGATTGCTCTGGGTCTAAAGGGAAGTATCTGTAAGGTATTTTTGGTGTGGCAAAGAGCACGGCGTAGTTGTCAATGTCTACTACCTTGTTGGCATATTCAACACGATTTTTTCCTTTAATGAGGCTAATCTTGTAATAGGTTCTTCGGTTGTAGGGCATGGCTCCTTTGTTGCAAGAAGCGTTTAGTTTTTCAATGTCAAACACATTGAAATGTCCAATATCTTGGTTAGATTGGTTGTCTAAGAACTTATTGAGCTCTTCGCATTTGGCTCCTAAAACATCTTGATAAAACTCCTTGATTGAAACGCTCTCCATGTGCTTATTTGTAAAAATCAAATATAGCAAAGATATGGAATGAATTTGATTTATACCAGTAAAGGGGAATTATTCCAAGACACCATATTTGCTTTAAAAGGCTTAATTAATTGGCCTGCAATTCGGCATAACCAAAATTAACCGAGAATTCTACGCACCAAACAATAACATATTTGTAGTTGCTGAAATCTATCCCGTTGTTGGGTAGAGTGTAGTCAAAATTGCCGTCTAAACCTTGAAGCTCTCCCAAGGAAATATAATTTTGAGCGGTTAAATCGGTGGTAAGATAAAGTTCTAGAACTGGCCCGTTTTCAGAGTTGAAATTCTCTAATCTAAGTATGGTATTGTCGGTATTTATTTTGGCTACACCAGACGTGTTGTGTGCCGCATTGACAAAACTTCCTTGGTAGGCTACATCAAATGTGCCGGGATCGTTAGTGTTGTTATTGTTGTTATTGTTGTTCGATGGGCTGTTGTTATTGTTGGAATTGACTTGGGTTGGGGAATCGTCGGAGGTTGAGCAGGATA
>JAGQZG010000065.1:5373-13015 GCA_020435705.1 Mangrovimonas sp.
AAGGTGATTACTAATGCTGCCAACAAGAAAAATTTAAGTTTCATGAGTAATGGAGTTTAATAGTTTTCCATTAAGTCGGATGAAACGTATGATGCTTACAATTGTCTGAAGATTAATCCAGTGAACGCTTGGTAACATACCAGCGCCAACCTATGATGGCTAGTTGAAATTTATTGGCTTTGGAGATGTCCAGCTTTCTTTTGGAGTAACTAGGTAAGAGTTGTTTGTTGAGTTTTGCCAGTATCTTAAATAGAACTTTTTTCATAAATCAAAAATAGTAAAACTTATTCTAGAACTAAGCCTTACTAATTTGATCTTTCTAAAGTGAAAGAATAATTTCAATAATAATTTTGGCTATGGTTAACATAATATGAAACATTTAAAAGGTTGATAAATGATTTTGTTTACCGAAGATTGAATTTTTCAAAAAAACGTCCAAGAAATTAGATTGAAATCTGCAATTTTGCATTTACATTTATAACTAAAAAAATGATATTGGTAATATTATTTTGTGACTTGTCTATAAAAAAGTTTTAAATAATAACAATAATATATTTTTATGGTTATGAAATGTAATAAATGTAGGCCTGTTTTTAAGGTGTTTCTAAAATCGTAGAGGAAATTCCGTCTTAAAATAGTGCCTAATGGCCTTTTTCATCTTTTGCACTTCTCAAAATGATTTCTTAACTATTAAATTAAAGATATCAAGTATGAGTTGTTTACATTTGTTAAATGGACATTGTAAATAACCCTTTAAGACTAGCATGGGTACTTGTGCTCTTTACACAAATTTCCTTTGCGCAATTAGTAATTAATGAATTGGATTGTGACACCCCTGGAGTAGACAACCAGGAGTTCATTGAAATAAAATCCGAGGTGTCTAATTTTCCGCTGGATGGCTACGTGGTCGTCATGTTTAACGGGTCTGCTTCCGGTGGCAACACAAGTTATGTGTCACTGGACTTGGATGGCTATGAAACAGATATAAACGGGTTGCTGCTCATTGGAAGTTTGGGCGTTTCTCCTGTGCCGCAATATTTGATTTCAGGAAATGTTATTCAGAACGGGGCAGATGCAATAGCTATTTATCAGGCGAGCGATTACGATTTTCCACAAGGAACTCTCGCAACCACAACAAATTTAATTGATGTTATTATCTATGGAACTGATGATGCCGAGGCCACGGGACTTATTGATATCTTTAATGACCATCCTGATTTTACCGATATTCAGCAAATTAATGAAGGCCCAGGAAATAACACGGTTTCCATTCAATTGGCTAACGATGGTACTTACTATACCGCAACGCCTACGCCCAGGATGCTCAATGACGGAAGCGGAATTGTGCTCAACGGAGTGAGCATCAGCACTTCGCAAACCCAATATAATGAAGGAGAATCTTTCGATATTACATTTACTACGGAACAGAATGTTTCTGAAAATCTTGACATTGATTTTACGCTTTCCAATGATGGTTTTGATATGGCTGACTTCACAGGAAGTACGACTGCTACAATTGTGTCGGGACAAAATACCGCTGTGGCGAACATAACGCTTGTAGACGATAGTTTGAATGAAGGCGACGAGGTGGCGATGATTAGTTTTGTGAGTCTTCCATCAGGGTATTTAAAGCTCAATAACCATGTCCAAATAAGGATAGTTGACAATGATTTTACGGTAGCTCCTTTTGGATCACCATTAAATCCAACCTATGGCGTGGTGGAAAGTACCGCACCCAATGGGTATTATGACAGTGCTATTGGCTTGTCCGGAAATGCCTTAAGGCAAGCATTGCAGGATATAATTGCTGAAGAAGGCGTGGTGCGAGCACAAACTTATGCCGATGTTACCGATATTTTAAAACAAGCGGACCAAAATCCTGAGAACAGTAACCAAGTCTGGCTGGTTTATACGGAACAGGGTAGGGCAAAATTGGATTTTCAAACAGGGGCATCCAATGTTGGTACTTGGAATAGAGAACACACGTTCCCGCGTTCAAGGGGTGGTTTTTATGATAGGGATGGAGACTCCGATGCCAATGGGCCTGATGTTTTTTGGACCACCAATGCCGATTCCATCAGACATGGAAATTCCGATGCGCATCATATTCGTGCGGTGGACGGCCCTGAGAATAGCTTGAGGGGCAACCAGCATTATGGGCAGTACAATGGGCCTGTAGGTAATGCGGGGAGTTTTAAAGGTGATGTTGCTCGTGGCCTGTTTTATATGGAAATTAGATATAACGGATTGCAACTGGAAAATGGCTATCCGGAAACGCTGGGTTCTATGGGGGATTTGGCAACGTTGTTGAGCTGGAATGAGTTGGATCCTGCCGATGATTTTGAGATGAATAGAAACAATGTGGTCTACACTTGGCAGCACAACAGGAATCCTTTTATAGATTACCCGGAATTGGTAGATTATATTTGGGGAGACTTGGTTGGACAAGCCTGGGATCCTTCTCTTAGTGTAGAGGATTATGGGCTTAGTGAGGTCAAGGTATTTCCTAATCCAGTAAGGCATCAATTGTTTGTTTCAAACCTGAAAACTGAAGCTGTAGCCGAAATTTATTCAGCTGATGGCCGACTCGTAAAAACTCAAAAAGTAGTCAATCATAGGCCCATTGAAATGAATGTGGAAAGTGGCGTTTATTTTCTGAGGATTATTTCAGAAGATAAATTGATTACAAAAAAAATTATAGTACAGTAGAAAAGAGCCCCGACAAATCTGTTGGGGCTCTTTTTTGGTTGATTGATTTTACGGCTTAATTACTCGTGTAAATTTTAATGACGCCGTCCTTGGCTTTGTCGCCATATTTTTCAATGGCTTTGTCCCCTTTCAAAACATCCATGCGTTCTATCTTTTTAGAATCTAACTTGTTCATTTCTTCTTTAGTGGATTCCTTGTCATTAATAAAAATCAATGGATCGGAATCTGTTCCGCTAATAAATATTTTATTGTTACCGGGACTTAAGACTTTGACTTCATCTTCGTCTGTCCATTGTAGGCTTTTCCCATCGGAATCTGAAAGCACAATAACTTTTACTTCTTTTTCAACATCATTATCAGAGTCGGAATCTGAATTTGCATTAACTTCCTTTTTCACAACAAAGACATTGCCGTCACCTTCTTTAAGTTCTATTATTTTGTCATCATCATCTTTCAGTTCAATGACTTTTACATTTTTTTTAACAGACATACTTTGTCCGCCTGATGTTGTAAAAACATAAGCGCCATCTTCAGATTCATCGTCATCAATTTCTACAATAACATTATCTGCATCTTTTGAAGTAAATGCCACATTTTTGCCCGAAGAAAAATGAATATTCTTGCTATTGCCAATTGATAACTGGTCTTCGGTCTCATTATAGCTTATTAAAATACTTGAAATGGGGCCTTCGTTGTCTATGGAATAGTTTGCATTGCTCTTTTCCCCCGAAGCGTTAATAGTGATGGCCGTAATTTCATTATTGCTATTTCTCTTTATTTTTTTGAAAGAAGCCTTGACACCGTGGGCTTTCAACTTGCTTTTAACATCTTCCAGTTCATTATCGTCACTATCTTTTGAAATGGCAAACTCAGTAACTTTAAGATCAATGATTTCAGTGTTTTTTTCCTTGTTCTTTGATTGGGCTACGACCTTGGTGTTGAAGGTAAGCATAAAACCAGCCAATAGCGGAACTACCAATAGGAGCTTCCATTGATTTCTCTTGTGTGATGGATTTTTGTGTAACATAACTATTCGTTTTTTGATTAATGAATTATAAAAATGATTGGCAATAGCCAGTTGATTATTGGGAACGCTGGTTTTAAGTAGCACGTGTTGGTAAGTTTTTGAGCACTCCGAATGCCCTTGAGCCCATTGATCGGCTATAAACTCCAGGTTTTGTTGTAGCTCTTTTTTGTAAAACCATACAAGCGGATTAAACCATAATAAAATGCAGACAAGTTGGGCTAGCATCACATCCAGTGAGTGCCACTGGCCTGCATGCGCTTTTTCATGAGAGATTACATGTCTTAATTCGCTTTTGTCAAACATATTTGGATTGTAAACAATGATGTTGAAAAAGGAGAAAGGGGATATTTTCTTGGATGTTTCAAGTAAGGTGTATCTAGAATCTTTACGTTTCTTGCAGTTGCTTAAAACCTGTTTCAGTGAAATAAATTCTGTAATGGATTTGAGTAGTAAAACGACCACGCCGGCTAGGTATGCAAGGCTCAAAACCTGGGAATAGTCAATTTTGGTCGTGTTGTTTATCTGCTTTGGGGCAGCTTCTATAGTTGAAGTTACCTCAAGATATATGGGCTCATTTTCTACGTAAATTGGAATGATAATAAACGGAACGATAAAGGCTAGGAGCAATCCCGAAACAAGAAAGACTCTGTTGGCTGAGAAATAGGTCTCTTTTTCCAAAAATAGCTTATAACTTATATAGAATAGTGTTACGATGGCAGCCGATTTCAGTAAATACTCCATGTTTATTTCTTGTTTTCAATGAGTTCAATAATCTCCTTTAGCTCTTCAATACTTATTTTTTCTTCTTTTGCAAAAAAGGAGACAACATTCTTGTAAGAGTTGTTGAAGTAGTCCTTAATGGCCGAATTCATGAACTTGTTTCGGTAATCTTCCAAGGCTACAATAGGATAGTACTGATGGGTTTTCCCAAAGGCATGATACCCCACATAGCCTTTCTCTTCCAGATTGCGAATAATTGTAGAAAGTGTATTGTAGTGAGGTTTTTCGTCTTTGATTTCGGCCAAAACGTCTTTCACAAAGGCTTTTTTAAGGCGCCAAAGAATGTGCATGATTTCTTCCTCTTTATTGGTCAACTTTTGCATTTAACTTTGTGTTTTAAGTGTACTCCAAACTTATAACTATTTTTCTAGTTATGCAACTAAGCATATAGTTATTTAACGAAATTTTTAGTTTTTGCATAAAAAGAAAACACGCCTTTTCGGCGTGTTTTCCATAACTAACATGAAAAATTACTATTTAGTGCTAACTATGAGTGCACCGTCTTTAGCCTTGCTACCATAGATGCTCATGGCCGTTTCCGGCTTAAGGGCATCTACAGCAACAATTTTCTTCTCGTTGGCAAGTTTGTTAAGGGTTTCAAAATCACTTTCCTTGCCATCTATAATAATAAGTTTGTTGGTATCGGGATCGTCAATAAAACTATATTGACTGGAGTTGCCAAGGGCGTTCATCTCTTCTAGCATTTGCTTTTCCAATTCATCAAAATTGGCAGTGGAGCCATTAAAGGCCATGCCTGCAGATGGATTGTTGAAGAAATCCTGAAGATTGAATTTCTTGAGCATTCCAAATTGCTGGTCAAAAATGGAGTCGTTGGCAAAAAATGGTGAAGCACCATTAATAAATGAAAAGCCTTGTGTGCCCTCATTACCTTCTTGGGTAATAAAGAGCCTGCCCTCTTTTCTTCCAAAGGAAATGTTTGAAATTGGAGAGAAACTGGAAATCTGGCTCACGGCTTTACCATTGGATTCATCACTTAATTCAATTCTAATACCAGTGATTTTTCCTTCGTCGTTCCTTTGAACGTTTGAAAATTTGACTGCAATGTTCTGTTCTTTCAACAAATGGATCATTTGGTCCATGTTGTCTTTGGAGGCATTGCTGTCCATGGTCATGGTAACATCGGCTCCAGGTTCTTTAAGAGTGGTTTCCTGTAGCGTGTTGTCATCATTGGTAGTGGGAATTTTTGTTTTTTGACTGTGGGCAAATGTTTTGTAAGATGCGAGCCCAAGTCCTACTATCAATACAAGACCTAGGCTGAGCTTAAGGATACGCATAGTTCTCATAATAATTGTTTTTTAGTTTTTCTATATCAAAGTTAGGGTATTATGGGACTTGTTATTCGGCTTTAACTAAACTTTAAAACAGAATGCCCTGCAATGTTAAATTATTGAAAAAATAATCCCATGTTCAATTCTGGGATAATGTTATCTTCGCAAGAAAAAATCATATGAGTATACTTTTGGTAGTTCTGGGTTTGATTCTTTTGGTGATTGGTGGTGAGTACTTGGTAAGATCTTCAGTGGCACTTTCCTTTAAGCTCAAGATTTCTAAATTGGTTATCGGTTTAACGGTGGTTTCATTTGCTACTTCGGCTCCGGAATTGTTGGTGAGTTTGCAAGCGGCCTTAAACGGCTATTCCGATATTGCCTTGGGAAATGTTATTGGGTCTAATATAGCCAACATTGGTTTGGTCTTGGGTATTACGGCGCTTATTTCACCGTTGGCAATAAATAAGGATTTTTATAAATTCAATTGGCCTGTGATGATGCTCGTTTCCATTATGCTTTATGTGTTTTTGAAAAGTGGTAAGGAATTGAATTTTCTGGAAGGTATGGCATTGTTTGTTTGTTTGATAATTTTTTTAGTTGTCCTTATCAGGAATTCCAGAAAAGATGCTCAGATGGATTTGGAAGAGGTGGATGATAAGTTACAGGCGGTTAGTTCCTTTAAAATTACGTTGTGGATGCTCATAGGTGCGGCGGCTTTGTATTTTGGCAGTGAGTGGTTGGTAAGAGGAGCTAAGGATATTGCCGAGTCATTGGGGGTTAGCCAGCGAGTCATTTCGGTTACCATGGTCGCAGTGGGAACAAGTATTCCTGAATTGGCAGCTTCGGTCATTGCGGCTTTAAAAAAGGAAAAGGCCATTTCATTGGGAAATCTGATAGGTTCCAATATTTTTAATATTACCTCGGTGTTGGGAATTACCGCCATGATACAGCCCATTGCTGTAAAAGATGAACGCTTGCTTACAAGTGATATTTTCTGGATGTTGGGCTTTGCATTTGTATTGATCCCTTTGGTGTTCCTTCATAAGAGATTTCAATTATCTAAACTGGAAGGCTTGATTCTTTTTGTGGGTTATGCTCTTTTCGTTTTTATGGCGTTTGTTTAGCACAAAAAAAGCCTGCGACTTGCAGGCTTTCTATATAATGGTTTGTTGTTGGTTTTAAACTTTCGCGCTTTTTACGGTATCAACGATTATTCCTGCTACTTTATAAGGGTCTGCATTTGAAGCAGGGCGTCTATCTTCCAGCCAGCCTTTCCAACCTTTTTCTACGGTCATGATAGGGATTCTTATAGAAGCACCTCGGTTCGATACACCATAGCTGAAATCGTGAATGGAAGCTGTTTCGTGTTTTCCGGTTAAACGCTGGTCGTTAAATTCACCGTAAACGTCAATATGATCTTTGGCTACCGGTCTAAAAGCTTCGCAAACTTTCTCATAAACTTCTTTGCTTCCGCAGGTTCTCAACAAAGTGTTGGAGAAATTGGCGTGCATCCCGGAACCATTCCAGTCTCCTTTGACTGGTTTAGGGTGGTATTCAATATAGTAACCGTATTCTTCGGTAAGTCTGTCTAGTAAATATCTAGCAACCCAAACTTGATCTCCGGCATTTTTGGCGCCTTTGGCGAAAATTTGAAATTCCCATTGTCCGCAGGCAACCTCTTGGTTAATCCCTTCAAAATTGATACCGGCATCAAGGCACATGTCGGCATGTCTTTCTACTAGATCGCGTCCATGGGTGTTCTTTCCGCCTACAGAGCAATAGTAAAGTCCTTGTGGCCCTGGGTAGCCGCCTACGGGAAATCCTAAGGGCAATTGAG
>JAGQZG010000066.1 GCA_020435705.1 Mangrovimonas sp.
AAAAAAATGTGAAACTGGCTTAAGTATTTTTTGAGCTTGCTGTCTTTAGGGATGAAAACCACTTCTGAGCCATCGGCAACTTTAAAGTAGGTGATTTCAAAATCCTGTTCTTGGAACAAGTCTCCCGTAATGCTGTTGACAATCAAATTGTTCAATTGTCCAAAAAGCTTATTGGAACTCAGGTTCACATCACTTTTCTTGCCATCGTCATCTATGTAAAGAGTTTGATCTTTGAACAATACGGAATACCTGAAAGGTTTAAGGTATTGCCACTTTACCAAATTAGGCTTTTTAAAAGACAGGTTTCCAGAGGTTTCAATATCGTTGGACAAAAAATCCATGTGCTTGAGCTGCACAAAATCAACGGTCATGGTCTGGGTTTTTTGTGCTTGCTCCTGAACCTGTTTTTTGAGTGCTGTGGCCTCCGAAGAAGATAAAGGTGTTTGTGCTTTAACCGCAAGCACAGAAAAAAATAGAATGTACAAAAGCTTATTCATAGGCTTCAATATTTAAAAGCTCATCTACCGTCACCGAGCTTAAATTTTGCTCCGAAAGAGATCGCAACAACCGTTCCAAAATGTTTACGGTTTTTTGGCTTGTATCATGCAAGAGGATAAGATCTCCTTTTTTGATTTTTAAAAGACGATTATAAGCTTGATTTTCATTTAAAACGGTGTCCAGGGAACGTACATTCCAGCCTATGGATTTTAAGTTCAATTGTTTTACGGCCCTTTTAATAGCTGGATTGGTTACACCGTAAATGGGGCGATAAAGCAAAGGCGATTTTTTCACTAGCTGAGTAATAATGCCATTGGTTCTTTGTAATTCAACGATCACTTTTTTGGTACTGAAAAACCCAAAAGCCGGACTATGACTATAGGTGTGATTCCCAATGGCATGCCCTTGTTCTAGGATGGTTTTGGCAAGCTCTGGATAAGTTTCCAGATTGCGCCCAATACAAAAAAAGGTTGCCTTGGCTTGGTGTTTTTTCAAGAGTTCCAAAACCTTTGGGGTAAAATCAGGATGTGGACCATCGTCAAAAGTTAGGGCCACTTGATTTGTTGAAATGGACGGTTGGCGGCATAAGGAATCCAAATGATAGTTCAACTGAATGTTGAAGGAACCAATGATGGTAATACACAGCCAAATGAAAGCCAAAGAGACTGGTATCCAAAACGACCATTTCAATAAAAAACACAGAAGAATGGAAACAACAATAAGGCTATTGAAAATGATATTTATAGTTTTTGCTTTCAGCATTTACGCAATAAAGTAAAACTGTGGTTTTCTCCTAAATATTGATTGTACAAAAGCACATATCCAAATTCTGAATTCTTGACATGATTCAGTTTAACGGCCTCTGGTAAGGTTTGGGTTTTTAAGATTTTATTGGCCAGCCAGAATCCAAACCCTGAAGCGGTGTGGAATTCTCCGGAAAGATGCTTGTAAAACGCTTGCTGCGTGTCGCTAAAAATCCCAGATGTTAAGACCTCGTAATAATCATCATGCTCAACATCGCCATTATGTCCGCAAATAAGCAAGTCTACGTGTTCGGGATTCAATTTATTTGAATTTAAAAAGGTTTCCACGGCAGTAGGTAAATTATCTTTTTTCAAGGTATTGAAAATAGCCGTATCAATCAATTCGGCATAACATTTTTCATCTTTTTCGTTAGTCAATAAAAAGAAATTGGCGCCTTCACTGTAAACAACACCTTTGGTTTGACTTTCCAGTAAAGCTTTGGAAGACACTTTTTCGGTTTTGATTAGCTCAATAAGTTTAAAAAGCTCAGTAGTATGGTCACCCAATTCATCAACACCGCCAACTAAAATATTGGTGGCTTCATTGTTTTTTAGTTGAAGTTCGGCATCCAATAACGCCGATTCAAAAGAAACCGAAGCATGTACGTAAGTAAAGTTATAACCTTTACACTGTAACTCCAGGGCAATTTGCCCGCCAACGGTATTGTGGGTAGATTGAATGAAAGGTGTGGGGGTTAAAAATTGTTCGTTATTGTCTAGAATAGCGCTTACAAACTTTTCTGAATCCCTCAAACAGCCCAAACCAGTTCCCGTAATAATGGCATCAGGCTTGTCTATGCCAGCTTGGTTAAGAGCCAGTTTTGAAGCTACCACACCCATTTTAATTCCTTTGGCCATGCGTCTGGCCGCTGCTGGAGGAATAAAATCCTTGTAATTAGGGTCAATGGCCGGTAGGACATTGTCTTCATAGAAAACCAAATCATCCAAAAAAGCAGTTTCATCTACCGTGTTTTGAGCCGAAATGGAAGCTACGCTATGGATGTAAACGGGTTTCATGCGTTTTTGGAAAATATAAGGGTTGAGCAATTGCCGCCAAATCCTAAGGAATTGGAAAGCACATGCTTGAGTTCTTTTTGTTTAGCCTTGGTTTGGGGTATGAGGTTAAACTCTTTCATGGGAGTTTTAAAATTCAAATTTGGAAAAATAATATTATTCTGTAAGGCCAGTACAGAATATACGGCTTCAATAGCACCTGCGGCAGCCAAGGTATGTCCGGTATAAGCTTTGGTAGAACTGAAATCTGGCACCTCGTCTCCAAAAACATTAATGAATGCTCTACCTTCAGACAGATCATTGTTGCCTGTTGCGGTGCCATGGGCATTAATATAATCAATATCCTTTGGGTTAAGGCCTGCTACTTTCAAGGCCTGTTGCATGGCTAAGGTAGCTCCTTCACCATTTTCGGAAGAGGCTGTTTGGTGGTAGGCATCATTGGCATTTCCGTAGCCTTTTACATAGGCCAAAACGTTTTTGTTTTCGGCTTTAACCACGTGATCCGATTCCAAAACCAAAAAGGCTGCTGCTTCCCCTAGATTGAGCCCTTTTCTGTGCTCATCAAAAGGGGTGTTGTAGGTGTCCGAAAGAATCATCAAAGTCTTGAATCCATTGATAGTAAACTTGGACAAGCAGTCTGAACCACCTACGAGTACACGATCCAATTTTCCAGATTTTATCAGTCTGGCACCTAGCATAATAGCATTAGCCGCCGAAGAACAAGCGGTACTAATAGTTGTGACCAATTGATTGTTGATTCCCAGATGATCTGCAATTTTTTGGGTGGAATCTCCAGCGTGATGGGCTATAATGTACTTTTGACACTCTGCATTGGTAAAATAATCATAATAGTATTTCTCGGTCATGTCCATGCCTCCTACACTCGTAGCAGAAACCAATCCGGTTCTATAGGCATCTATATTTTCAATGCGAGCATCTTTAAGGGCTTCTTGAGCCGCAAGAACGCCCAACATGCCTGTTCGGGAATAATTGTTATCCTGGGGAAGGCCAAGTTGAGCTATAAACTCATCGTTGGAAACCGGAATTTCACCCACCATGATTTCGTCACGGTGAATGGTATCTATTTTTTGTATCCGGGAAATTCCTTTCTTTTCATGGATGAGCGATGCATAATTTTCCGCTACATTGTTCCCAATAGCGGAAATAATTCCCATACCCGTAATGGCAACGCCTTGATCCATGAATTGCTATGTAAAAGGATTACTTGCTTCGGTGTTCAGAGATGTACTTGGCCATAACATCAATGGATTCGAAGATGGCTCTTCCTTCTTTGGGATCGGTCAATTTGATACCGTAATCTTTATCCAACATTACAATAAGTTCAAGAGCGTCAATGGAGTCCAATCCTAAACCATCTCCAAATAAAGGGTCATTATCATTGATGTCTTCAACGTTGATATCTTCTAGATTTAGTTGGTCAATGATTTTAGCTTTTAATTCTTGCTTTAATTCTTCCATGCTAAGCGTTATATAATTTCAATATAGTTTCTTCAGTATGTTCCAAGGTTCCTTTGGCAGAAACCAAATATAAAAAGGATTTGTAAGTTTTACCATCAAATTCCACCCAACCACACAGTACATTTTCAGCTTTTTTGCTATCTAAAAGCCCTTTTGTATAGGCTATTAACTTTTGTGGTTGAAAGCTGTCAAAGATAAAAAAACTATTTTCAGTATAGAGCTTGTATTTGATACTTATTTCCCCGAGACAAATATTGGGCAGGGTATAGACGAAAATGGCTGGACTTGGAAAGTAGTTGTCTTTATTTTTAATGGATTCTTGATGTTTCCTGTCGGTATCCAAGCTGGATGCGCTATTCGCAAATACCAAGGCCGTATTTGAAGGCTCGTCAGGAGTGATATTTTCTTTATCAAGCACCAAATTGGCAGTAAGAAAAGCCAACTTGCTTAAATGGTCCATTTTAAAAAATTTAGGGTATTTGATAGTCAAAAATTGATAAGCCTCTTTAGCAAAAGCACCAAAATCCTCCTGTTCACTTTTGAACACAGGTTTACCATTCAACAGGATCGTTTCTTGTTGAATGCTGCAAAAAGACCTAATATGATATGGTTGCCCCACTACACCGCTTTTTTACAGATAAACATGCTGTGATATTCCCCCAATGGTAGGTCTTTCTCTATTTCCAAACCTGCTTTTTCTACCACTTTCATTATTTCCGAGGCCTGGTACATTTTGCTATTACCATTGGCCATTACCGTGAAGTATAAGGAAGTGGCTTCAAGTGCAAATCGGGCGTTTTCAAAACGTTGTCTATCGGTATAAGTTTCAATAATAATCAATCGGGTATTGGCATCCATGGCAGCTTGACAAGTATTCAAAACCTTTAGGATTTCTTTTTTAGAGAAGCAATCCAAGAACTGGCACATCCAAATGACATCGGCCCCTTGTGGGATTTTCGGGTTTTTGGACAACCAATCAATTTCGAAACCATTGATTCTTTCAGACAGACCATTAGTTTCCGCATTTAACAAAGCTTTGCTTAATTGTCCTGGCAAATCAAATATAGTCACATTCACATCGTCATTGTTTTGGCAGCATTTAACCGCAAATTTCCCCGTATTACCACCAATATCGTAAAGTTTCTTAGGGTTCAATTTATAAACCTCTTGTAAGGCATCACCAAAAATATCATCACTGTAGTGGTGGTCAAACTCAAACCATGATTTTTGCTGTTCAGGCTCTAACTGTGAAAGCCCTTCATAAATGGTGGCCCAATTTCCCAATTCTTTCAAACCTTCTGGATTTCCTGTTTTTATAGCTTCGGTTAAGTGAAACAGTCCCTTGTAACAAACCTCTTGTGTGAAGTTGATGTTCACGTTCACCGTTTCATTATAAGTTAAGAAATACCCAATAGTAGTCAAGAAATAATTGTTTTCTTCGGTTTTGTAAACCACATCGCTGCTTTCGGCTATTTCCAGTAAAACTTTTACACCGTACTTACTAATGGATAGTTCCTTGGCAATATCTTTGGCTGAAATACCACCTTTTTTACGTTGATTAAAGATAAGCTCCATGATTTTTAGCTTTCTCATGGCAATTACAGCTTGGAAAACAAAGGGAGCAAAAGCTATTTTTTGAGCTTCTTGAATGGCGTCAATGGCCTTGATGGTTTTGTTTTGTATCATATCATATTATTTTTTTGAATAACGCCGCAGTATTCGAGCCACCGAAACCAGAGGCTGTTTTCAAAAAGACGTTGAGGTTTTTTTCTTCTGTTTTTTGTATTACGTTTATAGGTAGGCTCACGCCCAATTCTTCATAGCCAATGGAGGCATAGAGTGTATTATTATTAAGGGAATGCACACCAACAATGGTTTCCAAGAGCCCCGAGGCACCTAAGGTATGTCCAAAATAGCCTTTTAAACTGTTTAGAGGCGTTTTAGAAAGTCCCAAACGGTTAAAAGCAATACTTTCCATTTCGTCATTATACATAGTGGCGGTTCCATGAGCCGAAATAAAATCAATTTCTTGAGGATCAATTTTTGAGTCTCCCAAAGCTGAAAGCACGCTTCGATAAAGTCCTTCCCCCGTTCTTGACGGGCCAGAAATATGGTTGGCATCGTTACAGGAACCCGTGCCCAGAATCTGCACGCTTTCTTTGGCCAGTTTCTTTTCATCCTTAGTCACCAGAATACTGGCGGCTACTTCACCTATATTAATCCCGGAACGATTTTTATCGTAGGGTTTACAGGGCGATTTGCTTAAGGCTTGAAACGAATTAAAGCCAGATAAAATGAATTCGGTTACCAAGTCCCCGCTTACAATAAAAACATGGTCATACAACCCTTGCTGAATGTATTGTTTGGCCACAGCAACCGAGAGAATTCCTGAAACACAAGCATTGCAAACAATTGTAGGCTCGTTAGCAAACCCAAAAAAGATTTTGAGGGTTCTTCCCAATGCGCTCAAATAAGCACGTTCAGTAGGGAAAGGAGAGTTTTTATCTAAGACATCTATGTTGCCTTTAGTGGTTGAAATAAGGAATCCCACTTTGGTGTCTAACTCAATTTCAGAGGCTGAAATTACAGGAGACAAAGAGGCAATCATCATTTTCTCCAAGCGTGTAAATTGCCCTTTTGGGTGTAGGTTTTGAAACTTTTTTTCCAAAAGGGTTTGATTCACCAAAGAAGAACAAAAGGGTTCATTCAGGAGCGTTTCGTTTGAAACTACTTGAAGTCCTGTAATTTCATCATGTATTTTTTGCACATTGGCTTCTGAAGAAAAACCCAATGCCGAAATAATATTGTTATGGGATAGAAATACATTACTCATTCAAAAGCCCCACTTTTTTCTTCCATTCCACAAAAAAATCAGGAGGTGTTAAGGACAAGTCGCCTTGACCAATCTTTTCTACAAAAACCTGTACGGTTTCACCCGTGCACACGAGCTCTTCTTCCTGATTGTATATTTCATAGCGAAAAACCATTTTGGCCGCAGGTGAATCAACATAAATAGTTTTTACAGTGGCTACATCACCATAACGCAATGGCAGTTTATGTTCGGTAGAAGATTTTACAATTGGCGTAGCATAGCCATGTAGTTTTTGATCCAAGTAGGAAATCCCATGATGTCTCCCAAAAGATTCCCTGCCATCTTCAAAATATTGAATGTAATTGCCATGCCATACAATACCCAAAGGATCGGTTTCCACAAACCGAATGCGTACCTGGCTAATATGTTCTATTTCCTTAGCGTTAAACGGCGTTTTTCTTCTCATTGTAAACTATTGCGACTAAAGTGGTAACTATAAAGAAACCAAATAATAAACTTATTTCTGGTAGAATGTCTCCAATTCCTCCGTGCCTTAAAAATACATCATAAAAAGCATTTAAACCCCAATTCATGGGAGAGATGTTGGATAATGTCTGCATGAATTTTGGCATGACAAATACGGGTACCCAAACGCCACCCAAAGCAGCTAGGATAACTACAAAAGTAGCTCCGAATGGAGCCGATTGTTCTTGGGTTTTGGCAATGGTTCCTAAAAGTAGACCCAGCCCAATAGCAGCCAAACCTGAAAAACCTGCAACGATGAATAGATTAAGCAATCTTCCTGAGACATCTAAGGCGGGCAACCCCATTTTGGGGAAAAGAAAGACACCAGTCAACAACATCAATATAAATTGAATAATGCAAACGCTTAAATACACAATGGTTTTGCCACCTAAAACAGTAGCATAATTCACGGGATTGGTTCTTAATCTCACAAAAGTACCTTGACTTTTCTCTTTTACTAAATTGATTGATAATGGCACAATTATAAAAAAGATTGCAAAGAGTGTCCAGGCTGGGACATTGTGCTGTACCGAATTGGGAATTAACTCGTCTTGACCATGCTGCGGAATAATTTCCTTGAACGTTATAAAACTTTGGGTTTCAAAAATAACTTCATTTTCATCATCGGCTACTTGTTCCTGAAAGGCCTTGTAAATAGAAGTGGTTTCAATTTTGGAAATCATTTTGTCAATACCATTTCTCACAGACGATTTGAATGTTTGTTGGGTGGCGGGATCAAAATACAAGTGAATTTCTTTTGACTGGATGCTTGCTTGGGGTAGGCTGTCCGTTTCCAAAAGCTCAAATTTAGCTAATAGATTATCAACATTTTGATTTACTTTTTTCTGAAGGGCATCAGACAACCCTTCGGGAATTACAATGGCCAATTGGTATTCGCCGTTGGTTATTTTTTCTCTAGCTTCAGATTCTGAATCAAGGGTAATTAACTGAAAGTTCCCTGCATTTTCCAGTTCGCTATATATGGATTCTGAGACAGAACCCTCATCGTTGTTCACCAACAGAATGGGCATTTTCTCATCACTAATGGTTTTAAAAGTGCTATCCTGAATGAGTGTAATCGTGATGATAAGCACTAGAGGCATGATAAACAAAATGGCTATGCCACCCCAATCTCTGGATAGCAGTAACAGTTCTTTATGTGCTGAAGCCCACAGTTTATGCATGGTCTCTCAAGGCTTTACCGGTTATTTGCAGAAAAACATCTTCTAAGTTGTGGGCGTTCTCATGAGTCCTAATCAGTTCCTCAGGTTTTCCTTTGGTAATGATGGTTCCGTGATCTATAATGGCTACTCGGGTACAGAAGGCTTCGGCTTCATTCAAATGATGCGACGTATAAATAATGGTAGTCCCTAGTTGGTTGAGCTCTTTTAAATACTCAATAATCACATTCTTGGACTGCACATCAACACCTACTGTGGGTTCGTCTAAAAAAAGAACTTTAGGATTATGCAGTATACTGGCCAATAAGTTAATACGTCGTTTCATACCACCTGAAAAGGTGATGATTTTTTTATGGCTGAATTTTTCCAAGCCCAATTTCTCAAGTCCAGCCATGATCTTGTCCTTTAGCTCTTTTCCTTTAAGGCCATACATACTCCCAAAATACTGCAAATTTTCATAGGCAGTCAAGGAAGGGTACAGGGCATATTCCTGTGGAACAATACCAATAATTTGCTTCAATTGGTTTTTATTTTTTTTGAATGAGAGACCATTGATGGTAAAATTTCCTGAAGTAGGTTTAATGAGTGAGCTCAGAAGCGATATTAAAGTCGTTTTACCTGCGCCATTAGGCCCAAGCAAGCCGAAAATTTCTTTTTCTTGAATATTGAGATCCAGATTGTGTACCGAAAAATCATCGCTGCCCTTATATTTTTTTGATAATTGCTGAATCTGAATCATAGGAAATCAAAGGGCTTTTTTTAGTTTTTTGAAAAATACTTCTTCCATGTCGGCTAAGGTTTCCAATTGGTTAGCCACTTGATTATAAGCGTCTGGCTTGGAGCTTCTGTTTTTATAAATCCTTGAGGCATCTATGGCAAAATCCCGCCACAAATCCCCAATTTGCGTCATTTCCTTTGAAAGTTCCTTAAGTTTTTCGTTTTGGAGTTCTTTGGAAGCTTCTTGTAAAAAAGCGGCAAAAATATATCGGAAACCACCACCGCCGGTGCCAATTTCTTCTTGCATTCTCACCACTTGGCCAAGATAATGGTTGGCTACTTTAATCCCTTTCTTTTGGGGCCATTTTCTAATAAGTTTAGCGACATGCCGAATACCTTTTACGCCCACAATAGGCACAGGTGCCAGCATGGTTCGGCAAGTATCTTTAATGCCTTTTTTGATGGCAGGAGCCAAATCAAAAGTTTCAGGAAAGGCAATGGGATAGTACAAATGCCCTTTGGGAGCAAAGGCTCCTTTGGCAAAACGCACCTTTTCCAGCTCTTTATCGGTCAAGGTAGTGACCGATTCCATGACAGGGTCGCTTACAAGATAGGTGTCACCTTCCTTGCCATAGACCACCATGTTATGGGCATTGAAATGAAAACGGTACTCATCAGGGAAATAGGAGAGGTTGAAGACACCTACCTGAAGACCAACGGGATTGTTTCGTTTTAGGTTTTCATCCAATCGTTCTTGTGCCGCTTTGGGGGTTTTGAATTTTTCTTTTTTGATTTTGACACCCACACGAGTGGCAAATTTCTTGAAAATTTGCCCAGGCATGGTACGATACGTAATGGCCGGTGCGTGGTTGACCATCAGGAATGGGATATAGCAAAACAATAATCCGGACCCAATACCAAAAACCATGGGTTCGCTAACATTAAACCCGTTGTACTTCATTAAATTGGAAACCACACCATTTTCGCAGTGCGCCGATTGGTGGTGTGTGAAATCAATCTTCATATTTCATGGTTTTTAGTTCTTCAACGGTGATGTTGAAGGCATCGGCATATTTTTGTAATTTTTTGTCAGAAAGCTTTTTGAATACGTTTGGTTTGAAATGCCTTTTTACTTGCCAGCGGAAAAACCCCACATAGCTTGTTAAGATACCAAGATCCATTTTGTTAAGTTCCATAAAGTATTCAATAGGGCTTGTAAGGCCTTGCTCAGCTCGTTTTCTTGCATTTTCTGTACGCTCCTTAATATCTTGGATGGCGTTGTTCAACGCTATGGTTTTGGGTGTCCAGCCCGTACTGTTTTCTGTTGTGTACTCACCGTTTTCATCCACGGCATAGCACAATTCCCTGAAATGGGCAGATTCTAAATTGCTTTTGTCCTGTGGCACATCACTTTTTTTCATAAAAGTTCTATTTAAGTTCTTGAATGAACAAATTCAGTTCACAAGCTAATAATTTTTGCTCACTTTCAAAGATATCACAATTTAAAGTGCAAATACTGTAGCCGTCACTGTCAAAACGCGATTTTAGGGACGCTCTGGTAAAAATGGTTTGTCCTATTTTGGGAAGTTTAAAAACATCTACTTTTTTTACGGCACTTATAAAACCGATGAGCTTTGTTCCAGAACCCGTTAGATCGTCTTTTTCAAAAAAGCTTTGCCCAACGATAGAGGAACAGGTTTGTGCGGCATTTTCCAATAAACCAAATTCATTGAAAACACCTTCTTCACTAAAAACATTGTCTTGGGGAATAGTAAAGGACGACTCTACGGAGGTTTCATCCAGTGCATGAAATTTCTCCACCATTAAAAAAGGGGGACGGTGGGGTAAAAAATCTTGTATGTCAATAGCTTCAAAATCCAAAGTTACTTGGCTATTACTGTCTTCATTTCGCCTTTGGCAAGTTCTAGATTGCCCAATTTAACAATAACTTCTACCATGGTCACACCCATAAATTCATGTAAAATGGTTGCGGTAGTAGTAAGTGTATCTTCAACAGCAGGTAAGTTAAAAATCTCTACGGTTTTGATGGAGCCAATATAACCCGTAGGAGCGGGCTTGTTTTCTATGAAATAACTGAAACCGGTATGTAAGGCCACCGTTTGAGCCATGTTTTCAACAAGACCTTCTTCGGTAAATTTTCCGTTGGATATAAATAGGTTGTCACTTTTAATGGTGAAAGATGACGTTACCGATGTTTGGGAAAAACCCAGTAAGGTATCTACCATTTCAAAAGGAGCCTTTTGTGGGATAAGGTGCGAGATGTCACGAATGGGAAAATTAGCTAACCCCATTAGCAAACGGTTAATAGGGCATAAGCATAAGAAAAACGGGCACTTTCCGGAACAGACAGCATGATCTTGTCCCCTTTTTTCAACTTTCCAGAATTAACAAGCTCTTCAAGCATAATGTAAATAGAACCAGCACCAACGTTTCCAACCTTGGTAAGGTTAAGAAACCATTTTTCCCAAGGGATTTCAACTCCTTGCTGTTTCATTTCTTCATATAAAGAGTTTTTAAAATAATATGAAGAAATATGCGGGAGATAATAATCTATTTCGTCTACGGAAAGGTTGTGTTTTTTTATAGCTTTTTTGAAACTATCTACCCCTTTGGTAAGGATATGTTGCCCCAGAAGTTTTACATCTTGTTTCATAGCAAACAGAGATCTTTTGCCCCATTCTTTAGCAGGGTATTCGCTCCAAGGTTTCAAAAAACCATCTTCCAATTTATCAGCGCCGGCATACATACAGGCTTCAATTTCATGGGCGTAGGAAAAGCCCTCCATCCATTCTATCTTCAAGGGTAAATCACCTTTTGGCTCATTTTCCAAAAGGAAAGCGCCGGCGCCATCAGATAACATCCAGCGTAAAAACTCTTTGTTGAAAGCTAAAATGGGTGTTTCTTCAAGTTCAACCAAGGTGTCAATTTCATGTTGGAAAATATCGGCTTTCATCCAAGCAGATGTGCGTTCGGATCCTGAACAAACGGCATTACTGGTTTGCCCTGATTTCACAGACAAATACCCATATTTTAAAGCATTCATTCCGGAACAACAGGCACCTGAAGCCGAATTTATCTCCACATTGCCATTTTGTAAAAAGCCATGTACCATGGCCGCATGGGAAGGTAATATCTGATCGGGACTTGAGGTTCCACAAGAAATGAGTTCTATGTGTTCTGATTTAAAAGAGTCGTCACAAAGGAGCGAGATGGCTTCTTTGGCCAATTGTGCATTGTTGTGTGTCACGTTGCCATCCTGGTCAATGGCATAATAGCGTGTTGTTATTTGATTATTTCGAAGAACAATTCTTCTTGCTTTAGATTCAGCGCCATTAATAACCCCCAGTTTTTCTTCCATTTCGTCATTGCTAACGGGCTCATTAGGCAAAAATTTTGCTACTCTAGTAATGTAAACGTCTTTCATTTAAATCTACTCCTTTATTACAACAGATGAAAAATACTGTTTTTCCTTTTTTATCTTACCCCATAAGGGTAGGTATGTCAACAAAAATATAATAAAAACAATGGGCGCCATGACCCAAATTGCAAATATGAGATAAAAGTTGAAGAATTTTATCAATAAACTTCTTTTATTTTCCCCTTTTTCGCTTTTGGAATGGATGAAATTTGCCCATTTACCAAAGATAACATTCGCTCGCTTATCTACGGTAATTAAAAAGGGTTTTATTTTCACGGCGCCTTTATTCAGTAACTCTTTTTGTAGAGTTGAATAATTGGCTGAATTTAAATGGGGTAGAATGACCCTGCCAAATTTGGTAGCATTATCAATGTCCTTTTGCGATACCCCTGGTTTAGGGAAGATTCCTAGGAAGCGCTTTTTTACTCCGGTAAACATCCAATGTGCTATGGTGATG
>JAGQZG010000067.1 GCA_020435705.1 Mangrovimonas sp.
ACCTCGGAATATCATCCGTTAATCCAATGTTGGCCTCAAAAAAGGCATCAATATTCCCTATATCGGTCCAATAGCCTTCAAACGGGAAACTAACAACCTTGAGTTTTCCAATAGCCTGTGGAATGATTTCTTTTCCAAAATCTACCGTATTAGGGTCATTCATTAAATCAACAAGTAAATCCCTATTGAAAATATAGATACCCATAGAACCCAAATAATGCCTTCCTTCGGCTTGCATTTCTTCACTAACTGGCGAGGTCCAATCAGGCAATAATTCACTTTTTGGCTTTTCTATGAACGAGGTTATCTCGTTACTTGAGTTGGTTTTTAAAATACCAAACGCAGGAGCTTCTTTGGCATTCACGGGAACGGTTCCAATGGTTATATCAGCTTGATTATTAACGTGATGGTTCAACATTTCATTAAAATCCATTTGATACAATTGGTCTCCGGACAATATAAGGACATAATCAAAAGAATGCTGTAAAATATGTTGCATACTTTGTCTTACAGCATCGGCGGTTCCTTGAAACCACGTGTTGTTTTTTGGTGTTTGTTCAGCGGCCAAAACATCTACAAAGGCAGAGCTGAAAAAGCTAAAATGATAGGTGTTTTTAATATGCCGGTTTAATGACGCCGAATTGAACTGAGTCAAAACATACATGCGTTTCATGTCTGAGTTCAAACAGTTGGAAATGGGGATGTCAACCAATCGGTATTTTCCTGCAATAGGAACTGCGGGTTTAGACCGGCTTTCGGTTAGTGGATATAAGCGGGTTCCTTGTCCGCCACCAAGTATGATTGTGATTATTTTATCATTGACCATGATCTAGGATTTTAATGATTTATATAATTCCTGTGTTTGTTTTGCTATGGCTTGCCAATCAAAAAATTGTTCAACACGTTTTCTCCCATTATGAGCCATACGTTTTTTTAAATCGGGGTCTTTAATTATTTTGTTGATTGCATTGGCTAGATCCCTTGAAAAAGCTTCAGGATTTACAGGCTCGAAAGGCGCTTCTTTTTGTTGTTCTACAGAAACCAAAATTCCTGTTTCTCCATCAACCACCACTTCTTTAATGCCTCCAACAGCACTGGCCACTACAGCTGTATTGCACGCCATGGCTTCAATATTGATTATCCCGAAAGGTTCATAAATAGAAGGACAACAAAACACATCTGCATGTGAGTACAGTTGAATCACTTCTTTTTTGTCTAGCATTTTGTCTAGCCAAATAATATTCCCTCTTTCCTTTTTGGCTTCCTGAACAGATTTTTCCATTTCTAACGCTATTTCAGGAGTATCAGGAGCTCCAGCGCACAAGACCACTTGCGTGTTTTTGTCAATATATTTTATAGCGTTAACCAAATGAATTATTCCTTTTTGACGCGTAATTCTACCAACAAACAGTACATACGGGCAGTCCTTGTTTACCCCATATTTTTCCAATGCAGAAGTATCAGTGGTAACAACATATTCCTTGAGATCAATTCCGTTGTAAATTACTTTTAATTTACGCTCATCAACATTAAAATGTTTTAGGACATCTTCTTTGGTTTCTTTTGATACGGCAATTACAGCATCGGCCATTTCAATAGCCGTTTTTTCTATCCACGAAGAGGCATCATAACCTCTGCCTAGCTGCTCTCTTTTCCAAGGTCTTAAAGGTTCTAAGGAATGTGTAGTAATGACTAATGGAACACCATAGCATAGTTTTGAAATGATTCCAGCAAATTGAGCATACCAAGTGTGGCAATGAACAATATCAGCATCTACAGGGTTAGCATTCATTTGGATGCAAGTTGCCAATGTTTTTAAGACAGGCTTTATCTTGTCATCGGTATCGTTGAAATCGAATAGATTTTCTGAAAATCCTTTTATTTGCAACCTTTCTTTTTTTAAGTCTTGATCTCCAAAACATCGAACATCAACGTCCATTATTTTAGCCAATTCTGCGGCTAAATACTCAACATGAACACCAGCCCCACCGTAGACATGTGGTGGAAATTCTTTAGTAAAAAAAAGTACTTTCATTAAAAATAAAAGGCATTGATTAATAAAAACAGAATATCATAAATTTACGAAATGTTTTTATTAATCAATTGAAATATAGAATAACAAATTATTAATTCGAGGAGAGAATTAATCGTTAAGTTTTAAAACCGCCATAAATGCCTGTTGAGGGATTTCTACATTACCCACTTGGCGCATCCGTTTTTTACCTTGTTTTTGTTTTTCCAACAGTTTACGCTTACGCGAAATATCACCTCCGTAACATTTGGCCGTCACATCTTTTCTCAAGGCCTTAATGGTTTCCCTCGCAATAATCTTGGCTCCAATGGCTGCTTGTATAGGAATGTCAAATTGCTGTCTTGGAATAAGTTCACGCAGTTTTTCGCACATTTTTTTGCCAATGTTATAAGCATTATCAGCATGTACAAGAGCAGAAAGCGCATCCACAGACTGACCATTCAAGAGAATATCTACACGAACCAGTTTAGACTCACGCATCCCAATAGGGTGGTAGTCAAAAGAGGCATACCCTTTGGACACGGTTTTTAATCGGTCGTAGAAGTCAAAAACAATTTCGGCCAAAGGCATATCAAAATTCAACTCCACCCGATCCGTCGTTAAGTAGGTTTGGTTTTTGATGATACCTCGTTTGTCAATACACAACGACATCACGCTGCCCACAAAATCAGATTTAGTGATAACGGTAGCTTTAATATAAGGTTCTTCAACACGGTCCATAGTTGATGGATCGGGCAAGTCGCTTGGGTTATTGACTATGAGTACTTTATCAGTATCTTTCTTGGTATAAGCGTGATAGGATACGTTAGGAACCGTAGTAATTACCGTCATGTCAAATTCCCTTTCCAAACGCTCTTGAATGATTTCCATGTGCAGCATTCCCAAGAATCCGCAACGGAATCCAAATCCTAAGGCTGCGGAACTTTCGGGGGTGAAAACCAGGGATGCATCGTTCAGTTGTAGCTTTTCCATAGACGCCCTTAAATCTTCGTAGTCCTCTGTATCAACAGGATAAATTCCGGCAAAAACCATGGGCTTCACATCTTCAAAACCACCTATGGCGTTTTTGGTGGGCTCTTTGGCATCGGTAATGGTATCACCCACTTTTACTTCTTTGGCTTCTTTTATTCCTGTAATCAGATAACCAACATCACCTGCTTTTATTTCATCTTTTGGAACTTGTTTTAGCTTGAGCGTTCCCACTTCATCGGCGTTATAACTTTTCCCAGTCGCAATAAATTTAATTAGTTGGTTTTTTTTAATGGAACCGTTAATGACTCTAAAATATGTTTCTACCCCTCGAAACGGATTGTAAACCGAATCAAAAATCAAAGCTTGCAAAGGCTCGTCAACATTACCTTTAGGTGCGGGAATACGTTCAATAATTGCAGATAAGATATCTGCAACACCCAAACCAGTTTTCCCACTGGCAGGAATCACATCCGAAGGATCGCAACCCAAAAGATCTACAATATCATCGGTCACTTCTTCAGGATTGGCGCTTGGCAAATCAATTTTATTAAGCACGGGTATGATTTCCAAATCGTTTTCCAGAGCCAAGTACAAGTTTGAAATAGTTTGCGCTTGGATACTTTGTGCAGCATCAACAATTAACAGCGCACCTTCACATGCGGCGATAGATCGCGAAACTTCATAGGAAAAATCAACGTGCCCAGGGGTGTCAATCAAGTTAAGGATATAGTCTTCACCTTTGTAATGGTAGTTCATTTGAATGGCATGCGACTTAATGGTAATGCCACGTTCACGCTCCAAATCCATATTGTCCAGAAGCTGATCTTGTTTTTCACGCTCGGTAACCGAGCCAGTAAAATCCAGTAATCTGTCCGCTAAAGTACTCTTACCGTGGTCAATATGCGCAATGATGCAAAAATTTCTAATGTTCTTCATATCCTATAAAACCTTCATTCAAAAGATTTTGCAAATATAATTTTAATTATTCACTATAAATGAGTTGTTCAAATAATTTGTAATTGTGGTTTTACCGTAATGTTAAGTGCAAAACATATAGTATATTGCGTGTTACTTAAATACAATTGATTTTGATTAAGTATTGGTTTGCCTTACTATCTTTCTTCTTCTTAACCCATGAAATCTTTTCACAAGAGTATACTATTTCTGGGGCCATAGCTGATGAGACTAATCAGCCCATTTCCTATGCTAATATTATTTTAATAAGAGCTTCAGATTCAATAGTTTATAAAGGAACAAGTAGTAATGAAAATGGAAAGTTCATTTTCAATGATGTCAAAGCGGATAGCTATACTTTGCACATCACTTTTGTGGGCTTTAAGGATTACACTCAGGCTCTTTTAGTTGATGCCGATAGTGTTTTGGATACCATTCATTTAGAAGAAACTACCGAGGCTTTGGATGAAATTGAAATTATTGCCAAAAAGCCAACGCTTAAAAAGGAACAAGACCGACTGGTATTTAACATTGAAAACACTACGCTCACCGAAGGGAGTATATGGGACGTGTTGAAAGGAACCCCTGGAATTTTGATGATAAATGATGAAATCACGGTAAAAAACTCATCCAACATTATTTATTTGATCAATGACAAGCGTGTTTACCTGAGCGATCACGAATTGCAGCAACTCCTTTCAGGAACCAATGCCAATGCTGTACAATCGGTTGAGGTGATTACCAATCCGCCGGCAAAATACGATGCTTCAGGGGGCGCTGTAATAAATATCAAGATGAGTAAAAACTTGGTAACGGGCTACAATGGCAACCTCTACGGAAACTACACACAAGGTGTTTATCCGCGGTACAATATAGGCACAGGACATTTTTTTAAGAACGATAAGCTTAGTGTGTTTCTAAATTATTCCTATGATTACTCAAAGGTCAATAGGATTAACAAAGAAGATATGCTATTCATTGAAGCTAATGCAGTTACAGGGCGTTGGCAGGGCGATATTGATAGGAACACAAAATCCAAAACGCACAATGCCAGTTTGAACTTGGATTATGATCTTGACGAAAAAAACACCCTATCACTTTCGGCAAGTACAACCCAAACACCGTTTTGGAAGCAAAAAACCAATTCAGTGACACAGGCCATAGATTCAACGTTTGTTTCATTGAATGGTACCGAAGATCATTCCAAAAACTGGGCCTTTAATTTAGGATTCCAAAACACTAGTGAGAAAGGAAATGTTTTTTCCACCAATTTTAATTACACGTTCAATGACTATGAACGGTTCCAAAATGTAATGACGGATTATTTTGATGCCAGTGATGCTTTTTTAAGAAATAATTCCTTTGAGGCACACGCTATACAAGACATCAATATTTTTACCGGACAAGCAGATTATTCCATGGCATTTGAAAATGAGGGCACACTGGATTTTGGAGGCAAGCTTTCGGTTATTTCGGTGGATAACAATTTCCAGCAGTATTTAATCAACACCAATGTCTTCACTCAAGATATTGACAATTCAGGGATTTTTGATTATTCCGAAAACATCTATGCAGGGTATTTGAGTTATGCCAAAAGTTCAGGCAAATGGGACTATTCCTTAGGAATAAGAGCCGAGTACACCCAGGCCACGGGAGATTTAGTGGGTGTACAAACCAATGATTTTGACTATTTGAAATGGTTCCCTACCTTAAGCATGACCTATAACTTAAATGAAAAGCACAGTTTTGGTTTATCCTATAACAAGCGTATTGAAAGACCGGCCTATTCCGATTTAAACCCGTTTCAGTTTTATTTAAACGATAATACGTATGTTGTGGGAAACCCTAATTTGAAGCCTACAATTTCCCAAACAACTACATTTTCCTATACGCTGAACCAAACCTTCACCTTTGAAATATATTATAGGTATGGAGAAAACCCAATTACGGAGTTAACGTTCTTGGATAATGAAAACAACAAGGTGAGATACCAGGCCACCAACCTTAAACAAGAGATAGATTACGGGTTTGACTTTTTAACCTATACTACGTTAACCAACTTTTGGTCCGTTTATGTGGTGAACTCCATCTTTCATGATCAGGCGCAATTCTTTGCAGAAGAAAGCGGTAATTCCATTGAAGAAAACAATCGTTGGTCTATGTACAGCAACGTGGTAAATTATTTCAATTTAGATAAGAAACAAACCTTCAATGCCGAACTTTCACTGCTTTACATTTCACCTATTGTTGATGGTTCTGCCGAAGCTTCTTCAAGAACACAAGTGGACTTAAGTTTGAAGAAATCATTCAAGGACGGTACTTGGATTGCTTCCCTAACGGCCAATGATATTTTTGGCACAACGGATTTTACGGTCAAGAATAATTATTTAAACCAAAGAAATAAATATTACGCCAAATTTGACAACCAATGGATTCGTTTAGGCTTACGCTATAATTTTGGGAATACCAAATTAAAAGCCAACCAAAGTACCTCTTCCCAAGCTGAACAAGACCGAATTAAAACACGGGATTAATCCTGCCATTCGGCAATAAACAGGTTGGTGTCGTGACCACCGCCATTATTTCTATTGGAAGAAAATATCAACTTTTTACCATCATTTGAAAAGACAGGGAAAGCATCAAACGTTTCTCCATGAGTAATTCTGGTTAAGTTAGTACCATCAATATCAATCATATAAAGGTTGAAAGGAAATCCTCTTTCGGCTTCAAAATTTGAAGAAAACAATATTTTTTTACCTGAAGGGTGGAAAAACGGAGACCAGTTGGCATTGCCAAGATTGGTCAATTGCTTTAACTCACTACCATCGGCATTACAAATGTACAGTTCCATTTGGGTGGGAGCCACTAACCCTTGGGATAGCAAATCTTTATATTCTTTGATTTCGGCTTCTGTTTTAGGACGTGATGAGCGGAAAATAAGCTTGCTGCCATCGGGAGAGAAAAAGGCACCACCGTCGTAACCCAATTCGTGAGTAATTTGTTTTACATTGCTTCCATCTAAATCCATAGTGTAAAGCTCTATATCGCCGCTACGGGTTGAGGTAAACACAATTTTATCGCCTTTTGGAGACACTGTAGCTTCGGCATCATAACCAGGCTCGTTGGTTAATTGTTTAACTATATTACCATCCAAATCGGCCACAAAAATATCGTAGCTGTCATAAATCGGCCATAAATATTTACCTCCGGGAACATGCTCTGGAACCTCGGGACATTCTTCGCCTCCCAAATGTGTAGATGCATAAAGAATATGTTTGTTATCGGGAAGGAAATAGCTACAAGTAGTACGTCCTTTTCCGGTGCTTACCATTGGAGGTGCCACACTATCAAATGTATCATCGGCATTCATAAGAAACATTTGGTCGCAGGATACATTCCATTTTTTATAGTTAGATTGAAAAACCAACTGTTTGTCATCAAAACTCCAATAGGCTTCGGCATTATCACCACCAAAAGTGACCTGACGCAAAGACTTGAAATGGGTTTCTTCAGGATAAATCAAAGGATTTTGAACAGTGTCTTTTTCTACAGGAGTATCGATAGCGGTTTCGGTACTTTTCTCATTTTTGCATGCAACTAATGTTACAAAGATTATAAGCAAAATGGTTGTTCTCATCAAATTTTTATTATTAATTTAGCGCAAAAATAACTTTATTCTCATGAAACAAATATCGCTATTGGTTCTTTTTATAACGCTATTGGGTTGTAAAAAAGAGTACACTTATCACAACAACATGCAGGCAGATGTTACTTTTCTTGCCGATGATAAATTGGAAGGCCGTTCCACAGGAAGTGAAGGTGAAAAGAAAGCTTCGGAATATATTGTTAAACGATTTGAGGAAATAGGCTTGGAACCCAAAGGAACTGAAGGCTATTTGCAAACATTTACATTTAAACCAAAGACCGATCCGCATCAAGAAGTGAAGTTCACATCGGCCGATTCTACAGGAACTATTACAGGCCATAATGTGATTGCCTATTTGAACAATAATGCCGAGCAAACCGTTGTAATTGGGGCACATTATGACCATCTTGGATATGGGGATGAAGGTTCCCTTTACCGAGGTGAAGATAAGGCAATTCACAACGGCGCTGATGATAATGCCAGTGGGGTTGCCATGCTGTTGGATTTAGCAGGAAAACTAAAAACGACCAATACAGGCAATAACTACCTTTTCATTGCTTTTTCAGGAGAAGAAATGGGGCTTTTAGGATCCAATTATTTTGCTAAAAACCCAACCCTTTCAAAGGAAAACCTAAACTATATGATTAATATGGATATGGTTGGCCGATTGAAAGCAGATAGCACGTTAGCGGTTTATGGCACTGGAACGTCGCCTATGTTCAAACAAGTTTTGGAAGCACATAACAACAAGTTCAAATTGATAGAAAACGAATCAGGGGTTGGTCCTTCGGATCACACGTCTTTTTATTTACAAGACATTCCTGTTTTACATTTCTTTACCGGGCAACATGAAGACTACCATAAGCCCTCAGACGATTATGATAAAATCAACTACAACGGGATGAACACGATTTCCAGTTATATATTTGAAGTTATCACCGATTTGGATGACAATGGTAAGATGGCCTTCAGAAAAACCAAGAACGAAAGTGATTCGGCACCAAGATTTAAAGTAACGCTAGGGGTTGTGCCAGACTATATGTTTGAAGGCAAAGGGATGAGAATTGATGGTGTGAGCGAAGATAAACCAGCACAAAAGGCAGGCTTGTTAAAGGGAGATGTTGTAGTGAAATTAGGCGATTCAACCATTACAGACATGATGAGCTACATGCGAGCACTATCGGCTTTTGAAAAAGGAAATAAAACAAAAGTGGTTGTTGATAGAGAGGGTCAAGAAGTAGAAGCCGAAATTGAGTTTTAACAAAAGAGATTCAAGTAAAACACCAATAAAAGCAACAAGGGTTTGAAGGCTCTTGTTGCTTTTTTTAGTATTAATGGGTGTTAAGACGCTGATTATTTAAGGTGTTTTAAAAAAAACAAGCAAATCGTTGATGTGATTTCATTGAAAATCATGTATTTTAACTCAATGAAGTATCTTTTTGTTGTCATTGGTATTTTAATTTCTATCCCCAATACGGTTCAGGGTCAAATAAGCAATGTGGTCGAAAAATTTCCCTTGCCTAGCACATTAAGCGAATCTTCAGGCGCTATTTTCTTCAACAGTAAACTGATTACCCATAACGATTCTGGCAACGCAAACAAGCTTTACGAGCTGGATACTATTTCAGGGTCAATAACCAGGGAAGTAATCATTTCAAACGCAACCAATGTTGATTGGGAGGATATTACCCAAGACGAGACCAGTATTTTTATAGGCGATATAGGAAACAATAGTGGCAACCGGACAAATCTGAAAATTTATAAAATCAGTAAAACCGATTATAGCAACACAACGAACGTAACGGCCGAGGTAATATCTTTCAGCTATGCCGATCAGGTAAATTTCGCACCCAACACCAACAACACCGAATGGGATGCCGAAGCCTTGATTTCTTTTGATGCTAACAACTTGATTGTGTTCACGAAAAACTGGGTGAGTGGAACAACCAAAGGTTACCTTATACCTAAAACGCCAGGCACTTATGCTCCAAGTCCGTTGCCCACAACCTTAAGTTCTGAGGGATTGATTACAGGAGCAACACTCAACCCTTCAACAGGAAAATTGTATTTGATAGGTTATAGCAATATTCTGCAGCCTTTTGTTTGGGTTTGTGAAAATTTTAATGGGAACGATGTTTTTTCTGGCACGAACACCAAGACAAATTTATCTTCATTGTCATTTGAACAAGCTGAAGCGATTACTTATGTGGATGACAACAGGTATCTTGTAACCTCGGAATCGTTTTCCAACATCATTTCCGATGATGCCAAGCTGATTGCGTTTTCCACCAATGATGCTGTTCTGTCATCAACTGAAACAGGTTTGGAATCAGCCTTGCTATACCCCAATCCGGTTACGGATTATCTATATGTAAAGAACATTCTTTTTGATTCTATTGAGATTTACGATTCCCGACAGGTAAAACTGTATGAAGGAACACGTAACGGCATAGATATGTCCCGTTTGAGCGAAGGATTTTATATCGTTAAAATCAATTCGGGCACGACTTATACAATCAAAAAAATACTTAAAAAGTAAGCGCACAAATTCTCTTTTTATCCCCAACACTTTCATTTTTGAGTAGAATTCTATAGAAAACATTAATTTTGCCCCAGAAACATGGTGAAAATAGACCACATAGAACTTCCTGATTTCCCATTGCTTTTAGCTCCTATGGAAGATGTAAGCGACCCGCCATTCCGAGCTCTTTGCAAGGAACAAGGTGCCGATGTGGTTTATACAGAGTTTATTTCTAGCGAAGGGTTGATTCGAGATGCGGCTAAAAGTGTTCAAAAACTGGATATTTACGAAAAAGAACGCCCCGTGGGGATACAAATTTTTGGTGCCGAATTGGAACCTATGTTGCAAACGGTAGATATCGTTGAGAGATCAAACCCGGACATTATTGATATCAACTTTGGTTGCCCAGTTAAAAAAGTCGTGTGCAAAGGTGCGGGTGCGGGCATTTTGAAGGACATCGATTTAATGGTAAAACTCACTGCCGAAATGGTGAAGCGTACCAAGTTGCCCATTACCGTGAAAACCCGTTTGGGTTGGGACCAGGACTCCATAAAAATAGTTGAAGTTGCCGAAAGACTACAGGACGTGGGCTGTAAAGCCATTTCCATTCACGGGAGGACCAGAGCGCAGATGTATAAAGGCAGTGCCGACTGGAAACCGATAGCCCAAGTAAAGAACAATCCAAGAATGCACATTCCCGTTTTTGGCAATGGCGATGTTGATACGCCTGAAAAAGCTATGGAAATGCGGGATGTTTATGGATTGGACGGTGCCATGATTGGTCGTGCTTCTATAGGCAATCCATGGTTTTTTAAACAGGTGAAGCACTTTTTTAAAACAGGCCAGCACTTGTCGCCCATTTCACTTGAAGAACGAGTAGACGCCGCTAGACGTCACTTGCAAATGGCTATAGACTGGAAAGGAGAGAAACTGGGTGTATTTGAAACCAGGCGTCACTATACCAATTACTTCAAAGGGATTCCTCATTTTAAAGACTACAGAACCCGAATGGTTACCAGTGATGAAGCCGCCGATGTTTTTGCTACGTTTGATGAGGTGCTGGAAAAATTTTCAGATTACCAAGTTGCTGAATAAACTACAAAGCGGATTCCAAAAGGTTTTTGGAGATTCGCATGGATGCTATTTTAGAAGCTAAAATTCCAAAGGCCGATATAGTCAAGAAAACAACAACCAAGTTCCAGAGATTTACTGAAACCGGATAAGGTAAGGAGGGTGTAATGGGCACCATTCCAAATTCTTTTTGAAGAAGTACCAAAACCAGTCCAATCAGTAAGCCTATCAAACCGCCAATAATTGACATTAAGGTGCCCTGCAAGAAGAATATTTTCTGAATAGATTTGACCGTTGCGCCTAAGTTGAAAAGAGTATTGAGGGTTTTCTTTTTATCCAAAATCATCATAATCAGTGACCCAACAATATTAAAAAGTGCCACAATCAATACTAGAGTAAAAATGAGATACACGGCCAAGTTTTCAGTATTAAGCATTTTGTAAATCGCATCATTAAGCTGAATCTTATTTTTAAGCGCCACAGGATTGCCAAGAATCTGTTTGATTTTTTCACGAGCGGTGGCTTCATCGGCATTTGGTTTTAATTTGAATTCCAAGGAAGAAAATGCATTCAATTCCACACCCAATAATTGTTGCCCTACAGAAAGAGGCGTGTAAATATAGGTGTCGTTCAAGGTTTCGTTGATGTCAAAAATGCCAACATTAATAACATCCACGGTATTAAAAGCATCCTTAAGAGAAGACACCTGGCCTTTTCCGGGCTTGGGTACTGAAAGACTTACCCGTTTACCGTAATCAAGAACCCCAAAGGAAAGATTTACCGAAACTCCCCAGCCGGCAACCATTTCGTTTGTGTTCTGCTCAAACCAGTTCCCTGGACTCACGGCATTGTCAATAGAAGTAACACTTTCGTAATTTTCATCAACGGCCTTTAAGGTCGCGGGATAATTCTTGCCATCAAAAGTTACAATTACTTGCTCTTGTAAAATTTTTGAAAAGTGAGCTATCTCTTCAGTGTTTTTCAGTTGGCTTATTTGTTCTTCAGACAGTGTAAAAGTTTTACCCTCAGTAGGGAACGCCTTTAAATCTGGATCTATCAAAGAGGAAAATTGCAAAGTAAAATCCTTAAGACCCGAAAATCCGGAAAGCACTATAAACAAGGAGGCCGAACCCAAAACAATACCCAAAATGGCAATGTAGGTAATAAAATTAATAGCATTGTTGCTGCTTTTAGAGCGCAGGTAGCGTTTTGCTATATAAAGAGAAAAGTTCAATTACGATTTTTTTCTTTTGTCTAAAAGTCCTGGGTTGGAAATAGGATTGTCCAAACCTTTAAGAGAACGCTCAATACCGTCCATATAGTCTACCGAATCATCAATAAAAAATTCCAGTTGAGGCATTCTTCGCAATTGATTTTTGGTTCTTCGGGCAAGTTCATGTCTTATGGAAACAACATTGTCCCGGATACCTTCAAGCAATTCGTTGGTTTTATCCTTTGGAAAAATACTAAGATAGGCTTTGGCAATAGACAAATCCGTAGTGACGGTCACTTTGGAAACTGATATGATAACACCTTTCATGCCGCCTTGTGTAGCAGAGTTCTGTAAAATATCTACTAAGTCTTTTTGCAACAGTGCGCCTATTTTT
>JAGQZG010000068.1 GCA_020435705.1 Mangrovimonas sp.
TATCAATAGTGCCTATCAAGCTTTTGAAAACTTCTTTGGTGGGAATGACTACCGAACCTAGGCTGATATTGGCCAAAAAGACCCCAACCAGCACGATGCCAAGAATTAAAAACCAAAGAGTATAGGACTTACTTTTGGGCATTAGTCAAGGGGTTTAAAAAAAGTGGTTTGGTACGTTTGCAAAAGTTCGGGATGGCAAATTTTTATCAAGTCTTTCAGTACCAAATCGGGTCTAGTGGTGCCTAATTCGAAGTAAGTAATACCGCCTTTGGAACCTTGGGAATTGACAAAGGAATACACGTGTTTGGTTTTGAAAGCGTCAAATTGTGTGTAATGTTCGTTGGCTTTTTCTAAAGCCTCCAAAGAAGGATAAAAGGACGGACTAATCCAAAGTTCGGCATGTTGGGCTTTTTCAAAAACACTCTCAAAGCTCAAGGCCAAACTACCACTTGCCGAACTAGCTTGCCATAGATACTCTGCATTGGCATCCTTGAGTAGTTGGGCCTCGGGACTTGTGCCGCTAGGTAGGTACCACACATCTTTTTCCAAGGCACCACTTAAAACCGTGGGTCTGTGTTTAACATTAGCGGCCAATTTTTTGGCTTCTAAATACTCTTTTTCAATATGGTTGAAAACGGAATCGGCTTCTTTTTCTTTGTTGAAAAGTACCCCGAAAAATTTGGTCCACTCGGCTTTAGCCAAAGGAGATTCCTCTACCCAATCCCCATTATAAATTACAGGAATTCCTGATTTTTGGATGGTTTCAAAAGTGCGATTGTTGCCGTCTATACCAAAACCCACCACCACGTCAGGTTTTAGTTCCAATAAAACCTCGGTATTGATCCCTTCATTTTTGCCTAGCTCTCTAATCTTGCCTTGGTCTATCAGGGTTCTTGTCTTTTCGGAAGAGACATAATCCGTGCCTGGAAACCCTACCAATGTTTGCTCCACACCTAGAAGCTCCAAAGCAGGAATGTGCGTGGTTGAGGTAACCACTATTTTTTCAACAGGAATAGTAAGTATTCCTTCAAACTCGTCCTTGTTAAGGGTGATTGCGGCCAAATTCTCTTTAGGAATAAGAGCATATTTATACGTCTTTTCAGCTTTTGGCCAGGGATTTTTAATCTCCAAAACAGAATACTCTCCGAAATTTTCAACGGAAAACCCTGTAGCGTATTTCAAATTTAATTTTTCGCCATTACTTGATTGCTCTAGCTGTTTTTTGGGCTCGCTTTTGCAAGCAAAAACAATAGCAATAAGTACTATGTATAGATATTTTAACTTTAAATTCATATAGGTAACTATAGTAACATATTATCTCAAGAAATACAGATAATTTTACAAAAATAAATGTTTATGAGAGACTCTTCAAATGTAACATTATATATAGTAGCTGGGGTTATTATTCTTCATTTTTTGGTTGGGTTCATTTATCTTATTTATAAAATGAATAAGAAAAAATGATTTTTAGTAAGGCTTAGAAAATAGTAATCCTTAATTTTGTACCTGAATTTTGGTTCTATTGGTTTTTACCAATGGATGAAAAGGGAATCAAGTGAAAAGAAGGACGATTGACGAATAACGATTTGTGTAGCTATCAAATCTAAATTCCAAAATCTGAAATCCTAATCTTCAGTCTTGAGCTGTACCCGCAACTGTAAGCTAGAAAGCTTTCTATACTACTTCAAAAGTCACTGTTCGCACGGCGCACGGGAAGGCAAATAGGAAGACGCAAGTCAGGAGACCTGCCAAATTCAAACATTTAAGTCGAACTTTCGGGATAAAGGTTTGGGCAAAACATGCCATGCTTTCTCGAGCAATTTTAATTTTATGAACAAAAAACCATGGATTCTTGGTTTGCTGTCTGCTGTTTCAATCTCAATAGCTGCACAGGATTCCCAGAATGTGCAAGATTCACTCGGCGTGCAACAGCTAAGAGAAGTTGTTGTTACTGCAACAAAGTTTCCTGTTAAAAAGGAAAACTCTGGTAAGGTCATTACCAAAATCAATCAACAAGAACTGCAGCAATTGCAAGGAAAATCGGTAGCCGAAATTATTAATTCCTATTCGGGTATAGAGATTAACGGAACCAAGAGCAATGCAGGGCAAAATTTGGCCTACTATGTTCGTGGCGGCCGAAACAGACAAGTATTAGTGCTTATTGATGGTGTTCCCATAACCGATCCCTCACAAATTGCCAACGATTACGATTTGCGTTTGTTGGATGTTAATCAAATTGAAAGTATTGAAATATTGAAAGGCGCTTCCAGTACCTTATATGGTTCGGGAGCAGCAACAGCGGTAATCAATATTCAGCTTAAAAAAGCCAGTGATAGAAAATTGGCAGCTTCATTTAAAAGTAGTATAGGAACCAATCAATCTCAAGAAGACGATAATTATAGTCTAGGCGACTTTAAAAATAGTGCTTCATTCAATGGTTCTGTAGGTGGGTTTAATTATTTGGTTGGGTTTTCTAATGAATATGTTGACGGGCTTTCGGCTATTGCTTCCGGTACCGAAAAGGATGCCTATAATGCTATTCATGGAAATTTGAAACTAGGCTATAGTGCAAAAATGCTCAGTGTGAATGTGTATGGTGTTTTTGATAAGTTTAAAGCCGATTTTGATGATGCTTTCCTGTTTATGGATGCTGATAATCAATCTAAAACCGATCAATACCGTTTGGGGCTTTCTTCAAAATATAATTATGAAAAGGGAGATATTACTCTGAATGTAGCCTATAACAATGTGGATAGAAAAATTGATTCCGATTATCCTACAAAGTTTTATTCCAATAGTTATGTGGGGGATTTATTCAACAGATACCATTTTAGTAAAAACTTCCATGCCGTTTTGGGGATAAACGCTCAGCGCAATGAGATGGAAAGCTATAATATTCCGTTTGGCTCTTCCAATTTCCAACAGAGCATTGATCCTGAAAATGCAGAGTTTACCATTGTAGACCCCTATGTAAATGTGGTTTATGAAACAAACTTTGGTCTTAATGTAAATGCTGGTGCCCGTTTGAACAATCACAGTGAATACGGGAGCCATTGGGTTTATAGTTTTAATCCTTTTTATAAAAAGGAAACTGGATTTGGATATTTAAAAGGGATAACAAGTTTGAGCAGTGCCTATATTACGCCTTCGTTGTATCAATTATTTGAACCAACTTATGGTAATGCCGAATTAAAACCGGAAGAAAATCAAACCTTGGAATTGGGAATAGAAGTGGGTGTTAAAGAGTTGCTTACTGCTAGCTTGGTGTATTTCAATAGATGGGAAAATCATTTTATTGACTTTGTGGATTTGGGCGGTTTTGTTTACCAATATAAGAATGTAGAGGAGAGTTTTAAGGTAAGCGGCCTGGAGTTCAACCTAAATTATATTATCATGGAATCTTTGAAGTTGAATGCCAATGCCACCTATACAAAAGTTGAAGAGGATTTGAACCTTCGTATTCCAGAAATCAAAGTCAATGCCTGGTTAGATTATCAACTATGCCCAGCAACTTATGTAAGATTGTCCTATCAATACAATGATGATAGACAAGATAGTTTCTTTAATAATTCGACTTTCGAAAATGAAGAAGTTACTTTAAAAAGTTACAGTTTGCTGGATTTGTATTTGAGCCACGAGCTGCTGGAAAACAAACTTAAATTGTTTGCGGGCATGAGCAATATTCTCAACGAAGATTATGCCGAATTATATGGGTTTACCACTAAAGGACGGAATGTTTATTTAGGGTTTAATTTAAATTTGTAAATAGATTCTAATAAGCCAATTTCTAGATTAAAAACTGGGAATTGGCTTATTGCTTATCATGTCTTTTCCGAAAGGAATCAAGTCATTACTGTCACCAACAAGTTCAAACTTACTCGGTTTAGATTCTGTAACAGGAGAGCGATTACTATCCTCAATTGCGCTAATTGCAGCTGCCAATAACGTTTCGTTTACATCACCAATAACACCCAAGTTAGATAATTTTTCAGAAACTTCAATATTTGGGGTTAATCCAGTGTAATAATCCGTTACACCATTAGCATTAAGCGATTTGTAAATTAAAGGCTGCATAGCATAGGTGTGGTTAGGATTGGCACCCTCTCTGCTAAAGTCATCAGAATCATAGATGGTTGTTGATGCTTGTGGTTTTCCCGTTGTAGTCGTACCTATTTGGACTACATCAATATAAGGTTTAAGACAATTGATGACTAATTCACTCGCAGAAGCAGAACTTCCGGTGGTTAAAATATAAACTTTATCTAAGTTTAAAATGTTAAGGGGTGTTCCATCGTCGTTATTAGTAAAGCGATTTATTAAAGACTCGGGATTAGTATCTTCAAGATGACTTTGAATTTCACTGTTCCATTCTTCAATACTAAAAACATCTCCGTTATGACCTGCAATAAGACTACCCAGTATGATTGCTGTGTTCACTGAACCACCAGGATTATATCTTAAATCCAAAATTAAATTTTGAATATTGTTAGCCAGAAAATTGCCAAACACATTATTTAACTGTCCATCAAAACTGGAAGTAAAACCGTTATACATCAAATAACCAGTGTTAATACCTCCAACCTGAAAAACATCACTATAATAAATTGGGTTTTCAGTATAACTTTGTTTGGTTAAGGTGATTGTTTCTCCTGTAGATTCAATAGAGTCATCAGAAGTTTCTGATGTGCCATTATCATTGTAAAAAGCTAAGCTAATAGTATAGTTGTTACTATTGAAAAGGTCAAAATTATTATCTGTTGAGGAATTATAGTACAGTGGTGTGCCATTAACTTTATCGAAAAAATTTCCACGTTGGATGCCTTGTGCAGAAGCACTGGTGTTAGGTAGTACATAGCGTACATAACCATAAACGGTTGAACTGGATTGGGATTCTCTTACCAAGCCAAACTCCATACCGTTATGAAGCGATATGCCGCTTAATTGTTGTTCCAATTGAATGTAATCATTGGTTATCCAACTAAATCGGTCAATAGATTCTCTTTGATACATCAAGCTTTCAAACAACTCTTCTGGTGAAGCATAACTGTTTAAAAAATTGGTATAATCTTCATTGTTGGCGAATGCGTCATTGTGTAAATTTAAAACAGGATCTTTGTATAAGTATACGGCATTGAGTCCTTTCCAGACAAAATCCTTGACTTCCAAACTGGAATACTGAGGATTATCATCATGGTCTTCAAAGCAAGAACTATAGGTCAAGGCCAGTACGCCCAATAGAATAAAGGAAATAATCTTTTTCATTTTTATTTTTTCTAAAGAATAGAACATAAAAATAAGTACATTATTTTGCATTTGAAATTTTTTTGTAACAAAATAGTAACTCGTTCGTCGTAACATCAAACACCCATAAATTTCCCTTTTGTGGAAATGCCCGAAGGGCAAAGGGGCAACTAACCAAAAAATGACGCAGACAGAATTTTTAAATATTGTCATGCCTTTTAAAGATAAAGTATTCCGATTGGCCAAACGCCTTTTGGTTTCTACCGAAGAAGCCGAAGATGCCACCCAAGAGATACTTTTGAAACTGTGGAATAACAAAGAAAACATAGGTGAATACAAAAACGTTGAAGCCTTCTCAATGACCATGACCAAAAATTTCTGTCTTGACAAATTGAAATCGAAGCAAGCACAAAACTTGAAGATTGTACACAGCAATTACCAAGACAATAACACGTCGCTTCAAAAACAGGTAGAACTCAATGATAGTGTAAACTGGGTTTCCAAGATTATTGAAGAGCTGCCGGAACAACAAAAACTTGTTATACAGTTGAGAGATATAGAAGAGTATGAGTATGACGAGATAGCTAAAGTGCTGGACATGAACCCTACAGCTGTTAGAGTGACTTTGTCCAGAGCAAGAAAAACAATAAGAGAAAAATTGACTAATACACATCGCTATGGTATTAAATAATATAGAAAAGTTACTGGAAAAGTACGAAAACGGGGAAACCTCCATCAAGGAAGAGCAACAGTTAAAAAGCTATTTTTCGCAAGAAACCGTTCCGCCACATCTAGAGATGTACAAACCCATGTTCACGTATTTTTTGCAGAATGAACAAGAACAGTTTACCAAAGACGTTCCATTAAAATCTAAAGCACGATTCAATCTCAATTACAAGTGGATTTCTGTCGCAGCCGTAGCCGTTCTTATGATAGGATTTTATTTTAAATCCGGCCCATTTTCAGAAAGTGAAACCTATTCAGATGAAGAAGTCCAGCTGGCTTACACTCAAATGAAAAGCTCTTTGGAAATGATCTCACAAAATTTCAACAAGGGAACTGCTTCCCTAGACTACTTGAAGGAAGTAGACAAAGGAGCCTCTGCCATAGGATACCTTGGTGAAATGGACAATGCAACAAGTTTAATCTTTAAAAAGTAAAAATCATGAAAACTCTTTTAAATACTAGTAAAATGAACAAACAACTATTGACCCTAATTGTAGCAGTACTTTTGCTGCCGTTATCATCCTTTGCACAGGATATTTTTGAAAAATACAGTGATAACCCTAGTGTGACCTATGTGAACATCAAACCAAAAATGTTCCAAATGTTGGCTAAAATGGATGTTAGTACCGATGATCCCGAAGCGCAGGCTTATATGGAAATGGTAAATAGCATTACCAGTTTCAAAACCATTGTAACCGATGATAAATCCATTTCTGCCGATGTTGTTGGTTGGGTAACTAAAAAGTCTAGTGGCCTTGAGGAACTAATGGTGGTGAAAGACAATGGAATGGAAGTGAAATTCTTCGTAAAAGAAGGTAAAGATGCCGATCACGTTAAGGAATTATTGGTTTTCGTAAACGGTCTTTCAGCCGTAACCAAAGATGCTGATGTGAACATCAATGGAAAAAAACGTGAGTTTGAAACGGTAGTGGTTTCCTTAACTGGGGACATTGACCTTAACCAAATATCAAAACTCACTGAAAAAATGAACATTCCTGCTGGGGATAAATTGGATAAAAAACAGTAAGACCAAACCAGATGATACGTATCGCTAAAACCTTTGCTTTCGCCATTGTGCTTTCTAGCTTGTTGTTAAGTTGTGACACGCAGCCAAGCTTACAAAGCTACTATGTAGATAATCAGGAATCGCCAAACTTTCTTACGGTAGAGATACCACCAAGTATTCTTAGCTTGGACGAAACGAGTTTGACCGATTCGCAGAAGAAGGCCTATAATTCCATTAAGCGCCTAAGCTTTTTAGGCTACAAGTTGGATGAGAAAAACAAGGCAAACTATACTGCCGAATTGGCCAATGTTAAGCAAATACTTAGCAATGAAAAATACGAAGATCTTATTGAGGTGAATTCTCCGGATTTTGGAAAAATTACAGGGAAGAGCCTTGGGAATGGTGATACCGTAGATGAATTTGTTTTACTGGTAAGCAATAAGGACACAGGGTTTGGGGTTATCCGAGTATTGGGTGACGATATGAGTCCTACGGATTTAGCTTCGCTTGTAAATGCTATGCAGAATGCCAATTTTGATTCGTCAAAGTTTGAAAGTATTATGAACTTTTACAAGTAGTCCTGTTTTAATGAGAATACCTCCCGACAGGGTTTAAGTCGGTGTTTATTATAGTTTATATGTTATAAGTAAAAAGGCTCGCACATGCGAGCCTTTTTTATCATGTATTTGTTTTCTTTTCTTCGGTATCTTCTTCCTCTTCAAAAGGATTTACAACAAAAATGTTTACGATAATGGTTAAAAAGGCAAGACCCAAGAGGGCTATGATTATAAAATTATCCAGAATGTTGAAAATGCCAGCTACGAGAAACCCCACAGCTACAAATCCGCATAAATAAAGAGATTGCTTATCTGTAAGCATAATTAAATTCCGGTATAATTACTGGGCGTAATTTGTTTAAGTTCAGCTTTAATAGTGTCCGATACTTGTAAGGTGTCAATAAAATCGGCTATGGTTGTACGTGTAATGCCTTCATTGGTACGGGTTAATCCTTTAAGGGCTTCGTAGGGATTGGGATACCCTTCACGCCTTAAAATGGTTTGGATGGCTTCGGCAACCACCGCCCAATTGTTTTCCAGATCTTCGTTGAATTTTTCCTTGTTCAATAAGAGTTTGTTCAGCCCTTTTAAGGTGCTGGTAAACCCGATTAGGGTGTGGGCTAAGGGCACGCCAACATTTCTTAAGACGGTGCTATCGGTTAAATCGCGCTGCAATCTGGAAATGGGTAGTTTGGCAGCTAAATGTTCAAATAGAGCATTGGCAATGCCTAAGTTTCCTTCACTGTTTTCAAAGTCAATAGGGTTTACCTTGTGTGGCATGGCGCTACTGCCCACTTCGCCTGCTTTTATTTTTTGTTTGAAATAATCCATAGACACATAGGTCCAAATATCCCGATTTAGATCAATTAAAATCGTGTTGATGCGTTTCAGACCGTCAAATAAGGCGGCCATGTGGTCGTAATGCTCTATCTGAGTGGTAGGAAATGAATGTTGCAACCCAAGGCTTTTAACAAATTGATTTCCAAAAGCTTTCCAGTCAATGTCAGGATAGGCTACCTTGTGAGCGTTGAAATTCCCCGTAGCTCCACCAAATTTAGCGGCACTGGGCACGTCGTTCAACAGGTTGAACTGCTCTTCCAGGCGCACCACAAAAACCTCAAATTCTTTGCCTAATCGGGTAGGAGAAGCCGGTTGCCCATGTGTTCTTGCCAACATGGGGATATTGGCCCATTCTTGGGAAAGCTCTTTTAGTTTGTCCAGAAGCAATCGGAATTCGGGAATGTAAATATCGGAAATGGCTTCCTTGATGCTCGCGGGAATAGCCGTGTTGTTAATGTCTTGAGAGGTCAATCCAAAGTGGATAAACTCCTTGAATTGCGAAATGCCTAAAGCATCAAATTTTTCTTTAATAAAATACTCTACGGCCTTGACGTCGTGATTGGTAATGCTTTCAATTTTCTTAATGGCCTGAGCATCTTCAGTGGAGAATTCGAGGTAAATGCTTCTTAGTTTCCCGAAAAGAGCTGCATCAAACGCTTTGAGTTGGGGTAGTGGCAGCTTGCACAAGGCAATAAAATACTCAACTTCCACATAAAGGCGGTATTTTATGAGAGCTTCTTCCGAAAAATAACCAGCTAAAGCCTCAACCTTATTTCTGTAGCGTCCATCAATGGGGGAAATGGCATTAAGAGATGACAAAGACATAGATTGTGATTTGAAGATGCAAAGATAGCAAACAATGACCGAAGACAGAAGTAAGAAATAGGAAGATTGCAGCTATTTCTTTATCTTTTTCAAAATATGTCTAGCTCTGGCTTTAAAGCCCGAACTCTGCATTTGGAAGTCTCTTTGTAAGATATTGGCCAATTCAGGGTGAATCCAGTCAAACTCCTGCCCCAATAGATAAAGACTGTTCATGGAATAGGCCTTTGGAGCAATCTTTTCGTCATTAATCATGTAATCAAAACAAAGTTCGGTGAGGCGTTCTCTATGTGTTTTGGTAAGCGTTTCCTTAATTCTGCTAGGAGCTTTTCCGTAATAAGCTTTGGTGAGATATTCACCAATTTTAGCAATAGGTCTTACAGCAGAGTCTAGGTGAACTTTGTGCATTTCGTCTGTAAATCTATCCAAATGAGGTGAAATGGCTTCCAGATTTTCACTGCACATAAACTCCAAAACCCAAGCTGCCCTACAGGAAACTGGATCGTCTACCATGAAAAGAATATCCAAAACTGGAGAAACAAGACCAGAATCGTTTAGAAGAAGATTGGCATAATATAGCCTATTTTCACGGGAATGGTTAACATAATTTAACGAGTCATATAAACTTTTGGAATCCAATATTTACTATTTTTAGGAACTAAATTAACTAAAAATAAAAATGGTAAAAAAAATTTTCCTTTTCCTGGTGGTTGTTTTTGTAATTGCTCAATTTTTTGGTCCTGAGAAAAACCTTGGCGACGTGTCTTCAATAGATGCTTTTTTGGCAGAGACCAAACCGTCTGAGAATGTGCAATTGATATTGAAAGAAGGGTGTTACGATTGCCATTCCAGTTTTACAAAATATCCATGGTATAGCAAGATTACACCAGTAAATTATTGGATGGCTGAGCATGTGAACGATGGAAAAAAACATCTTGATTTTTCTAAGTGGGCCGACTATTCCGTGAAGAAGAAAGACCACAAGTTGGAGGAGCTTATCGAAATGGTTGAGGAGAAGGCCATGCCATTGGAATCTTACACTTGGATGCATGAAGAAGCCAAACTTTCCGCAGAACAAATAGACGAAATGGTAGCATGGGCCAAGCAAGTACGCTTTGCTTATAGCCTAGAGCCTAAACCAGAATAGTTTAATGGCCAAAAAACTCCTGATTATTGGTTTTGTTTATCCTGAGCCAACAAGTTCAGCAGCGGGAAGCAGAATGCTACAGCTTATTGAAGCTTTTCAGGCTTTTGGATACTTCATAACATTTGCTTCTACTGCCCAAAAGACAGAAAGATCCATTGATTTTAAAACGCTTGGGGTGGAGGACGTGCCCATTGAACTGAACAGTTCTTCGTTTGATGGATTTATAAAAACCCTGCAACCGGAGGTTGTACTTTTTGATCGTTTTATGGTTGAAGAGCAATTTGGTTGGCGGGTTGCCGAGAATTCCCCGATGGCCTTGCGTATTTTGGATACCGAAGATTTGCATTGCTTGCGAAAGGGCAGGGAACGGGCTTTTTTTGATAAAGCGGAGTTTACGAACGAGTACCTGTTTAGTGAGCTTGCTAAAAGAGAAATGGCTTCCATTTATCGTTGTGACCTTAGTCTTATTATTTCAGGATTTGAACTTGAACTTCTTAAAAAACAGTTCGGGATTCCTGAAGAACTACTTCTGTGTTTGCCGTTTATGGAAAAGCCCATAGATGAAGAAGCGCAAAGGAATAGCCCTGGTTTTTCGGAAAGAAATCATTTTGTTACGGTGGGCACCTTTAAGCACGAACCCAATTTTCAATCGGTTTTGTACTTGAAGCAGGTCATTTGGAAACTCATAAGAAAGAAATTGCCAGAGGCAGAATTGCATATCTACGGGGCGCATCTAACCCAAAAAGTAGAGCAGTTGCACCATCCAAATGAGGGGTTTTTAATCAAGGGGTATGTGGAGGATATTAAGGAAACGTTGCAGCAGTATAGAGTATGTTTGGCACCCTTACCATTTGGTGCAGGGCTGAAAGGAAAATTGATAGATGCCATGAAATCGGGAACACCGTGTGTGATGTCCAGTATGGCTTCGGAAGGGATGTTTGGGGCGTTGCCAGCCAATGGCTTTATTGAGGATGATGCTGTTTTGTTTTCTGAAAAAGCAGTGGAAATATTCACTATAGAAAAAACTTATAGTGAATATCAAAATAATGGTTTTCAGATAATTAATAGGCTTTATGATAAGTTTTACTTTAATAAATTATTGCTAGATACTATTCTTGGTCTTCAGGAGGTTTTGGAGCAACACAGACAAAAAAATTTCATTGGAAGCATGCTTCAACACCATACTATGCAGAGTTATAAATATATGAGCAAATGGATTGAAGCTAAAAATAATTAACTAAATTTAGCTTCCTATCCAATAAATCTTTCATCATGAAGAAGAGTTCCTTTTACTTAAAAATTGTTGTTGCTGTTTTCTTTGTTCCCCAATTGCTTTTGGCTCAAATGAGCTCGAAGCAAATAGATTCCTTGATCAGCTTGACCATGGATAAATTTCAAGTGGCAGGAAGTGCGGTGGCTGTGGTAAAGGATGGAAAGATTATTTATGAAAAGGGGTTTGGGGTAAAATCCAAAGCCACTAATGAACCAGTTGACGAGTATACCAATTTTGCTATTGCTTCTAATAGTAAGGCGTTTACTACGACTGCACTGGCCTTATTGGTGGAGGAGGGCAAGTTGGATTGGAACGATAGGGTTATTGACCATATTCCAGAGTTTAAGATGTACAATTCCTACGTAACGGAAAACTTTATTATAGCCGATTTGTTGACCCATAGGAGTGGGATGGGATTGGGTGTTGGGGATTTGATGTTTTTCCCTGATGGGAGCGATTTCACCATGAAAGATCTGTTGAATAATTTTCAATATTTCAAATCGGTTTCACCATTTAGAACCCAGTTTGATTATGATAATTTACTGTATTTGGTTGCAGGGGAATTGATTGCGAGAACCAGCGGTATGAGTTGGGAAGACTTTATTCAGAAACGTATTTTTGAACCCTTGGGAATGGACCATTCCTATCCGGCCTTAGATTATGTAAAGAATAAAGATAATCTGGCATCGCCTCATAACAATGATAAAGGCGACTTTAAGGTGCTTCCAGATTATAAGGAAATGATTAACGGTGCCGCAGGAGGGATTTACGCCAATGTTCACGATTTAAGTCAATGGATGCTAGTGCATCTAAACCATGGAACCTATGGAAAAGATTTAGAAAACACACTTTTTTCACCTAGTAGTCAGGAAACCATGTGGACCATCCATACGGTTATGAGAGCCAATAAAAACCCACGTTACCAATCGCACTTTTCGGGGTATGGTTTGGGCTGGGGCTTGCAGGATGAATTGGGGAACATGGTGGTATCCCATACGGG
>JAGQZG010000069.1 GCA_020435705.1 Mangrovimonas sp.
TGAATTTCTTCTGGTTGAACCCGAAATTGTAAACACCACTCAAGAGCACGCTACCATTGGTGGGAAAATTGAGTTTAAAGATGTGACCTTTGTTTATGAAGATACTGGTATCAAAGCTTTGGACGATGTTAATTTCACCCTTGAAAAAGGAAAGACCTTGGCCATCATTGGGAAAACAGGTTCAGGAAAATCGACCGTTTTGGATCTTATTGGACGACTGTACGATACCTCCCAAGGCAACGTATTGATAGATGACAAACCTATAAAATCACTGAATCTTACCGATTTGAGAAACGCCATAGGCTATGTTCCCCAAGATGCCTTTTTATTCTCCGATACCATTAAGAACAATATTATGTTCGGGAAAGAAGATGCCCAAGAAGAAGACGTTATTGAAGCTGCCAAAAACGCACAAGTGCACAAGAATATTATCAAGTTTGCCAAAGGTTATGAAACCATTCTGGGTGAACGAGGCATTACACTTTCAGGAGGGCAAAAACAACGGGTTTCCATTGCGCGAGCTATTATTAAAACCCCCGAAATATTGCTTTTTGACGACTGCCTTTCGGCCGTAGATACTGAGACTGAAGAAAAAATCCTGAAAACGCTCAAAAAAATCTCAAAAGATAAAACCACGGTTATTGTGAGCCACCGTGTATCGTCCGTTAAAAATGCCGATCAAATTTTAGTTCTGGACAATGGAAAAATCATTCAACAGGGCACACATCAACAACTTATAAATCAAGATGGTTACTACAAATCGCTCTACCTAAAACAACTTAGCGAAAAAGAAATGGGTTAATTTTGTTGGTTGATATCTTTTTTTTTTAGATTTTTGGTCAGCTAATTTTAAAAAAGAAAGAAAAATTATGAGTACAAATGATATGATGGAGAAAGAAGAAATTTTTTCTAAAGTGCTTAGAGCTGGCAGAAGGACCTACTTTTTTGATGTAAGAGCAACCAAAGCAGGCGATTATTACCTCACCATTACCGAAAGCAAAAAGTTCACCAACGATGATGGTTCTTATCACTACAAAAAACACAAGATTTACTTATACAAAGAAGATTTTGTTGATTTTGAAAACATTCTGGGAGAAATGACCAGATATGTTATTGAAGAGAAAGGCGATGAAGTGATTAGCGAGCGCCATCAAAAGGATTATAAAAAAGAGTATGACTCCAATGATGATGACGGCGACTATGAAGATTCTTCAACAGAAAGCTTTACCGATGTAGACTTTGATGATATTTAAGCCTTTAACAAGCTTCTTACCTAACCGCCCACTTGGCGGTTTTTTTATGCCTTCACATAACCTAACATCAATAAAACCGAGATCGTAATATAAGCTAAAGCTAGATTTGTCCCAAAAAACAAAAACACAAGACAACCTATACCCAGCAGCCACAAGGGTATCAATACCATTGAAACGGCATATCTAAACGTGGCAACAAATTCAGGCTCTTTAATTTTGGATTTTACCAAGTATCGCCAGAAAAGAATGGGCAAACAAAGATTAAGATAAACCAATGGTTTGAGAAGTTTGCTCAATAATGAGACATCTTTTTTTGGCTTCCCACAACGTTTAAATTGAGATTCAACACAGGCATTTACCTCTTGCGGATGGAGGTAATCGGTTTTCAGTTCTTCCAATGTCAAAATAGTTTCCTCATAATTTCCAGAAGGAACATGGGTTGTCAACTGCTGTAGTTCGTTCTGAATCAAATCTTTCAAAAGGGCTGTATTCTCAAAAACATCTGAAGTAAGCAAAGGCTTCACTCTAATAGGTTTTCCAAAATAAATAGAAGCACTATCCGGAAAACTCGCCGCTTCTTGATAATTGAACCCAACGGACTGTATATACAAATCGGTATCTGGGTGGCGTTCCAGTGTATCTAAAATTATCCGTGTAAATCCCTTACTCAATGGGCGTACTGTACGCGCTAAACTATGGCTTCCCTCCGGAAAAATAACTATTGTTTGTTTCTTATTTAAAAGTGTTGTGCAAGCTTCAAAAACCGGATTGTTATTGCTGATGTTGCTCCAACCGTCACGAATTCGGTACACGGGCAACATGTTGACCGAATTGAGAATGGCACGCACCCATTTCTTCTGAAAAACGCCAGCCCGTGTAAGATAATAGGCATATTGTTTGAATGTCACTGCCAAAAGCAACGGGTCAATCAAGGCGCTTTGATGGTTGCCCAATACCAATAACGATTCTTTGGTAGGCACCTGAGCTTTACCCACAACTTTGACCTCCTTAAAATAGAAGAACAGCCCAACTTTTAGGTAACATCTCAAGCTATATAACCAAATATTCTTCAACATGTAATTTTCTATTTCCTTGACCACCAAATAGCTAGCCCCAATCCTGAAATAATATGCCAAATACCCCAAAAAGCTGCTAAAATAGCCATGCCCCCTAAACCATTGAAAAAGGCAAAAATCAACAACAATCCCAATCCAGAATTTTGAATTCCGGTTTCTAAAGTAATTGTTTTGATTTCGGGCTTGGACAACCTGAACCCTTTGGCCACCAAATACCCTAAGGATAAGGCAATGAAATTGTGCAAGATCCCAATCCAAATCACATGATGAGCATAATTTTTAAACACATCGGTATTTTTCAAAAAAGCCAAAACAACAATTAGAATGAATACTAAAATTGAAATGGGCTTTAATATTCTAGACATTTTTAAGGCAAAGGACTCAAATCGGTATCTCACAAGCATCCCTAAAACCAAAGGAATGCCCAAAATGATGGTCACCAATTTAAAAAGCTCTACAGGTTCTATGGAAACCGTTTTTAAAATAGTAGCTGTTGGGGCGTATAAGTTCCCGTAGAGTTCAAAGTTGAAAGGCGTCATGATTAATGCCAAAGCAGTAGAAAACGCAGTCAGGCTCACCGACAAGGCTGTGTTCCCTCTGGCCAAATGCGTCATGAAATTGGAGATATTCCCCCCTGGGCAAGCTGCCACCATAAACATTCCCAAAGCTATGCTTGGTTGCGGTTTGAGGAGCATGACCACTAAGAACGTTACCAATGGTAACAAAACAAATTGCGAGACTATTCCCGCAAGAACTACTTTGGGAGAAGCAAAGAGTTGTTTAAAATCACGTACAGTGATCCCCAAAGCCACGCCAAACATAACTACAGCTAAGGCTATATTGAGCACCCACAAGCCTTGGGAGTCAAAGTTTATTTTAACCTCATCAAGCAATTCCATAGGCTATCAGGAAACTGTACTCCCGTTTTTCACATATTGCTCTGGATTAAGCAGAATTACATCGGCACCAGAAACTGCCCCCAAAATCAAACATTCACTTTGGAAGTTGGCTATTTGCTTTTTGGGAAAGTTAACCACCGCTAGAATTTGCTTCCCAACCAATGGTTCTTTTGAATACAAACTGGTAATTTGAGCTGATGTTTTTTTAACTCCCAAAGCACCAAAATCTATAGTGAGCTGGTAGGCCGGTTTTCGAGCTTCAGGAAAATCATGAACCTCAAGAATGGTTCCTACTCGAATATCGACCTTAGAAAAATCGTCAAAGGTTATCGTTTTTGTCATTTTTATTAGTTAGTTAGAATTCGGATATTTGTGAAAAATACGAAAAATGGCAAGAACTCCATCCAATATGTTGCCTTTAGGTACCAAAGCACCACATTTTTCACTTCCTGATACCGTTATTGGGCAAACATTATCTTTAGAAAATCTAAAAGGCATCAAGGGAACCGTTGTGATGTTTATTTGCAACCACTGCCCATTTGTAATCCATGTAAATGGCGAATTGGTTAAGGTGGCAAAAGAGTATTCACTAAAAGGTATCACCTTTATTGCTATTTCCAGTAATGATGCAGAAAATTATCCGCAGGATGCCCCTGATAAAATGACCCTAACCGCAAAGGAAAACAACTATCCTTTCCCCTATTTATATGATGAGACACAGGAGGTTGCTCAAGCTTATGATGCGGCTTGTACTCCGGATATATATCTTTTTGATGCTGATTTAAAATTGATCTACAGAGGGCAATTGGACAGTTCACGACCTGGAAATGACATTCCTGTAACTGGCGAAGACCTTCGTCATGCCTTGGATTGTTTGCTGGCAGATAAAGAAAACAAAGCGCCCCAAAAACCTAGTATGGGGTGTAATATAAAATGGAAGCCTTAGTTAGATTTTCGATTAAATGGTTTTAAGTCAGTCGTTTAATTATGATTTTTATCATAGTAATTTCATAAAAGTACAAGTACTTTTACAGCATTAAAACCTCTAAACTTATTAAACTATGAAAACCAATTTCTCGAAATGGCTAAGAATATTGTTGGGACTGTTTCTTATTGTGTACGGACTAAACCAGTTTTTCCATTTCATACCTTCAACGTATGGGCAAATGCCTGAAAACACCCGTTCATTTATAGATGCCGTGGTAGAATACTTACCTTATCTATATATCTTTGAAATCTTGATAGGATTGTTCCTGTTACTCAACAAATGGACCGCTTTTATTTATATCGTTCTGTTTCCGCTATCAATATCTTTCTTAATGTTTACCATTTTGAACGGTGACATCCATAACATGTGGCCGGCTTTGATAGTAGCTCTATTGAATTTTGGCTTAATGCTTGATCATAAAGAACAATATAAACCTTTATTTGATTAATCTATAAAGGCAAACGTTGAAAGCAGGAAGTTAGCTACATTCCTACTTTCAACGTTTTTTTATTTCACAACAACAGATTCTATATGGGCGTAATGATGGTTGCAATGCCAAGCATACATGCCCAAATTTTCGTTTAAGAATACTTCTCTTCCAGTTTCAGGGTGCATGAAAGAACGCTCAAAATCGGTGTCACTCATACACTTCAATAAATGAACCAGTTTACCATGCAACGCCCTAATGTGCAACAGAGAGATAGCAATTGGCGCATGCTTCACATCCTTTAATTCGGCCCAATCCTTTTCTTCATAGGCTTTAATCAACGGTTTGTTTTCGGTCAAAGCCCATTTAAAACGAGCGTAACTGTGATGATGGCTGTCGGCAACATGATGAATTACTTGTCTCACTGTCCAGCCGCCTGGACGATACGGTGTTTCCAATTGCGTTTCGGTAATGTTGGCAACCAATTGCTCCAATCTATCAGGAAAAGCTTCTAACACAGCAATCCATTCGTCTCGTAAAGCCTTAGTGATTTCCTTTGGCATTGAAAATTTCCCAATAGGATAACGAAGGTGTTCCAGTTCTTGTTCAGTCATATTCAAAAATACAAAAAGTTGAAAGAGGAATTAATTCCAACTTTCAACTTATTTTATCAATGTAATTCAATCTTCTGACTTCTGTCTTCAGACTTCGAGCATTATTTAACTTTCATCAATTCCACATCAAAAACCAATGTGGCATGTGGTGGAATGACGCCGCCAGCACCACGGCTTCCATAGGCCAAATCGCTAGGAATAACAAAACGTGCTTTATCTCCTACGCTTAATAATTGGATTCCTTCATCCCAACCCGGAATAACGTGACCAACACCTAAAGGAAACTCAATAGGTTGGTTCCTTTTGTAAGATGAATCGAAGACTGTTCCGTCTGCTAGCTGCCCCTTATAATGAACCGAAACGGTTTTCCCTTTTTGTGCTTTTTCGCCCGCACCTTCCTGTAAAATTTGATAACGCAAACCACTTTCTGTTTTCTTAAAACCAGCCGCTACTTTATCCAATTCGGCTTCACGAGCTTCTTTTTCGGCAGCCATTCTTTTTTCCCTTGCACCTTCAAAAGTTCTAAACGCTTCTACAGCATTGAATTTTTCGGCTTCAGCACCCACTCGGAGTATTTCCAAACTTTCAATTGCATCCCCTTGCTGTATAGCATCCACCACGTCTTGGCCTTCAATAACTTTACCAAAAACAGTATGGTTTCCGTCCAACCAAGGCGTTGGCACGTGGGTAATGAAAAACTGGCTACCATTAGTTCCCGGCCCTGCATTGGCCATAGACAAAATACCTGGCGCATCGTGTTTTAGATCCGGGTGGAATTCATCATCAAATTGATATCCTGGATTTCCTGTTCCAGTTCCTTGTGGGCAACCACCTTGTATCATAAAATCGGGAATCACTCGGTGGAAATTCAAGCCGTCATAGTAAGGCTTTCCTTGTGGCTTCGCCGAGTTCTCTTGGTTGCCTTCGGCCAAGGCTACAAAATTGCCTACCGTTCCCGGAGTTTTTTTATATTCTAAAGCTATGGTAATATCTCCTTTTGAAGTGTGAAATTTGGCATATAATCCGTCTTGCATGGTATGTTTTTTAAATTAAGGCACAAAGATACGAAAGTGAATAAAAGACCTTTAATCCTTTCCATTAAAACTTTGAACTTTCGGTTTACCTTTCTATTTTTGTTTAAAACCTAAACGTATGCTTAAAGTAGGTGTTCTTGGTGCTGGTCACCTTGGAAAAATTCATCTAAGATTGCTGAAACAAAGTGAACTGTATGAGCTAGTTGGCTTTTATGATGCTGATGAATCGAATGCTAAAAAAGTAGAAGCCGAGTTTGGCTATACTTACTTCAATTCCCTAGAAAAATTGATTGACTCAGTAGATGTGGTAGATATTGTAACTCCCACTCTCTCCCATTATGACTGTGCCAAACAGGCCATTTCTAAAGGAAAACACATCTTTATTGAAAAACCAATTACCAATACGGTTGAAGAAGCTGAAACCATTAGAACCTTAGTTGCCGAACATGGTGTAAAGGGTCAAGTGGGCCATGTAGAACGATTCAACCCTGCATTTAAGGCCGTGAAAGATCAAATCAATACGCCCATGTTTATTGAAGCCCACCGCTTGGCGGAATTCAATCCCAGAGGCACCGATGTTCCTGTGGTGTTGGATTTGATGATTCATGATATAGACATTATTTTGAGCGTGGTAAATTCCAAAGTGAAACAAATTTCGGCTAGTGGTGTATCGGTAATTAGTGACACGCCAGATATTGCAAATGCCCGCATTGAATTTACCAATGGCTGTGTTGCCAATCTTACCGCCAGTAGGATTTCGTTAAAGAACATGCGGAAAACCCGTTTCTTCCAAAAGGATGCTTATATCTCGGTAGACTTTTTGGAAAAGAAATGTGAAGTGGTTAAAATGAAGGATGCTCCCGAAGAACCGGGAGATTTTGATATGATTTTGCAAAATGCCGAAGGGGTTAAAAAGCAAATTTATTTTGACAATCCTACCATTCCTAACAACAATGCGATTTTGGAAGAATTGGAAACGTTTGCCCATGCCATCAAAACCAATACCAAGCCCATTGTAACACTTCATGATGGCACGGAAGCTTTACGAGTGGCCAATATGATTATTGATCAATTTTAAAACTAAAACTAAATAATGAAAAATGTAGCTGTAATAGGTGCCGGAACCATGGGGAATGGCATTGCCCATACGTTTGCCCAAAACGGATTTAAAGTTCAACTTATAGATATTAACGAAGCTTCTTTAAAAAGAGGCTTGGATACCATTTCAAAAAACTTGGACCGAATGGTTTCCAAAGAAGCTATTACCGAAGCACAAAAACAAGAAACCTTAAGTAACATTTCCACATTTACTGATATTTCCGAAGGTGTTGAATATGCTGGTTTGGTAGTAGAGGCTGCTACTGAAAATATAGATTTAAAACTCAAGATCTTCAAACAACTGGACCAAGCCTGTCCGGAAGACACCATTCTTGCCACTAACACATCATCTATTTCCATCACACAGATTGCCGCTGTAACGTCAAGACCGGAAATGGTTATTGGAATGCACTTTATGAACCCCGTTCCTATAATGAAATTAGTGGAAATCATTAGAGGTTACAACACAAGTGACGACGTTACCAAAACCATCATGGAGCTTTCCAAGCAATTAGGGAAAGTCCCTGTGGAAGTTAACGACTATCCCGGTTTTGTTGCCAATAGAATTTTGATGCCTATGCTAAACGAGTCTATTGAAACACTATACAACGGTGTAGCCGGCGTTTCTGAAATAGACACCGTGATGAAGCTTGGCATGGCGCACCCCATGGGGCCTTTACAATTGGCCGATTTTATTGGTCTGGATGTTTGTTTATCTATTTTAAATGTTATGTATGAAGGGTTTAAAAATCCCAAATATGCCCCTTGCCCCTTACTAGTCAACATGGTAAGAGCCGGAAAACTGGGTGTCAAATCCGGGGAAGGTTTCTATGATTATTCGGAAAGCAGAAAAGCCGAAAAAGTGTCGAAGCAATTCGCATAATAAAGTAAATCTTGACAAAAATAGTTCCTTTTAAAGCTGTAAGACCTACCCGTGACAAAGTCAGTTTGGTAGCCTCAAGGTCGTACCAAAGCTATACCAAGGAACAAGTAGAAGCCCGATTGCGGGACAACCCATTCTCGTTTTTGCACATTATAAATCCTGGTTATCGTTTTGCCAAAGACATTTCCGGGCAAGCCCGCTACTCTATGGTACGCAACAGGTATTTGGAGTTTAAGGAAGAAGGCATTTTTGTACAAGACCCCAAACCAAGTTTCTACGTTTACCGAATTGTTAATAGAGATGGCGATGTATTTAATGGCATAGTGGCGGCAGCCAGTGCTGTTGATTATGAAAATGGCCACATCAAAAAACATGAAGACACCTTGACCTACAAGGAAGTTGTTTTCAAAGACTATCTGAAAACCGTTGGTTTCAATGCCGAACCCGTGTTGCTGACCTATCCTGATAATGAGACAATTGCCAAAATCATTTCCAAAGCACAAAAAAACAGAGCCGAATTTGAATTCACCACGACGTACAGAGACACCCATTACCTTTGGGTTTTAGATGACGAAAAATCTATTGCCACCATACAAAGTGAATTTGAAAAATTACCCTGTATTTATATTGCCGATGGCCATCATCGTTCGGCGTCTTCCTATTTGTTGTATAAAGATCTGAAAGAAAAGGACGCAATCTCTGGGGAGCATGAAGCCTACAACTTTTTCATGAGTTATTTGATCCCTGAATCTGATTTGAAGATTTATGAATTCAACCGATTGGTAAAGGATTTAAACGGATGGACCAAAGAAGAATTCCTCATTCAATTGGATGAACTCTATCGTATTGAGAATAGAGGAAAGAAACTTTATAAGCCATCCAAGCAACATCATTTCAGTATGTATTTGGACGGTGAGTTTTATTCGTTGTATTTGAGAAAATCACTATACAGCTTCCAAACATCTTTGGATTCATTGGATGCCTACCTTCTATATAAAACCATTCTAAACCCTATTTTGGGAATTCAAGATTTACGGGCCGATGACCGCATTGAGTACTCAAACGGAAAAAATGATGTTGTAGACGTGAAAAGTATGGTTGATAGTGGTAAATTTAAGGTAGGTTTCGGCATGGTTCCTGCTACCGTATCACAAATGAAGCAAATTGCAGACGATGGCTTGAAAATGCCGCCCAAAAGCACGTATGTACTTCCTAAGTTGAGAAGTGGTGTGACTATTTATGAGTTTTGATTATGAGCATAAAAGAAAATCTTCAGAAAATAAAAAATACTTTACCTCACAATGTAACCCTTGTAGCGGTTTCCAAAACCAAACCTGTTGAAGACATTCTGGAAGCCTACCATGCAGGGCAACGCATTTTTGGTGAAAACAAAATCCAGGAAATGGTTGACAAACATGAGGTCATGCCCAAAGATATCCAATGGCACATGATAGGACATGTTCAAACCAACAAGGTGAAATATATGGCTCCTTTTGTGAGTTTAATTCATGGTGTGGATAGCTTGAAACTATTGAAGGAAATTAACAAACAAGCGCAAAAATTAGATCGGACAATTGATTGCCTACTGCAACTGAAGATCGCAGAGGAAGATAGTAAATTTGGAATGGCATTTGCCGAGGCAAAAGCATTATTACTTTCCGAAGAATTTAATGCCATGAAGCACATTACGGTTGTAGGTGTAATGGGCATGGCAACATTTACTGAAGATGACGTGCAAATTAAAGCAGAGTTCACTAAATTGAAAACTGCTTTTGAGTCCTTAAAGAAGATTCAAACTGCAAACTGCAAACTGCAAACCATCTCCATGGGCATGAGTAGCGATTATGAAATTGCCATAGCATGTGGCAGCACGATGATACGGGTGGGAAGTAGTATTTTTGGAGAACGAAATTATAATTAAGGAGTTATTTACGCAATATTAGACATAGAAACCACTGGTGGCAAGTACAACGAAGAAGGAATTACTGAAATAGCCATCTATAAATTTGATGGTCACAAAGTGGTAGACCAATTTATTAGTTTAGTCAATCCTGAACGTAAAATACAGGAATTTGTGGTTAATCTTACAGGGATTAACAACAACATGCTTAGGAATGCCCCCAAATTTTATGAAGTGGCCAAGCGCATTGTTGAGATTACCGAAGATTGCATTATCGTTGCACATAACGCAAAATTTGACTATCGTATATTACGAACAGAGTTTAAGCGTTTGGGGTTCGACTTTAAACGGAGATCTCTTTGTACCGTAGAACTTTCAAAAGAATTAATTCCCGGTCAGCCATCGTATAGCTTAGGCAAATTGTCCAGAGCCTTGGGAATTCCGGTAAGCGATAGACATCGCGCTTCTGGCGATGCCATGGCAACCATGAAGCTATTCAAAATGTTGCTCACCAAGGATACCGAAAAGTATATTATCAAGGATTCCATTCGTACGGAACCCAAATTCCAAATGGAGCCCAAACACTTAGAAATCATTGAGCAATTGCCCTCCATAACGGGTGTGTACTACATTCATAAATCGGATGGAGAAATCATCTATATTGGGAAAAGCAATAATATTAAAAAGCGTATCAATCAGCATTTTACCAGCACCCAACCTAAATCCAAGAAAATTCAGCTTTTGGTTGCCGCTGTGACCTATGAAGCCACAGGCAGTGAACTCGTTGCCCTGCTAAAGGAAAGTGAAGAAATAAAAAAGAACAAACCTCTTTACAACAGGGCCTTACGCCGAACCATTTTCACACATGCACTCTATAGTTTTAAAGATGATAACGGTTATATCAATTTAAAAATTGATGTGGTAGACGGCAGAAAGAAGCCCATAACCACCTTCAGCAATAGAGATAGTGCCAAGCAGTTTATGCACAAAGCGGTTGAAACCTATTCGCTCTGTCAAAAATTGGCCGGCATCTATAACACCAAGGGAAGTTGTTTTAATTACAGCATAAAAACTTGTCACGGTGCCTGCATTAACAAGGAAGAGGCCGAAAGTTACAACGAGCGTGTCCTTGAACTCATTGAAAAAAACAGCTATTCTGGGCAAAATCTAGCGATTATTGATCGTGGTCGGGAAATAGATGAACGCTCGGTTATATACATTAAAAACGGTATTTTTTATGGTGTTGGATTTTTCGATTTGAATTACCAAATAAACCACCCCGAAGTTTTGGAATCCCTGATCACTCCTATGCAGAACAATAGGGACACACAACATATTATCCAAAGTTATTTGAGGAAGAACAAAAGATTGAAAATACTTAGGCTTTAATCTGCTTCGTAAATTTCATTCTAAATTTTCGTAGTTTTGATTAATACTCAATTTTTATGTCTCAATCCAAGGAAGTAAAATCCAGCTTTGAAATTTTCAGGCAAAAAGTGAATATCATCATTTATGGTACCAACACTTTTGCGGGAAGACTCTTTGATGTGGTTCTTCTTGTACTTATTCTGTTGAGTGTTCTTATGGTCATGCTTGAAACCATAGATGTGGTTGATGAGAAATACCATACCCTTCTTTCCGTTTGCGAATGGACCATAACTATCTTTTTTTCAATAGAATACATCCTCAGGATTATTTCAGTAAAAAAGCCATCGGAGTATATTTTCAGTTTTTATGGCATTATAGACTTTATTGCCATATTACCTATGTATTTGTCCTTTTTTGTTACGGGTTCACATATTCTTTCCGTTGTAAGAGCTTTAAGGCTATTGCGAATCTTTAGAATCCTTAATTTGGTGAATTTCACCAATCAGTCTTCCGAACTTAAATTGGCCATTAAAACAAGTAGAACCAAGATTATCGTTTTTATCTATTTTGTTTTGGTGGTTTGTATTCTATTGGGCTCCTTAATGTTTGTTATTGAAGGGGAAGAAAGCGGATTTACCAGTATTCCCATAAGTATCTATTGGTGTATTGTTACGCTCACTACTGTTGGCTACGGAGACATTGCACCCCAAACACCTTTGGGTCAGGTCATTGCTTCCTTTATCATGATTTTGGGTTATGGGATTATCGCAGTACCTACAGGAATTGTAACGGCAGAATTTGCCAAAAACACATCCCGAAACATTCCTATTGTATTAAGTAAATCTGCCAGACCATGCCCTGGTTGTGGTGCTGAAGATCATAGACAAAATGCCGAATTCTGTTATCGTTGCGGACACGAACTAAATAATGAATAAGCCTACACTTATTGCCATAATAGGGCC
>JAGQZG010000006.1 GCA_020435705.1 Mangrovimonas sp.
CCCTTATTTAGGTGTTGGTGGAGGTTATACTTGGGTTGACGAAATCGGCGCTGGTACCCTTAATGGTACACTAGGGATAAATTTTTGGTTTACTGAAAACATTGGTTTTACTCTTCAATCTTCATACAAGCACGCCTTCGAAGATTACTTAAGCTCTCACTTCCAACATTATGCTGGTCTTACTGTTAAATTTGGTGGTAAAGACACAGACGGTGACGGTATCTATGATAAAGATGATGCTTGTCCAGAAGTATTCGGTCTTGAGGCATTCAATGGTTGTCCTGACACAGATGGTGACGGTATTGAAGATGCTAAAGACGACTGTCCTAATGAAGCTGGTTTAGCTGAATTCAATGGTTGTCCAGATTCTGATGGTGATGGTATTGCTGACAAAAATGATGACTGTCCAACAGTAAAAGGTCTTGCTTCTCTAAGAGGTTGTCCAGATGCTGACGGTGACGGTGTAGCTGATAGTAAAGATAATTGTCCTAACGAAGCTGGTCCAGCTGCTAATAATGGTTGCCCTTGGCCAGATACTGATGGTGACGGCGTAGCTGATAAAGATGATTTATGTCCAGATAAAGTTGGTACTGTTGCTAATAACGGTTGTCCAGAAGTTACCGAAGCTGTACAAAAAGCTTTGAACGCTTATGCTAAAACTATCTTGTTTGACACTGGTAAATCATCCATCAAACCACAATCTGAAAAAGTTTTGGCTGACATCGTTGCGATCCTAAAAGAGTATCCAAATGCTAAGTTTACCGTTGAAGGTCATACTGATAGCGTTGGTAGTGAGAAAACTAACCAATCATTATCAGAAGCTAGAGCTCTTTCTGTAAAAGAATATTTAGTGGCTAATGGTGTTGATGAGTTTAGATTATCATCTAAAGGTTATGGTGAGTCTAAGCCAATTGACTCAAACAAAACTGCTGCTGGTAGAGCAAACAACAGACGTGTTGAAATTAACTTAGTAAAATAAGTATTTCCTGAATTAGGAAAACAACTATAAAAAAAGCGCCGAAAATTCGGCGCTTTTTTTATTTTTATACTATGCGATCCTTCCTCTTAACCGTTCTGGAATCTTTAAAAGACAATGGCGAAGACTTAACTTCCCTTACCTATATTTTACCTAGTAAAAGGGCTGGTGCCTTTTTAAAAAAAGAACTGGCTACTTTACTGAAAAAAACAACATTTGTCCCTGAAATACTAGCCATTGAAACCTTTACTGAAGAGCTTTCCCAATTAAAAAAACAAAGCAATAGTGATTTGCTCTTCAGCTTGTACAAAGCCTATCTAACAGTAACTGACGAAAAAAACGTTGAGCCTTTTGATTCCTTTGTTAAATGGGGTCAAATCTTATTACAGGATTTCAATGAAATAGACCGGTATTTGGTATCTCACGATAAACTATTCGATTATTTAAATGCTATTGAAGAATTAAATCACTGGTCTAAAACCAATGATCAAACCAAGATGATAACAAACTATCTAAAATTTTGGGATAGTTTGCCTAGTGTTTATGAGTCTTTTAAAGAAGTATTGACGCATAACAATTTTGGGTATCAAGGTTTGATTTATCGTGAAGCCGTTGAAAATTTAGAAACCTATATTCAGAACTCTCCCCGGAAGAAGCATATTTTTATGGGCTTTAATGCCCTGAACAGGGCTGAAGAGACGATTATCCAAGAACTCTTGGAAAACAATCTAGCCTCTGTTTTTTGGGATATTGATGTTGTTTTTATGGAAAATAAAATCCATGATGCTGGAATGTTTTTGCGCAATTATAAGTATTCTTGGCGCTATTTCAGGGAAAACCCTTTTCAGTGGACAGATACCAACTACTCTTCAAGTAAATCGATTTCAACCTATGGTATTCCTAAAAACACAGGACAGGCAAAACAAATAGGCGCTCTCCTAAAGTCTATGCTCAACGATAACCCAGGCCTTCAAAATACGGCTGTAGTCTTAGCCGATGAATCTTTGCTCATCCCTGTTTTAAATTCCCTCCCCACGGAAATTAAAGAACTTAATGTCACCATGGGGTTTCCTCTCAATAAAACCCCCTTAGCAACAACCTTTGAGCACATTCTCAAACTGCATAGCCAACCTGTTGAAACGTTTTACTATAAGGACATTATAACACTATTGTCCAATCCCAATATTAGGCAGCTCTATTATATGAATACTGATCTTGCAGGGAAAATGATTCAATCTATAGAAGACAATAACTTTGTATATCTAACCCCAAAAGATCTAAATGAATTATCAAACAATATTGAGATAAATCTGGTCTTATTTTCAAATTGGAAAAATAACCCTGAATTAGCTATTGAAAACTGTAAATCCCTAATTCTGCGAATCAAGGAAAAACTTACAGAGAATAAGAATTCCAATTTATTGAATTTGGAGCAGCTCTTCAGGTTCAATGAGATATTCAATGAACTCCAAAGATTGAATGACAAAGACGAGTATATAAAAGACATAAAAACATTATTGGTCTTCTTCAAAGAGCTAATGTCCAATGAATCTTTGGATTTTCAAGGAGAACCTTTGCATGGTCTTCAAATTATGGGAATGTTGGAGACCAGGGTGCTTGATTTTGAAAATGTGATTATAGCCTCAGTAAACGAAGGCTTTTTGCCATCAGGGAAGTCAAACAATTCATTCATACCCTACGATGTAAAGATTGAATATGGGTTGCCCACTTATAAGGAGAAAGACGCCATTTATGCCTATCATTTTTATCATCTTCTTCAAAGAAGCAAGAACATCCATATTCTTTATAATACAGAAGTAGATGCTTTAAATGGGGGTGAAAAAAGCAGATTTATCTACCAATTACAAGTGGAGAGAAAACACACGCTAAACGAACATATTATCCTTCCCAAAACTCCAATGCCTGAAAAGCATTTAAAAGCAATTAAGAAAACACCCCTGGTCATTGATGAATTACAAACTTTGGCAAGTAAAGGGTTTTCCCCTTCATCATTGACAACCTACATAAGAAATCCCATAGATTTTTACTATCAAAAATTGCTGGGCATTAAAGAACATGAAGAAGTTGAAGAAACCATTGCCTACAACACGCTTGGGACAATAGTACATAATACTCTGGAAGACTTTTATCTTCCCTTTGTTGGCTTTTATATTTCAGTCAAGGATCTAGAAAGCTTATTGCCGCAAATAGATAATGTTGTGAGTCATCACTTTAAAGAGGTCTATAAATCTGGCGATATCTCAAAAGGAAAAAACCTCATTATTTTTGAAGTGGCCAAAAGATATGTCTACAATTTTCTAAAGCAAGAAATTAAGGATCTTAACAATGGGCATTCCATCAAAATTCTGGGTGTTGAATTAAATACTAACATGTTTTTGGAGGATCCCAAGTTACCGATACCCATAAAAATTTCTGGGAAAATAGATCGGTTAGATTTGTTTGATGGCGTAACGAGAATTATAGATTACAAAACGGGGAAAGTGGACCAGTCTCAAGTTCAGGTAACGTTTTGGGAAGATATTATTACAGATTATACAAAATACAGCAAGCCCTTCCAACTCCTTCTGTATGCTCTTTTACTAAATTACAATAAGGAAATAAAGCTCCCTGTTGAAGCTGGTATTTTTTCATTTAAAAATTTGAACAGTGGCCTTTTAAAATTCTCCAAAAAAGACCCCGAACACTCTAGGGCACCAAAAGACAATACTATTACCCAAGAAACCCTGAGTGCCTTTCAAGAGCAATTGATACTCCTCCTAAATGAAATTTATAATCCAACTTTTGATTTTATTGAGAAAGAGGTTTAACAAGCCTGTAATCTAATGAATAGCAGTAAATTAAAAAAATCGTATTACTTTATTTTGTATTTTGGTGGTTGATTGGGCAGAGTATTGAAATGTAACATCTAGTCAATTTCTTGTTACACTCATGAAAGTTGATTTGACTCTTTCTTGGCAATTTAGCAACTTGATTAACTGTTTTTAAAAAATTAAACACCAAATAATTAAAACAATGAAAAAACTCTTCTTTGCAATGGCCCTTCTTGCTTTTATAGGTAAGGGATATTCACAGGAAAAAGAAATTGATTCCACTGCCATCTTCATTTTAGATAAAATGAGTGATGTAATTGGCGATTTGGAATCAGTAAGTTTCAACATGGAGTCTGTTGTTGACAGATTTGATGCCGAAAAAAACATGGAAACAAAACACGGCAACAGTTCCATATCCATGGTTGGACCCGATAAACTTTTGGCCATCTCTTCAGGCGATCGTGGTAATTACGGGTTTTGGTATAATGGTACTTACCTCACGTATTATTCTTTTGACGAAAACAATTATGTGACCTTAGACGCTCCCGATACCATTTTGACCATGATAGACTCCATGCATGTTTCTTATGGTTTTAAATTCCCCGCAGCCGATTTCTTCTATCCGTCTTTTACTGACGATCTTATGGATAGCTTTAATTCCATTAAATATTTAGGAAAGAAAATGATTGCAGGAGAACAATGTTACCATATTCAAGCTACAAGTCCTGATACTGATTTGCAGCTTTGGATAACAAGTACTGGTTATATGCTCCCCAAAAAACTAATCATTATCTACAAGAATGAAGAAGATAAAAGATACGAAGCAACATTTAACACTTGGAAATTGAACCCCAATATTCCCAGTTCAATTTTTGAATTTACGCCGCCACCACATTCAAGATTAATTAGTATCATGGCAAAATCGTAACCAATTAACCCCTTAAATTAAACATCATGTTTACACATATAACATCCATAAAAATCAAAACAGGCCTTTTTGTCTTTTTAATAGCTTTTTTGTTCCCTCTACATAGTCAAGCCCAAAGATTGGGACACGGAGCGTCCCGCGGTGGCGGAAGAACAATGTCCCGTCCAGCCGCATCTACCCATAATGTTAGCAGGCCTAAGTCAATTAATGGCGGGCACACTAAAACCAATACACGCGATTTTTCAAAACCGTCAACCAAAAATACCCCAGCAACAAGAAACAATACTGCAGGGAACAAAAAAATTGGGGCCAACAATACAATCAAAAACAACTCTGGAAGCTCTAAGAGAACGTCCAACATCAAAAATAAAAGCAACAATAAAGTTGGTAATAAAACCAATGTTGGCAATAAAAACAGAGTTGGCAACAACAATGTGAATATCAATATTGATAATAGCAGGCACGTTAATAACGTACGCAATACAAGGGTAAGGAGCAGCTCGGTAAGGTACACAAGACCCCCCTATGTATATGGTGGGTTTCATTACTATTGCCACCATCCGTATTTTTATTTTCCTTATCGTCCATTCTACTGGGGGCCATATTATCATCCTTGGGGATATTTTGTGACAACACTGGCTACCACAGCCATTATTGTGAGTATTATTGACGACGATGATGATGACGATAAAGAAGAATACCACTATGACAATGGAACTTATTACTTAAAAACCGAAGATGGTTTTGTTGCGGCGCAAGCTCCTGTGGGTGCCGAGGTTCCGTCTATTCCTAAAGAAGCCGAACAAGTAACCGTAAACAATACGACCAATTACTATTATGGTGGTGCCTTTTATGAAAAAAATTCGGAGGGCTATGTCGTAGTACCAGCCACTGCGGGAACTATTGTCCCTAACCTTCCTGAAGGTGGTGAAGAGGTTAAGATAGGTGATCAAACCTATGTGCAATTTGGTGATACGTACTACCAGCCCGTTCAAATTGAAGGAAAAAACATGTACGAAATTGTAGAGGTTAAAGAAGAGTAAAACTGAAATACTTATTTTTGAGGTGGCCAAAATTTGGCCACCTCATTTTTTAATGTGAGCCAATCAATCAACCTGTCAAACTCATGGCTTCAAGGAAACGCATAGTACGGATTTCTCTTTTGACACTGCTAGGAATCATTCTTATAACTCTTGTTTTTTTGCCTTTGGCAGTTAAAAATTATGCTATAAAACACAGTAAAGAATTACTGGGTAGACAAATTGACATTGAGAAACTTAAGTTCAACTACTTCACGGGAACTCTCAGAATATACGGTTTCAAAATGTTTGAACAGAATGAAAAAGATGTGTTTACTTCATTTGATACTCTTATCGTAAACACCGAACCCTACAAGTTAATAAACAATACCAAATCCATTGAGCAATTTTACCTGGAAGGCCTTAACGTAAACATCATCAAAAAAGATTCGGCTTACAATTTTGATGATTTGATCGCTTTTTTCATGGCTAAAGATTCCGTTCCCAAAGATTCTTTAGAGGCAACTGTCTTTAAATATGCTCTTTCAAACTTAGAGCTCAAGCATGCCAGTTTCAATGTGTATGAATCTAATTTGGATCATACGACTACGGTTGAAGATCTTTCATTCTTTATTCCATTTATAGGCTGGGATCAAGAAAACAAAAGTACTGCCGATATTAAGTTCAACTTTAAAAAAGGAGGGTATTTTGAATCTTCTTTCAATGTTAATCCTACCAATGGTGAGTTTGATGCTTCTGTGGTGGTAAAAGATTTATACCTAGACCCTTTTTATAAGTATGCAGCACAATATGCCCTTATCAATACTCTGGAAGGGAGAGTGAGCACCAAACTTAAAATTGAAGGCAACATTTACACCCCGCAAACCTCTTTGGTCTCGGGCAATGTTTCCTTGAATGATTTTTTAATGACCGATACAACTAACAAGAAAATATTAGGTTCAAAACAGGTAACCTGTGATTTGGAAGCACTGGATATTTCCAAAAACTCCTATAAAATTGAATCTGTAACTATTGATGATCCTTATGCTTATTTCCAGTTGGATTCTATTTCGAACAATCTCTTTAGAACTTTTAAATATGACCCGAATGAGCCTTCTCATGAGGTAACTTCGGATACAATTTCTTCAAATGTATATTATGCCATTAACCATTTCAAAGTAAATGACGGTACCTTAGATTATACAGATAATTTAACTGGACAGCCCTTTGATTACCATTTAAGTCAAATTGATATCAATACCAACAACATTCTCAGTGACAGCAAATGGATAGATATTAATTCCCAAATGTTGCTTAACAATCGTGGCTCCCTAAATGCCCAGATAGGATTCAATCCTTCAGATCCTTTATATACCAATCTGGATCTTGAAGTGAAAAACTTTTTGTTATCCGATTTAAATATTTACTCAACCTATTATACTGGGCATTCGGTTATTCAAGGAGATATGTTCTATTATTCGCATTCAACAATTACCAATGGTGATATTACTAGCGAAAATAAACTCGTTATTAAAGATGTATCTGTTAACAGTAACAAAAAAGGATTGGTTACACTCCCCTTAAAATTCGTAATCTATATACTAAAAGACAAAAATGGAGATATTGACCTCGATGTTCCCGTAAGAGGAGACCTCAAAAATCCCGAAATTGATGTTTGGAAAATTGTATGGACAACCATAAAAAAACTCATTTTCAATACTGCGGATAATCCCGTTAAAAGTCTGGCAAAGCTTGTAGATGCCAATCCTAAAGACCTTGAAAACATCTCTTTTGTTTATCCCGACACCATCCCTGGCGAATCACAACAAAAGCAATTAGACCTCATCCTGAAGTTAGAAAAAATGAAGCCGGGATTGAAAATTGAAATGGGCTATGCGGCAGACACTCTTTACCTAAGAGAGCTTGTTTTGAATCAAAAAATAGCCGATTTGTATACCCGAAAAACTCAAAAAAAGGCGAGTAACGAGAAAGAGATTGAAACCTTTGTTTATTCTGAAATACAATCTGACACCTTGAAAATTGAAGATGCTAAGCTACTGTTGATTGGTGGCGAAAACAGCTTAGACTCTTTAACACATCTCTACTCCAAATCCCTTAAAACAAATGTGAGTCGTTATATTATAGACAAAGAGTTAAACTCCAAAATTATTGTTACTGATGCAAAAGAAGCTCCTGGGAAAAAAGCTAACGAGTTTCTTGTAAACTATTCCATGAAGGAAGAGGAAGCCAGTTCATCTCCAGAAGAACAATAAATGAGGTAGTTACGGTTTGATCCTTATTTGTTAAAATGTTTTCTTCCCTTATATGAATTCTCAATCATAAATCTTACTTTTAACTCTAATCAACCAAACCTTCTCTTGGCATAATGTCCAAAACTAGAACCATTCTTGTTGTTCTATTTTTAATCTTTCCCCTATTAAAATTAACAGGGCAAAGCTATCTCTTTGATGTTCAAAAAATTAATATTGAAAATGGTCTTCCAGACAGGAGTGCTTTTTATCTTGATGAAGATAACGAGGGTTTTATTTGGGTAAGCTTACGTGGCAAAATATGTCGTTATGACGGCTATATGTTTAAAACCTACAATTCCTCCCAATTAAATATTGGTGATAATTATAGTGCTTTCATAGCAATTGATAGTATTGGCAACATACTTTACAGCGAAAATGATAGAGTGCGGGATAAGAACAGTGGCATTATAAACCCCTCAAAAGACAGTATCTATTCCTTTGAGGACTTTTCAAAAGGATTATTAGAATCAAACAAAGTATTCAAACTCCATAAATCAACACAAGACAAAAACACTATTTACTTAAACACGTTAAAGGGAGAAGTATATAAGTATGACGGTTCCTTTCAAAAAATATATCAATTCCCCAATCAAAAAAAATACGTCTTCTCTTGTGAAAAAGTAGATGATGGCTATTGGATTCTTGGCCAAAGTGTTTTAAGAAAAATAAATTTCAATCAAGAAGAAGTTGAAAGCTATTCTATTTCTGAGCCCTATGATTTATTGTTTGACATCAAAAGCTTATCGCCTGAGCTTGTCTTAGAAAGTAGAGACCACTTTAATGAAAAACGCTATTGGACACTAAAAAATAGTGCGCTTATCCCATATGAGCTGCCCAATGCAAAAGGAAGAGTCCAAATATTTGCTATTACTGAAGATTTAATTTACTATTCTGATGACAATGTGCTATACATTTCAGACAAAGTGGGCCGTATACTTTACACGTATAATGAGATAGATCTAGCGGGGACAAATTTCAGCTATATTGATGCATTCATAGACAGCCAGAATATTCTTTGGATAACCTGCGGAAACGGAATCTATAAAATTGTTACCAAAAAATCTCTTTTTAAAACGTATCACAAAAATTATAGTATCCGAGGTATTTTTCAAGATGGGAACGAGTTATTCATTGGAGGTTATGGTTCAAATATCAAGATAAACTTACTTAACGGAAAAACTCAACCCTTTTTTGATGATAATTCTACTGCTGTTCATTTTTTAAGGGATCCAGACCATCCGGATTCTTTATGGGTGGGCACTATTTTGAAAGAACTTTGTAAATACAACCCAAAAACCGACCAATACAAAACATATTACTCAAAAGAAAACCTGTCGCTTGATTTTCCGTTTATCAATTCCATAACAAAGAAACTCTGGGTGGGCTCCAGTGGCGGACTCTTTTACTTGGATAAAAACCTTAAAAAGCTTGAGTATTTTTCAACCCCTGATTTGAACGAGAATGTAGCCGTAAAACACACTTATCAAAATAAAGAAGGTCTATGGATAGTCACCGATCACGGTCTGTTTTTAATGGACGCAAAGTCGGAAACCATTGTAAAATACTTGTCAAAAAAAACCGGATTCCCAAGTGACCATTTATTGTACCTGTATGAAGACAAAGAAGGAATTTTTTGGATAGGCACAAAGGACATAGGGCTCATTAAATGGGATAAGAAGAAAGATTCTTTCCGAATATTCGATGATACTAACGGATTGTCCAACAATACCATTTATGCAGTTTATGAAGACAATCATGATTTTTTATGGCTTACTAGTAATTATGGCCTAATGTCTTTTAATAAAAATAATTTTAACACTCGTGTTTACTTGCCTCAAGATGGGATTCCGCATGAAGAATTTAATACCTTTTCTCATTTCAAAGCTACAGATGGAACATTGTATTTTGGGGGGTTAAATGGCGTTATCTCATTTAATCCAGACGATCTTTATGGGAAAGAGCAAGACAACTTTCCTATTCACATCACCAATATTAAATTACTCTCCGAGACCAGTGATGATTTTATTGATAGGACCAAAAATTTTCTTCAAACCAACCAAATAATCCTCAATCCCAATGATGTAAGATTGGAAATTGAAGTTAGCCTTTTAGACTTTACAAACCCTGAAACAAATCAGTACACCTATCAAATAGAAGGCTTGCATAAACAATGGCTATTTGCTGACCAAAATAAAATTGTTTTGCCCAAGCTCCCGCATGGCGACTATATTCTTAATGTGAGAGGAAAAGGGGCTTCTGGGAACTGGTCCGCCAATATTCTGAAAATTCCCATTCATGTAAATACTCCTTTTTATTTAAAACGACTCTTTCTTACTTGGGTTTCCTTGGGCTTTTTAGCCCTTGTGTTTATTTATATAAGATTACGTACCCGTAAATTAAAGAACGACCGAAAACGCTTGGAGGCCGAAGTGTATAAAAGAACGAAACAAATAGAATGGGATAAACAAACCATTGCCTCTCAAGCCGAAGCTTTAACCGAATTGGATAAGGCCAAAAACCGGTTCTTCTCAAATATAACACACGAATTCAAAACACCGTTAACACTCATTATTGGGCCATTAGAGCAGCTTATACAAGAAGAACCCCCTCCAAATATTTTTAAAAGAAGAATTCATGGAGTTGTAAAAAATGCCAAACGAATTCAAGATCTTATTAACCAGTTATTGGATTTGTCCCAATTGGAGAGTGGTCAAATGAAACTCAAGTACACTCAAACTGATATGATTTCGTACAGTAGAGATATTACAAAGAGATTTCAGGTTTTGGCCGAAAGAAAACAGCAAAAGCTATCCTTTCATTCTGAACTCCACCAATGGCACATTGCTTTAGATGCTGATAAATGGCAAAAGATTTTGTTCAATTTGATTTCCAACGCCATAAAATTTACCCCTGAAGCAAAAAATATAGATGTGTATCTGAACAGAATTTATCAGGGAAAGGATGAATTCATTTCTTTAAAAGTGAAAGATGAAGGTATTGGTATTGATCAAGAAAACATCCAAAAAATCTTTGACCGTTTTTACCAAGTCGATTTATCCAACACAAAAGAACAACAAGGAACCGGTATCGGGCTTTCCTTAGTGTACGACCTCATAATATTACAGGGAGGAGAAATTGAGATTGATAGCAATCCTGGTTTGGGCACAACATTCCATGTAAAAATTCCCGTCCCCAATAGTGAAAGTATAGACTTGAATAGTGATTCTCATATGACCTTAATTGACTTGCCTAACATCGAATTACTCACTGAAAAAAATGTCCCATTAGCAACAAACGAAAGTAAAAGTTTAGAAGGAGAATCATTGGAAGTATTGATTGTTGAGGACAGCAATGATATGCGGGAATATATACGGCAGTGTCTCAAACATCTCAATTATAACATAACCGAAGCCATTAATGGCGAAGAAGGCTATATAAAAGCTCAAAGTATCGTGCCCGATTTGATTATTTCGGACATCATGATGCCAAAAAAAGACGGCTATAGCTTGGTTCAGGAAATTAGGGGCAACATAAGCACTTCTCACATTCCTTTAATTCTTCTAACGGCAAAAAGTTCTTTGGATAGTAAACTCAAAGGACTAAGACATGGTGCCGATGTATACCTCACCAAACCTTTTAGCCCTAAGGAGTTGATTCTTCGAATGGAAAAACTAATAGAAATACGTAAGCTTCTCCAGAAAAGATACACCAACGATTCCATAAAGACCAACAACGCCATTTTTGAACAGGAAGATGAATTTATTGCAAAATTAAAAGCTTACATAATAGAAAATCTGGACGATCCCAATTTAAACGGCGATACCATAGGAAAAGCCTTGGCGCTCAGCAGGGTTCACCTGTACCGAAAATTAAAAGCACTAACCAATCAATCTATTACGGAATATGTGAAGACCATTAGATTGCAAGAAGCCTTTAAGTTAATACAGGAAGGAAAATTAAATGTTTCCGAAATTGCTTTCCAAACGGGGTTTACTTCCGTTAGCCACTTTTCCAGATCCTTCAAGGAAGCGTACGGGAAGTCTCCTACCAAAATGTAACATCTGGTCAACTATTGGTAACACGTGTGAAAACTGTTCTGATGCCCTTTAAACATCTTTGCACTGTAACCAAAAATCCGTTCAAATGACTAAAGATGAAGTAAATACCATACTTCAATCTATTATTATCAAAAACTTTCGTGTAGATGCGGAACATTTCTATTGGGACAAACCTATAGAATCTATTAATGAAGATTTTAAAACTTTAGGGTATTTGGTTTTTTTGGAGCAACTGATCAACAAAAAATTCAAAACCAAGGTGCCTATTTTGGAAAACATTATTTCCAACATCCACACGCCAAATGATATTTCTAATTTAATACTAAAAGAATTATCTGATTTAAAAAGACTTAAAAAAATTTAATCCTTATATACTATAATAGCAACCAAAAACATTAATTAAACTAACAATTGTATTATGAACATTTCAATTTCTACACAATTTAAAAGACTGTTTTTATTTTGTGTACTGCTGAGCTTTCTACAAAGCTGTAACCAACAAAAAGCTGAATCTGAGCAAAAACAAGCTTCTAGAGATGATGCTTTTCAGGGAAAAATTGCATTGGACGTAAGGGATTCTAAACCCGACTGGGGGCCTTATACGCCAAAGTCTGCTCCTGAAGGAGCGCCAAACATCCTTTTTATTCTGTATGATGATACGGGCTTAGCGGCATGGTCTCCATACGGTGGGCGTATCAACATGCCAACAATGGATAGGCTTGCTGCCAATGGGTTAACCTATACTCAATGGCATACCACGGCTTTATGTTCGCCTACGCGATCAACCATCCTTACCGGTAGGAATCACCATTTAAACGGCATGGCTGCCATTACCGAAGCTGCCGATGGGTATCCTGGTGCGAATGGTAGAGTTCCTGCCGATTGTACACCTTTTGCCCAAATCTTAAGGGACAACGGATGGAGTACTTTTTGGGTGGGTAAAAACCATAACGTGCCTGAAAACGACGTGGCTCCTGGAGGAAGTAGAGCTTCATGGCCTACACAAAATGGATGGGATCGTTTTTATGGGTTCTTGGGAGGTGAAACCAACCAATGGTATCCCGATCTAGTGGAAGACAACCATTTTGTTGAAGCTCCCTATAGCCCAGAAGAAGGCTATCACTTGTCTAAAGATTTAGCCGATCATGCCATAGGAATGATCAGAGACCAGCAAGCTACCAATCCTTCCAAACCTTGGTACATGTGGTACAACCCAGGGGCAAACCATGCGCCTCATCATGCACCTGAAGAGTATATTGCTAAATACAAAGGAAAATTTGATGACGGTTATGACGCCTACCGTGAGTGGGTTGTGGCCCGAATGAAAGAAAAAGGCATTATCCCTCAAGATACTCAACTAACGCCTTTTAACCCGATGCCTGAAGATATGGCTAACGCCGCAGACTATGTGCGCCCATGGAGCGAATTGAATGATGATGAGAAAAAACTGTTCTCTAAATTAGCCGAAGTGTATGCTGGATTCTCTGAATACACCGATGCTCAAGTGGGCAGAGTTATAGACTACTTAGAATCTACTGGACAATTGGAAAACACTATCGTGCTTTATGCAGCTGACAATGGTGCCTCCGGAGAAGGAAGTCCTAATGGTTCTGTAAACGAAAATAAATTCTTTAACGGGTATCCAGACGAACTTTCCGAAAACCTTAAGTACATGGATGTTCTAGGCGGCCCAGACACTTATGAGCACTATCCAACAGGTTGGGCTGCAGCATTCTCTGCACCATTCAAAATGTTTAAGCGTTACTCACAATTTGCTGGTGGAACTAACGATCCGTTAGTAATCTCTTGGCCAAAAGGAATTAAAGCAAGAGGCGAAATAAGAAATCAGTACCATCACTCTGTAGATATTGTTCCTACCTTATTGGAGGTCTGTGGTGTAGAAATGCCAGAGTATTATAACGGCGTAAAGCAAACACCACTATCTGGAGTTTCTATGGCCTATACCTTTGATGCCAAACCAGACGATCCAACTCAGAAAAAAGTACAGTACTATTGTATGTTGGGAACTAGAGGTATCTATAAAGACGGCTGGAAAGCAGTGGCCATCCACTCACCAATTTCCGGAAAAGGACATTTTGACAAAGATGTATGGGAACTTTACAATTTAAATGAAGACCGCTCAGAATCTCACAATCTAGCCGAAGAAAACCCAGAGAAACTTCAGGAATTGATTGATGAATGGTTCAAACAAGCTGAAATAAACAAGGTTTTACCATTAGATGATAGAGTAGCTGCTGAGGTATTGGGTCAAGAAAGACCTTCTCAAGAACCTCCAAGAGATAGATATTTGTACTATCCTGGCACGTCTCCTGTGCCTGAAGGCGTTGCTGTAAACGTTAGGGGAAGAAACTACAAAATCCTAGCCAATGTAGAAATCACCGATGCTAACGCTTCAGGAGTTATATTTGCTCACGGCTCAAGATTTGGCGGTCATTCCTTGTTCATTAAAGATAAAAAACTGTATTATGTCTATAATTTCTTGGGTATTAAGCCAGAACAAGTCTTTGTTTCAAACGTAACCTTAAAACCTGGTAAATACACTTTCGGGGTTGAGTTTACTAAAGAAGGTACTGGAGACCACGGGGAATCTACGGGTCATACTAAGCTGTATATTGATGACAATGTTGTGGCTGAAGGTCCCATGAAAACACAACCTGCCAAATTCACCCTCTCTGGGGACGGTCTTTGTGTGGGCTACGATAGTGGAGATGCCGTAAGTGAATTGTACCAATCTCCTGGGGAGTTTAAGGGCGGCATCATTGACGGCGTAGGTGTTACTGTTGAGGGTACTCCTTATGTAGACTTAGAGGCTGAAGCCAAACGGATGATGATGAGTCATTAATGTTTAGGTTAGTCTCACTATGGATCCTTTAATAATGTATTTTAAAATAATGTTTTTAAGTGTTACCTAGATTAATAGCAACCTCTCTCAACATAGTTGAGGATTAACCAACTAAACCTGGCTTGAGATAGTGATCAATAAAGCCAGGTTTTGTACTTTTATCTAATTACTTTAGAATATCAAAACATTAACCAATTATGCATCGTTCCATCATTCCGTTATTTGGCTTGGCTGCTCTAATTTTATGTGTCGCTTCCTGTAAAGACGAAAAAAAAGAAGTAAGCGCATCTTTATCTTGCTATTCGTTGGATACCAACAAGCTTATAGGGAAAATGTACCTGGACAGTATGCTTTTAAGGAAGTTTCGGAAATACAACTAGATTCTTCCGAAGGGCTTTCTTATAGTGGTATGGTAAAAATCACAGGAGGTATTTATACCATGGGCGGGAACATTCCCGAAGGTATGGAAGATTTGCCTTCAACAGCGTTACCACAACCAGATGAAACCCCACTACATGAGGTTCAGGTTGGCGATTTCTGGATTGATGAACATGAAGTCACCAACGCGCAGTTTAAAAAATTTGTTGATGCTACAGGATATGTCACAACTGCTGAAATTCCCGTAGATTGGGAACTTCTGAAAACACAGCTCCCTCCGGACACACCCAAACCAAGTGACGAAGATTTACAACCTGGGTCGTTGGTTTTCCACTACATAGATAAATCCATACCCAAAGACAATTTAGGAAATTGGTGGAAATTTGAGCATGGTGTGAATTGGAAACATCCATATGGGCCCGAGAGTTCCATTGAAGGAAAAGATAACTACCCCGTGGTGCATGTTTCTTGGTATGATGCTATTGCTTATGCCAAATGGGCCGGAAAACGATTGCCTACAGAAGCTGAGTGGGAATACGCCGCCCGAAGTGGCAAAGCGAATACCATGTACCCTTGGGGAAATGAACGAATTAACCAAGGACAATACAAAGCCAATACATTACAGGGTGAATTCCCTTATAACAACACGATTGAAGATGGTTATGAGTATTTAGCTCCCGTCAAGTCTTTCTCACCCAATCCTGCAAAATTATATGATATGGCCGGAAACGTTTGGGAATGGACCTCCGATTGGTACAGTGCTAAATACTATTATGACCTAAGTCAGAATAATACCATTGCCAACAATCCTCACGGGCCTGAAAAATCATTTGAAGTTTACGACCCTTACGCAAACAACAAGACCATTAGAGGTGGTTCATTTCTATGCCATGACGATTGGTGTTCTGGTTTCAGAAACTCCAGACGAATGCGTTTAACTCCAGACAGCAGTATGGAACACGTTGGTTTTCGCTGTGTTAGAGATGTTCAACCATAAATAAATAACAAATAATTATATTTTATAAATTAGTAAAAAACCGAAAAAATGAAATCAAATAACCTATTATTAATCGCACTCGCACTTCTTTTATTTTCTTGCGGTTCTACGACAAAAATCACTGGTGCTTGGGCCAATAAAGAAGTTTTAAAAAACAATTCTTATAAGAGTGTTTTTATTGCCGTTCTTAACGCCAATGTACAAGCCAAAAACATGCTTGAGAACGAGTTGGCTTTCCGTGCCAAACAAAGAGGTATTGCAGCAACCATGTCTCACGATGTTTTCATTCAGTCCTTTGCAAAGGAAAACATGCCTAAGAAAGAGGAAATAATGCCAGCTATTGAAAAAACAGGTGCCGAAACCATTTTTACAGTTTCTCTGCTAGATAAGGAAACCTCAACACGTTACGTTCCTGGTTCTACGTCTTATTATGCGCCTTTTGGTGTTGGTTACGGTTATTATGGTGGGTTTTATGGCTACTATTCTACTATTTACCCCATGGTTTATGAACCCGGATATTATACTACAGATAGAACTTATTATGTTGAAAGCAATCTTTACGATGCCAAAACCGAAGAGTTAATATGGTCTGCTCAATCCAAAACTCTCAACCCATCCGATTTGGAACAATTTACCAAAGATTATATTGATGCGCTTTATGAACAGATGATCAAAGACGGTGTTTTAAAAAGCGAATAATCCTTAATCCTCCTATTCTATAGGTTTATTTAAATCCCATGCCAATAAAATACATACATAAACGACTTGTAATTTTATTGGCATGTACTGTTTTGTTAGGTTCCTCTGCCCTAGCACAAAACGAGTCTGTTTTTCCAAAATATCCTGACACCATAATTCTAGGGAACAAAGACAGAATTATAGGTGAAATCAAGAAAATGGAAAACGGTGTGGCTACTGTTAAAACAGATTATAGTGATAAAGATTTTAATGTAAAATGGGTTAATATCACAGGGTTGAGCAGCCCTAGAACCTACTTGTTAATTCTTTCCAATGGCAACCGGTATAATTCAAAGTTAATATTTAACTCTTCCAGTGGAAAAGTCACTCTTCATCAAGATTTCAATGATATTGTGGTCAATATTGAAGATATTGTGTATTTAAAACCTGTAAACAAAAAGTTTATCTCTAGATTTACGGCTTCTGTATCCGTGGGTTTCAACTTTACTAAAAGTAATAATTTAAAGCAATTGAACATCCGCAGTAATCTGGATTATACTTCAAATTTCTGGACGTTTTCAGGTTCCTATAATTCGGTTTTAAGTGAACAGGACGACACCGAAGATGTGAAGCGAACAGACGGTAATTTGGGTGTGCGGTACTTTTTTCAAAACGATTACTTTCTAGCAGTGTCCTCTGAGTTTCTTTCCAATACAGAACAAAAACTGGATTTGAGGGTTGCTACCAAACTAGGGGGCGGAAAGTATTTCTTCCACAACAACAGATCTTATTTTGGAGGTGGTTTGGGACTTGTGTGGAACAATGAACGCTTTTCCGATGTAAACAACACTAGTCAAAATAGTGTTGAGCTTTTTGGCTCCTTGGAATTGAATCTCTTCGATTTGAAAGATTTTCATATGCTCACTAACCTCACTCTATATCCTAGTTTAACTGAAAAAGGACGGTTAAGAAGCGATTTCAGCATTGACCTAAAGTACGATTTGCCTCTTGATTTTTTCATTAAGCTGGGAGGCACATACAACTATGACAACAAGCCCATTGAGGGTGCTTCAAAAGATGACTATGTTGTCCAGGCCACCTTTGGCTGGGAATTTAATTGATTGATCAAAATACGAAAAGTATCGTATTTCAACTTTGGCTTTTTGGTTTGATATTTGAAAACAATAGTTAAAAACTCAAATACCATGAAACTAAAACTTACAGTCATCACATTATTATTTTTTGTTTGTAATTCATTTGCCCAGGAAAAGATTAAGTACACCGATGAAGAAAAAGATATGCTCAAAGCATATTATTTCAATGAAGGATTTAATACCCCTGCAACCAAAAAAGTGTCCACCTTAATCATGAAAGACGGGACAACGCATAAGGGCTACTGTAAAGGTGTGGCAACAAAAAAAGGACAAATCAACCAAATCATTTTTAAAGACAGCGTAAGTGGTAAAAAAAATACGTACGATGCCGATAAAATAGCCGAAGCCTACCTCTTTGCCAGTGGTATGGAAAAGTTCAACAAAATGTCTAAAAAAATGAGCAACTACGGCATGGGTAGCAGGAACAGCACAAAAAAACTCACTTCAAGCGATGAGATTTATTTTGTAAATCAAAAGGTTTCCTTGAAGAATAAAAAAGATGAAAAAGAGTTTTTAATGCAATTGGTAAATCCAGATTTCGCCGATTTCATTTCTGTTTACCATGATCCTTTTGCAAAAGAATCCGGTGGCGTGCAATTTGGCGGTGCCCCAAAAATTGGCGGTGGTGTTATTAAATCGTATTATGTTCAAAAAGGAGATCAAATTATTTGGCTTCACAAAAGTGATTTTGAAGAAAATTACGCTTTTCTCTTTGGCGATAACGATAGGTTTATGAAGAAATATCCCTACAATTCTATAAGCTGGGATTGGTTTAGCGCATTAGTCTTTGAATACACACGAATGCAGCTGGAAAATCAATAACATTGATCTTTCATTAATTTTCATTATTCCATAAAAAAACCCGCTTGTTGCGGGTTTTTTGTGGAGAAGATCGGGCTCGAACCGACGACCTCTTGCATGCCATGCAAGCGCTCTAGCCAACTGAGCTACATCCCCGATATGGTTTTAGCATAAAAACCAAAACATTAACAAGGCGAAATTACCACATTTTTTAAAATCTGTAAACTTTATTTGTAAAAATATATGTTTAGATTAATTTGATTACTAATACTATGCCGACTTACACTGTGCTTTACAGCATTTTTCAATTTTCTCCATTAAGATAGCCTTATTAATAGGCTTAGTCATGTAATCATTCATACCAAGATCCATCACTCTGTTTTTGGTTTCTTGCATGGCATCTGCAGTAACAGCAATAATTGGTATGTTTTCAATGATTTCTCCTAGCTCACCACTTCTGATAACCTTGGTGGCTTCATAACCATCCATTACTGGCATTTGAAGATCCATTAAAACCAAGTCGAAAATTTCTTTCCTCAATAACTCAATAGCTTCTTGACCATTTTCAACAAGAGAAAAGCTAATATTGCTTGAACACCCCAAAAATTTCTTCATGATCATTTGATTCATCAAATTGTCTTCCACCACTAATATTCTGAGAGAATCCGTTAAAGGCTCTTGCTTTTGGATCAGCTCAGGCTTACTAACAACTTCCAGTGGGATTTCAATAAATACTGATGTGCCAACACCCAATTTACTTTCAATGTCTATTTTTCCTTTGAACAATGTTGTTAAATGTTTTGCAATTGTTAATCCCAGACCAATACCTCCAAACCTTCTTTTATTATCATACTTCATTTGATTGAAACTATCAAAAATAAATTGTTTGGCTTCATCAGCAATTCCAATTCCAGTATCTGAGATAGCTATAGAGAACTTTGTCTTGTTAAAAAGACCATCAATGCAAGTAATTTTCATTTTAACCGTCCCCTCCATGGTAAATTTAACCGCATTACTCAACGTATTATTTATAATTTGTATAAAACGCTCAGGATCTCCTTTTACTTTGGCGGGAATACTATAATGCATATCCAAAATAAATTGAAGGCCTTTTTTTTCGGCTTCAGTTTTCCAATTGTTACTTATTTGATTGATTAAAATAGAAGGATTGAAGCTTTCGCTTTTAAGTTCTAATTCATTTTTCTCGATTTTTTCAAAGTCAAGAATATCATTTACACTACTAAGCAAACTCAAGGATGCATTTCTAATGATTTCATAGTTCTTCTTAGTCTCAACATCCTTGTTCAACTTAAGTTGTTCTTGGGAAACGCCCATAATGGCATTTATTGGCGTTCGCAATTCATGACTCATATTGGACATGAAATAGGTTTTCAATTGGCTTATTTCTTCCGATTTTTTAAGTGCCAATTCTTGTGATTCTTCTTTTTCCAATCTTAATTTTCGGATCAAATTTGACATCGAAAGGGATAAGAAAACAACTTCAAACCCTGTTCCAAATTTTGCGCTATTTAAAACAAAAAAGTTGTTGGGTAATAAACTTAAATTATTCATCACAAATCCAAGCAATCCAATAACCAAGAAAAAAATACCTATTGAAAAGTATGGATCAATTTTTTGCTTTTTAGCACGCATTAAACCAATAGTTCCAAGAATTAACAATAAGCTAACGAGACCATTTACGTTACTAATTGGATAGGTATATTCTAGAGTAGTCTTTGAGATGAATACCATTACAAATAACGCTGCAATGATAACATATACTGCTTTAAAGCCCTTGAATAATTTAGGTTGAAATACTTTTATCTTTAGGAAATGTTCGCAATACTTTAAAAGAAATAAATTAGACAACAATGCGGTTATCATAACCATTCTACTATTTATATATCCAGCTTGCGGGAAAACATATTGAAAAATAAGTCCGTCAAGAGTTGCTTGCATTAGACCAATTGAGAAAACGTAAATGCCATAATAGAAAAATGTTTTTTCCTTTAAACTTCTGTAGAAAAAAAGATATACCAACCCTGCTAGGAAAAGTATTCCATAGAAAAAGCCCATAAAAAGTTGTTGCTTATAATTTTCAACCAGAAACTCAGTTTCTGAATAGAGTTTCAAGGGCAAATTAATAGTTTCTCCATCGCTACTCAAGTGCAAATAAAATTGCTCTATGCTGTTTGGCTCAAGACTTATTTTAAATACAGTAGATCGGTGATCTACTTGGCGCTCCCATTTAGGGATTTGATCACCACTTTTGAATTCGGATATAGAATGGGAATAGATTTGATAAAGATTGGCTATATCGGTTATTGGCCTAGCCGTTTCTAAATAATACTCTTTTTCTTGATTAGTACTATTCTCAAGTGAAAATCTAAGCCAAAAATTATTGGATGTAAACCCAATACTGTGATTTTCTGAATCTAATGACTTGTAATTCAAATCACTATTATTCATTACCTGATGAATAGTTAAATCGTTTTTACCAACATCAACAAACTCTGCATATTGATATAATTGTCCATTAGATGTATCGGGGTTAAAAGTGCCGTTTTGTGAGAAAAGATTATGCCCAATAATGAGCATGACCGATAGGTATAGGTTTTTCATGTTTAGATCTTAGGGGTTGTATAAATACAAAATATCTGCCCATGAAAATATTTAATTCGATAAATAGCCAGAAAAATCCCTTTAAGCGGTTAAAAAACACCTATTTAACATAGGATTTTATTAAACGAAAAAGTTTATTTTAATTCGCTAAGCACCAATACAGGTAATGTAGAACTATGAAAATCTTTTTTCAAAATCGTATTGTTTTCCCAAAGTTTCGTGAAAAATCCACGTTTTCTTCTCACCACACACAACATGTCCGGACTGTACTCTTTGTAATTTTCCAAAACCCCTTGAAAGGTGGTGGCATTTTCACTATGTACAATTTTGGTGGCTAATTGAGCTAACTCATCCTTAACCGCAAAATCCCCTTCATTATAATATGGTGTTTTTACCAATAATAAAGTCATTTGGGATTTAAACTGTTCCATTATTGACCGAAGCGGCCCTAAAGATTCCTCTTTTTTTAATATAGCCGATTTAACCGCCATTAAAATATTGGCGTAGGTTTTAAATTTTAGCCCTTCTGGAACTATCAAAGCGGGAATACTTGTTTGTTTAATAATTTTCCCGGAAGTTTTTCCTAAATAAAGCTCTTGATTGGTTGAGTTGGTTTTGGGTTCAATCAATAGAAGGTCTATATCCAACGTTTTGCATACTAATTCCAACGTATCTATCAAAGCGCCCTTAAAGGTTTTCACAATTACTTCAACACCTTTGGTATCAACTTTTGAGACGTGTGATTCCAAAAAAGCTTTGCTTTCCCGTTCCAAGATATGGTCTACCTTAATCATGGTTCCTGCTTTGGTGTAAACGTTATACACTTGTACCACGTATAGTTTAGCACCAAAAGCTTTGGCAAAGTCTATCGCATACTGCAAATGGTTTACGGCATTTTTAGAAGACCCTACTGGAACTAGAATATTTTTCATATCAAAATTTAAGGCTAAATTTATGGCACAAAATTACACAATATTCATGACTTGTAGTGCAACTGAGAAAGATATTGATTCGCTTCTGGAAATTACGTCGGCGTGCGCATTGCACATGCAAAGCCAAAGCATTTTCCAATGGAACGCATTGTATCCCAGCAAAGAGACCTTTGAAGAAGACATCAAAAGGCAGGAACTCTTTGTCTTCAAACTTGATACTAAACCCATAGGTTGTATAGTTATAAGTACTTTTATGGATGACGAATACAAGGAGGTTAACTGGTTAACTCCAAATGAAAACAATGTATACATCCATAGATTGGCCGTTCATCCTGAACAACAGGGAAAAGGCATTGCAAGAAAACTGATGGCGTTTGCCGAAGAGAAATCCAGATTGGAAAAAAGAACCTCTGTGCGCTTGGATACCTTTTCGCAAAACCTTCGAAATCAAAAATTTTACGAACAACGAGGTTACCAGCGCTTGGGAGCTATTTATATCCCACAACAAAGTGAGTTTCCTTTTTATTGTTATGAATTGATCCTTTGAGTAGCAATATCAGTTTTAAACATATAAGCAAACTAGCCATCCCGGCACTCATTTCGGGCGTTTCGGAACCCATTTTGTCGTTAACCGATGCGGCCGTTTTGGGAAACGTTAAACTCAACCCCACCGAAGCATTGGCCGCCGTAGGGATAGTCACCACCTTTATGTCTATGCTCATTTGGGTCTTGGGTCAAACCCGAAGTGCCTTGGCTTCTATCATTTCGCAATACGTGGGCGCCAATAATATTGACCACGTAAAAAACTTACCAGCCCAAGCCATTATGCTTATCACCTCTTTGAGTCTGGTAATCATTGCCTTGACTTACCCTTTTGCTGCTTATATTTTTAAGTTTTACAATGCTTCCCAACTTATTTTGGACTATTGTGTGGAATACTATAGAATTCGGGTTTTTGGCTTTCCTTTCACCTTGTTTACAATTGCTGTCTTTGGAACCTTTAGAGGACTTCAAAACACCTTCTACCCTATGGTTATAGCGCTTATTGGAACGGTAACCAACATAGCCCTGGACTTTCTATTGGTTTATGGTTATGAAGACCTTGTTCCTGCCATGCATGTTAGAGGTGCTGCGTATGCCAGTGTGATCGCTCAAATACTTATGGCTATTGCTTCGGTTGTTTTTCTTCTTAAAAAAACCAACATTCCTCTTTGGGTAAAATGGCCTTTGAATCAAGAAATTAAACGATTCCTGCTCATGATTGCCCACCTCTTCGTGAGAACACTGGCTTTAAATGTAACTTTATACTTAGGCACAAGTTATTCCACCTCTTTAGGAAAATCTTATATCGCGGCCTATACTATTGGAATAAACCTATGGTTTCTGGCGGCCTTTGTGATTGATGGTTACGCATCGGCTGGCGGCATTCTTTCGGGTAAATTGCTAGGTGCCAAAGACTACAAAACGCTTTTGTTACTGGGCAAAAAACTGATTAGGTATGGTGTAGTTATAGGCGTCATTTTAGGTCTTTTAGGGGCTTTACTGTACCATGCTATTGGAAGGATTTTTACTCATGATGAAATGGTTTTGACCGAATTTTACAAAATATTTTGGATCATCTTGGCCATGTTCCCGGTTTGTGCAATTGCTTTTATTTACGACAGTATTTTTAAGGGACTTGGTGAAATGAAAACACTTAGAAATCTTCTCCTCATAGCTACTTTTCTGGTGTTTGCTCCCGTTTTATATCTTTTGGATTTATTTGACTGGCAATTATACGGCGTTTTTACGGCGTTATACGCTTGGATTCTAACGCGAAGTTTTCCGTTGGTCTATATTTTCAGAAGAAGATTCAAACGGCTTTCGGAAAATGTGTAACTTTGATTCATGTTTTTAATTTCGCTACTGCAACAAGTCGACATCGAAGAAAAAATCAAAAATGCTCCAGATAAAGGTTATGAAATAGGTGTGTTTGTTGGTTCTATGCTTCCCTTTATTGTTTTGGTTCTTGTTGCTTACGGCATCTACAGGTACAACAAGAATAAAAATTGATAAAAAGTAATGGGAAACAAACTTTTTTTGATCCTTGCCATTGTATTGGTAATCATCTATATATACAACCGAAGAAGAAAATACTAACTAGCGTGTTTTTAGCCAGCCTGTAATGCTCAAACGCTGACTTTCCAAAACAGGTTTTACCTCATGTTCCAGTTCTTGGCTTTCAAAGATAACCACTCTTCCGGGCATTGGATACACTATTTTGGGAACTTCATGGGTATTCTCCTGAAGGTAAAGCACCAATTCGCCACCGTTTTCAGGTTTCCAGGTTTCATCATTAAGATAAAACACAAACGACAGTTTTCGCCTATCGTCATTTTGAAAAGTGTCTAAATGCCTTTTGTAGAATGTTCCTTTGGGATACAATGCATAGTGAAACTCCTTTTGCAAAATTCCCAAAAAGCAGGTTTTGTTCAGGTAACGCACCAAATCGTTTACCTTGTTGAAAAAAACAGCTTCGGTTGCGTCCATTTTAGACTCATCCATCCAAAGGATAAAATCACCTCTAATGGACTTGGCAATCATTTCATTGGTACGGTTACCAATGGCCGCTTTCTTAAAATTGTCCTCTTCGTATTTCGTGAGTAAAGAAGCCCTTAAAATAGCCACTTCCTGTTCAGAAAAAAACGCATCGGCTATACTGTAACCAGATTCCAAAAGATCTGAAATAATACGCTCATACAACGGATTTTCAACAAAATCCAATTGCTCAAAAAGTTCGTTCATAAACCTAAATCACAAAAAAGTGCGCAAATGTAACCTAAAAACACATTGCTTTTACAAATTCAATACCTTTGTAACTAGAAAAACCAAAGGAATGAGCACCATTCGCATTACCAAACTATTTTCTTTTGAAACAGGCCATGCACTGTATGGTTATGATGGCAAGTGTAAAAATGTCCACGGCCATAGCTATAAACTTTCCGTAACCGTTATTGGAATCCCCATTGCCGATACCAACCATGTAAAACACGGAATGGTAATAGATTTTGGAGATCTTAAGAAAATAGTCAAAGAAGAAATTGTGGATATTTTTGACCACGCTACGGTATTCAATAAAAATACGCCACATGTAGAGCTTGCCAAAGAACTGGAAGATCGTGGCCATAAAATATTATTGGTTAATTACCAACCTACCAGTGAAATGATGATCCAGGATTTTGCCCATAAAATAAAAGCCCGATTGCCAAAAGACATCAACTTGCATTCATTGAAATTGCAAGAAACCGATAGCAGTTATGCCGAGTGGTTTGCCAGTGACAATTAGTGTACGGTACCTTAGTGGACATTCAATAATGACTCCTAAAAAACATTCGTGTATTCGTGGCTAAAATCTTTATCTTTACTTTATGAACATTCCCAAGGGAAAGAAAATATACTTCGCCTCCGATAACCATTTAGGCGCACCAACAGCCAAGGATTCACTCCCTAGGGAAAAGAAATTTGTCGCTTGGCTAGATGAAGTGAAAAAAGATGCGGCCGCTATTTTCCTGTTAGGTGACTTGTTTGATTTTTGGTTTGAATACAAAACCGTGGTGCCCAAAGGTTTTACCCGAACCTTGGGAAAACTGGCCGAAATTTCGGATTCTGGCATTCCTATTTACTATTTTGTGGGGAATCATGACTTATGGATGAATGGTTATTTTGAAGACGAATTGAACATTCCCGTATACCACAAACCGAAGGAATTTACCTTTAATGACAAAACGTTTTTTATTGGTCACGGCGACGGTCTTGGCCCTGGAGACAAAGGTTACAAGCGTATGAAAAAGGTGTTTACCAATTCGTTTAGCAAATGGTTATACCGCTGGTTACATCCTGACTGGGGCGTGAAATTGGCACAATACCTTTCCGTAAAAAACAAATTGATATCCGGTGAGGAAGACGCCAAGTTCTTGGGTGAAGAAGGAGAATGGTTGATTCTTTATTCCAAAAAGAAATTGGAAGAAAAACATCGTGACTTTTTTGTGTTTGGCCATCGCCATTTGCCCCTGGAAATAGATTTGGGCAACAACTCGAAATACATCAATCTAGGCGATTGGATCTCGCACTATACCTATGGTGTCTTTGATGGGGAAAAGATGGCATTGAAAAATTACTAATCCTCCTCATGTTCCTCCATATCCTTGGTTAAGTCCAAACGTCTAAACGTAGGGGAAACTAAGCCCGTTGTTAGCACCGTAAGCAAGGTCATGGAACCACCAAAAACAACGGCCGTAACCGTTCCCATAAGTTTGGCCGTCAAGCCACTTTCAAAGGCCCCCAATTCATTGGAAGAACCCACAAACATAGAGTTTACAGAAGACACGCGACCCCGCATATGATCGGGGGTTTTTAATTGTAAAATGGTTTGCCTGATCACCACCGAAACACCATCAAACACCCCGCTTAGGAATAGAGCCACCAGCGATATCCAGAATAGGGTTGACAAACCAAAAACAATAATGGTAAGGCCAAAACCAAAAACAGCTCCCAATAGTTTTATTCCTGCTTTTTTATTCAACGGAATGTAAGCGGTAATCATCATCGTAATAAAAGAACCCACTGCGGGTGCCGCTCGAAGCACTCCAAATCCTTGTGAGCCAACCTTTAAAATATCCTGGGCAAAAACGGGCAATAAAGCGACCGCGCCACCAAACAATACGGCAATCATATCTAAGCTCAATGCGCCTAAAATAGCTTTGTTTCCAAAGACAAAATTCAAACCTTCTTTTAGACTTTGACCTATAGGTTCTCCAATTTTAGGGTTCATAATTGGCTTGGGTGGAATGTTGAGCAAGGCTATCAACCCGATCAAAACCACTCCAAAAATCAAGCACATCGACCAGTGAACCCCAATCCAATGGATAGAAAACCCAGCCAAAGCGGGTCCTAAAACCGCTGCCATTTGCCATGTGCTACTACTCCAAGTAGCCGCATTGGGATAGAGTTTTTTGGGTACAATTAAGGCAACCAATGAAAAAACGGTTGGCCCGATAAAAGCCCGCACAAACCCACCGGCAAATACCAAAAAATAGATGGAATACAAAATAATCTTGGTATTCCAGCCGCCCACAATTCTATCCCAAGTGAGCAAAAACAATCCGAGGCTTATTACCGAAAATGCTACAATACACTTAACCAACAGGTTCCGTTTTTCCTTTTGATCTACCACATGGCCTGCATAAAGTGCCATGGCCACGGCAGGAATAACTTCCATAAGACCAATAATTCCCAGTGATAAAGGATCTTTGGTAAGCGAGTAGACTTCCCATTCAATCACAATGAACTGCATGGACCATGCAAAAATCAAGGCAAATCTAACGATCAAAAAAATGTTGAATTCTTTAATGCGAAGGGCCGCATAGGGATCTTTTTTCGCCATACCTGTGGAGAATTAAGCATCAAATGTACAATTTGATTTTTAGCAAATGCTGGTTTTATGAAGAAATTAAGGGTTAGTGAACTTAAACTCTACCCTTCGGTTTATTGCTCTATTCGTTTCGGAGCTGTTAAGAACTTTAGGTTGGGAACTTCCATGTCCAAAAAATATAATTCGGCTCGCCTCTATTTCTTTTGAAATAAGATACGCTGCCACAGCGCCCGCCCGCAGGGTCGATAAGGTCTTGTTTCTTTCATCTGTACCAACATTATCGGTATGCCCGTGGATTTCTATATGACTTGTGGGGTGCTGTTTTAAATACTGTACAAGCCTGTCCAGTTCTGGATAAGAATAATCTTGGATGTCATGTTTATCGAAGTCAAAAACAAGGTCCTTAAAAACGTAGGTTTTTTCCATTTCGAATTCAATGTTTTCAACCACAGAAATTTCATCTATGTAATAGTAAGAAAAAGCATGGTCAAAGTCCTGTTTCAATTGATGGTATTCCGTTTCTGAATTTGCATTGAAATTGCCTATCGTGAAAAAAGTTTCAAAGCCTTTGGCTTGATAGGTAAAAGATATTTTTTGCCAGGATTCCATCTCTTCAAAATAGGTGTGGGATTCCACTGTTTGGATTCCATAGTCTTTTACTCTCAGTTCGTTTAGGTTAATATACTTTTCCGAAAGGTTGGAAAATTTGTTCTCTTCGGCATTGGGGTTACTAAACATGGATGTATTGGAAGAGGGTTTCCCAATGCGTTCGGCGGTAAAAATAACAGTGATGTTTTTCAGGGAAAGCGTTGAGGCTTCTGCTAAACTAATGTAAAAGGAAACTTCATACGTTTTGTCTTTAACCAACGTATCTTTTAACTGTCCTTGTACATATTCTCTATACTCTTTTTCTGCATAACAATATAACCCTGAATATCCCGCACCAGAAAACGGGTGTTGTCTCCCGTTATAATTTTGGTAGGTTTCGGCAGACTTACCACAAGCCCTGAAATAATCGGTAGAACCATGGTTGGGGCAAGACCAGAAATATACATTGTTGTTAAGCATTCCCAATTTCCACGGACATTCCTTGAATTCCTCAAAACTGGGATTTAAGACCAAGTTTTGTGAGAAAAGAAACGTCTCAAACAACATGAAAATGAAAAGTAACTTGTATTTCATTCCAAACAAACGAAAAATAACTGCTGTTTATTTTAAATCCCTAAGCTTCAATTGTAATGAAGTCGTGCCATTCCAATGGTTCTCATCTATGGAATAGACTATCTTGAAAGGCTTCCGGTTGGTAATCAAATTGTATTTGTTGCCCAAACCAAAGCCTATGGCTACAATTTTCTGGTCACTTTGTGGCGTTGAACTCACCGTAATCCTCAAATGACTTCCATCGTCTCCCACGCATTTCCCAAAGCCCGTATCATACACCTTCTGTGTCATGAAAATGGGCGTCATGTTGCCTGGGCCAAAAGGCGCAAACTGTTTTAATATCCTGTAAAATTTAGAGGTGACATCCTCAATGTTCAATTCGCTATCAATTTTGATTTCGGGCGTCAGCAAACTTTGGTCTATGGTTTTGGAAACCTCCGTTTCAAAAGCTTGTTTGAAAGCTTCATAATTCTCTTCTTTTAAAGTTAACCCCGCAGCGTATTTATGCCCGCCAAACTGCTCAATATACTCGGCACAGGCTTCCAAAGCATTGTACACATCAAACCCACTCACCGACCGCGCCGACGCCGCTAGTTTATCCCCGCTTTTGGTAAAGACCAAAGTGGGCCTATAGTAAGTTTCGGTCAATCGAGAAGCCACAATACCAATAACACCTTTATGCCAAGTTTCACTGTAAACAACAGTAGTAAAACGTTCCTGTTCTTTTTGTTTTTCAATTTGCTCCAGAGCTTCTCTTGTAATCTGTTCATCGGTTTCACGTCTTTCGGTATTAAAACTGTCTATTTCCAACGCATAATTTACAGCCAAATGGTATTCGGTTTCTGTTAATAAGGTAACCGCATAATTGCCATGTTTCATCCGTCCCGCAGCGTTGATTCTTGGGGCTATAACAAACACCACATCAGTAATGGTAAGTTCCTGTTTTTTAATTTGATCTATAATGGCCTTGATGCCAACTCTCGGATTGGTATTAATCACTTGAAGTCCAAAGTAAGCCAGGGCTCTATTTTCACCGGTTATAGGTACAATATCGGCTCCAATAGCAATAGCAACCAAATCGAGATAGCCTGTCAACTCTTCAACAGAGTGCCCATCTTTTTGCGCTAAGGCCTGAATGAGCTTGAACCCAACACCACAACCGCAAAGTTCTTTATAAGGATATTCGCAATCGTCACGTTTGGGATCCAAAACGGCTACCGCTTGTGGGATTTCATCCCCAGGTCTATGGTGGTCGCAAATAATAAAATCGATGCCTTTTTCTTTGGCATACATTACCTTATCCAAGGCTTTAATCCCGCAGTCTAGTGCAATGATAAGCGTAAACCCATTGTCTTCGGCAAAATCAATTCCTTGAAAGGAAATACCATAGCCTTCATCATACCGATCAGGAATATACGTGGCAACCGTTTCAGTTTTGGTTTTTAAATAGGAGCTCATTAGCGAAACGGCCGTGGTACCATCCACATCATAATCTCCATAAACCAAGATATTTTCTTCCTTGGCCACGGCTTTTTCAATGCGATCCACAGCTTTCCCCATATCTTTCATCAGGAACGGATCGTGTAAATCGTCTAAACTTGGTCTAAAAAATTTCTTGGCTTCTTCATAGGTTTCAATGCCCCGCTGTACCAATAAGGCGGCGATTTGTTCTTCAGTTTGAAGGGCTTCTTGCAGAGACCTAACTTTAGTAGGTTCGGGTTTGGGTTTAAGGGTCCAGCGCATATTTAAAATTAAATTCATGTGTCATGCGAGCTCCTGTCTCCCGACAGGCAGGTGTGAAAGCTCCTTTGAGGTTCTTCACCACGTTCTGAATGACAATTATTTTATTTCTCGTGGTAATGGATTTCAATTTTCATTTTGGCAAAGTGGCGGAACATTTCCATCACGCCACAATATCTTTCAACCGAAAGATTGACTGCTTTTTCAATTTTATCCTTTTGAAGATTGGTTCCGTAAAAGTGGTAATCAACTGATACTTGATGATAATATTTGGGGTGTTCCTCTGTCAATTCTCCTTCAACATCTATATGGAAAGAATCTACCTCTACACGCATTTTTTTCAATAAGGAAGCCACATCTATCCCCGAACAGCCCGCTAGTGATGATAGCATCAAGGCTTTGGGACGAAGCCCATTACCATCGCCGCCAACATCTTCATTGGCATCCATGGTGAGCGTTAATCCGCTAGGGTTATCCGATTCAAATTGTAGGTTTTGTTTCCAAGTAGTTACGACTTTATGAGACATTTTTTAAGTTTTTTCTTGTTATCTCAAAAATACTACAAAAAATAGAATACGCCGCTTGTTGGTTTGCTTTGCTGATGGATCTTACTGAAAATCGCTTAGTTATACTTCATTTATTATTAGTCAAAATGCTCATTACCAAGAATGGAGGAAAATTAAAATTAATGGCTTTACATTGCAGAAGAAATTAAACCATGAATCAAATTATAGATTCTGAATTCACACTTCGACATCTACCTGCCGGCAGACAGGAGCTCAGTGTGACAATTAAGAAGGCGATTTACTTCTTCCCGCCAACCACCACCACAATTTCCCCTTTGGGTGGTTTTTGGGTGTAGTGTTCCAGTACCTCTTGGGCGGAGCCACGAACGGTTTCTTCATACAGCTTGGTTAATTCCCGGGACACAGAAACGGGACGGTCTTCCCCAAAATAAGCGCAGAAATCGGTGAGGGTTTTGAGCAATTTATGTGGACTTTCATAAAATACCATGGTACGGGGTTCTTCGGCTAGTTGGGTCAATCTGGTTTGACGGCCTTTTTTAACGGGCAAAAAGCCTTCAAACACAAACTTATCGTTGGGCAGGCCACTGTTCACCAAAGCGGGTACAAAAGCGGTGGCGCCTGGCAAGCATTCTACTTCAATATTGTTTTCAATGGCTGCCCTTGTCAACAAAAATCCGGGGTCGGAAATGGCTGGTGTGCCCGCATCGCTTATTAAGGCAATTACAGTCCCGCTTTTTAATTTGTTTATAAGTCCTTCTAATGTTTTATGCTCGTTGTGCATGTGGTGCGACTGAGCAGGCGTGGCTATGTCAAAATGTTTAAGAAGTTTGCCGGAGGTTCTGGTGTCTTCGGCTAGAATTAAATCGGCATTTTTTAAAACCTCAATGGCGCGAAAGGTCATGTCGTTAAGGTTTCCTATAGGTGTGGGAACTATGTAGAGTTTGCTCATGTGTTAGTGATTGAACGGTTTGTTTGAGCTCTTTTTGTTTTGTTTGCCCTGTTCACTGCGCTCCAGAGGACAAAACAAAAAAGCGAGTAGTGAAAGCACGGCCCAGACCGCAGTGTCTGGGAACACCCTAATTAAACCTCCCTTCAATAAGTTCCATTAAGCGGTCTTCATACTGTTCTTTCCCGTCCCAATCGTAGTCTGGTTTGACAATATTTTGGATGAAATTACTGGCTTCGGAATAATTGGAGGAGGTATTTATTTGGGAAATCACACGCTCATAATCTTCGACTTTCCCTTCAAACAAATGTTTTATGAACGCGAGCTTGTCATTAAGTCCAATGTTCAGGCCACCGGATTTAAGTTTGTCGTTCAGGGATTTTTTCTCGTTCACGTTTTTGGAAACCGGTTCAAAAATGGGCATTTCCTGAAACTCCTTAGCAATGTCTTCGTGGTGTATTTTATAATGGTCCGGTTTTTTGGTGGTTTCCAAAATAACATCCACTTCTTGTGCCTCGTGCGGCATTTGGGCCACAATATCCTTAATCTTTTCAATGGCGGGTTCCATGATGTCGTCATGCTCTACATCGTCAAGATTAATATAAACTTTGTCTTCTACTTCTATATTGTCGCTTATCTTGTTGTTGAAAACCTGGTCTATCGATTCGAAAAACGAAGTGTCGTGACCTATGGTTGGCGTTTCTTCTTCGTAATTTTCCTGGGCAAATTTTAAAACTGAAAGTTTTTCGTAGAGAAGAGCCGCCTCGGCATGCATTCGTTTCACATCTTCCTTACCCTTGAGTTTTAAGATTCGATGTGCAATACTGATTAATTCCGATTCCAGTTTCTTCTTCATAACTTTTAAATTTATTGCCAAATAGCCTTTTGATTTTTCCTAAATTTACGCCACCTTTATGCAAACGAAAATTTCTCTCGTTTTAGTGTTAAAATTACAAAATGTTTCTTGAAAATACGGTAAATCACAAAGAACAATTTGGCTGGATTGAGGTCATTTGCGGTTCCATGTTCTCCGGAAAGACCGAAGAATTGATTCGCAGACTCAAACGTGCGCAGTTTGCAAGGCAAAAGGTGGAAATCTTCAAACCTGCAATTGACGTGCGTTACGACGAAGAAAAAGTCGTGTCCCACGATGCTAATGAAATACGTTCTACACCCGTTCCTGCGGCGGCCAATATCCCTATTTTGGCCGATGGTTGTGATGTGGTAGGAATTGATGAGGCGCAGTTTTTTGATGATGAAATTGTACGGGTATGTAATGATTTGGCCAACAAAGGGGTGCGTGTCATTGTGGCGGGTTTGGATATGGATTTTAAAGGCAATCCGTTTGGCCCCATGCCGTATTTAATGGCCACCGCCGAATATGTTACCAAAGTGCACGCCATTTGCACACGAACTGGCAACTTGGCCCAATACAGTTATAGAAAAGCAAAAAGTGACGATTTAGTGCTTTTAGGGGAAGTTGAAGAGTACGAACCATTAAGTAGAGGTGCTTTTTACAAGGCTATGACACGTGATAAAATACGCAATATGAAAGTGAACGATGCTGAAGAAATCTCGTCTAAAACCAAAGAAAGTGATGCCAAAAATTAAGGAAACTACGCTTGAGATAGACCTAAAAGCGCTACGGCATAACTTTGAATATCTTAAATCCAGAATGTCTCCTAAAACAAAATTTTTAGGCGTTGTCAAAGCTTTCGCTTATGGCAGCGATTCTGTTCTCGTTGCAAAAAAACTGGAAACCCTTGGTGCAGACTATTTAGCGGTTGCCTATGCCCAGGAAGGAATTGTGCTTCGTGAAGCGGGCATTAGACTTCCCATTTTGGTACTTCATGCGTTACCCGTTAGTTTTAACGAAATTATTGATCGCTGTTTAGAGCCCAATATTTACAGTTTTCACACTCTAAAAGAATTTATCAAAACCGCTTCGGAAAAAGGCCAAAAGGAGTATCCCATTCATCTTAAGTTTAATACGGGTTTAAATCGTTTAGGCTTCAACACTTCAGATATTGAGATTGTTGCAGCATTGCTTTCTGAAACCACATCGGTTAAAGTGAAAAGCGTATTTTCCCACATGGCGGCAAGTGAAGACCCCAGCGAAAAGCCTTTTACGCTCAAGCAAATTGACCGTTACAAAACCATTGTTGGCCAAATGGAACGTCTCTTAGGCTATGCCTTTATTAAGCACATGTGCAACACTTCGGGGATTTTAAACTATCCCGAAGCGCATTTTGATATGGTGCGCAGTGGCATTGGGCTTTATGGTTTTGGCAATTCAGAAAAAGAAAACAAAAACTTCAAACCCATTGGAAGGCTAAAATCCATCATCTCACAAATACATCATTTAGATGTTGGTGAGAGTCTAGGTTACAATATGGCTTTTGTGGCTAAAGAGCCCATTAAAACGGCCACCATTCCTATAGGCCATGCCGATGGTATTGGTAGGCAATACGGAAAAGGAAAGGGGTTTGTGGTTATTAACCATAAGCCAGCTCCTATTTTGGGAAACGTGTGTATGGACATGATTATGGTGAATATTACCAATATTGACTGTTCTGAGGGCGATGAAGTTGTTGTGTTTGACGCCCATTACACTGCTGAAGAATTTGCCTTAACCGCCCAGACCATTTCCTATGAAATCATTACGGCTATCTCCCAAAGGGTCAAACGCGTTGTGCTGGAGTAATTGTAAATAAATTATTTTCCGTTTTAACATTTTTTCGTTTTTTTAATTAACTTTAGATTCACTAACTAAAAATTAAAATTATGGGAATGCTAAAAGAGTTTAAGGACTTTGCCATGAAAGGCAATTTGGTTGATATCGCAGTCGGTTTCGTTATGGGTGCGGCATTCAACAAAGTTGTATCTTCCTTTACGGGTGGCATCATATCGCCATTAATTGGCTTAATTTTCAAATCAGACTTTAAGAACTTAAAGTACGTTATCACCGAAGGTGTTGCCAATGCCGATGGTGTTGTTGAGGGTGAAGTTGCCATTCATTGGGGCGAATTTCTTACCAATGTTATTGATTTCATTATTGTGGCTTTCGTGATGTTCATGATTGTAAAAGCAGTGAACAAAATGAAAAAACCGGAACCACCTGCACCACCTGCTGGTCCATCGGAAGTTGATCTTTTAATTGAAATCAGAGACGCACTTAAAAAGTAACCTGCCGTTACACTATATATTCTAACCAAACCACCCAGAAAATGGGTGGTTTTTTTGTAAAATATTTATGATTACACTATGATTTATTAGCTATTTTTACACCTTAAATTTTAATTTGATGAAAGTAGCAGTTGTAGGTGCCACGGGCATGGTAGGTGAGGTCATGCTGAAAGTTCTCACAGAAAGAAATTTTCCAGTAACAGAATTGATTCCGGTTGCCTCCGAAAAATCGGTTGGAAAAACCATTTCCTTCAAAGGAAAAGATTTCAAAGTCGTGGGCTTGGAAACAGCCGTGAGCATGAAACCCGATGTAGCTTTATTTTCCGCAGGAGGTTCTACGTCTTTGGAATGGGCCCCAAAGTTTGCCGAAGTGGGTACAACGGTTATTGATAATTCATCTGCTTGGAGAATGGACCAAACCAAGGCTTTGATTGTGCCCGAAATTAATGCTTCTATTTTAACCAAAGAGAATAAAATCATTGCAAACCCAAACTGCTCTACCATTCAAATGGTAATGGTTTTGGCACCCTTGCACAAAAAATACAAAATCAAACGCATCGTGGTTTCCACTTACCAATCGGTTTCAGGAACAGGTGT
>JAGQZG010000070.1 GCA_020435705.1 Mangrovimonas sp.
CAAACGTTTATTATTTGTATAAAGAGATATGGTAAGGTGGAAAATGAAGATTATGATAGTAGAGATACCATTAATTGCTCATAATCTATGGGAATTATAATATAGGGCATCCGAATTTCAGGATGGATAATTTCGAAATATGGCGGTTGCCCTATTGATTCCCGCTTTTGTCCTGTTTCTATTAGGAAACGTTCCCCTAAATTTTAATTGAAATAGGGTTACGGTTTTTTAAACTGAAGCTCCTTTATCAACTCCACATTTTGGTTATGATCCGCATTGTAAGACATGATAATAGTTCCTTTTGTTCCATCGGTTGCTTCAATAGCAAACAGAACCGATTGATCTTCAGGATTGGTCATCCCTTCAAACCGAAAGGATTCTACAATTATTAAATCACCCGGAAGGTATTCTTTTTTTGTGTTTAAGCCTTTAAAACAAGTCTGTCCAGCTTCATAACTTTCTGTATATCCTTTTTTTACTAAGGCATTTATTGCTTCGGAAAGTGTGTCATAATCAATAGTTGCCATGCTTCTTTAATTTGATTTCCATTAAGTTAACCAAAAAAAGAGCGATATCCTAAGATCTTAACAAAACATAAGGATTTGGGGATCTATTGAACTCGTAAGCCTTGTGTAGAAAAAGAGAGCCCTTGTTGTCCTGAGGTGGAAATCATGATAGCTTCAAACAGCGGTTCAATGCTGTTGGGTTTTATTTTCCAATCAAACAGAAAATTGCCACCGGTGCCTCCTTCGCGATCCGTTTCATCAATTACTATTTCAACGGTTTCCATGGGAGCAATGAAAATGGGTTTATTAAAGTAAGTGCGAATGGAGTTGCCATGGGTGTCAAAATATTCAGCTTTATCAATAAAAACAGTATCTTTTGAGTTGGCATTGCGCAAACTAACCGTGGCGGTTAGATCATGGGTGATATGCTCGGTCTGGCTGTAAATCTCTGAGTAAACTGAAAGATAGGAACTGCCCTTAATTAAAGAATCTTGGGCGGAATAGTTTGCTATTCTGTTTTTCCAATTAACGGGATTCACTGAACTCAGTTCTTTTTCTTTCTCACAGGATAGCATTGTTAAGGAGAAAACAAATAAAACAAAAAGGATTCTCATTTTTCAAATCTTAATTACCGTAAAGATAGTGGAAATTCCTTGTAATTTTGTAGTCTTTGTATTACATTTAGAGCATGCGGGAATCGTTTTTACATTATTTATGGAAATACAAAAAATTCCAAACGAACAAGATCAAGACTTCGCAAGGGGAAGCATTGAATGTCATTAATGTTGGAGAGCATAATGCGCATTCAGGGCCGGATTTTTTCAATGCCAAATTGGAAATAGGGGGACAACTTTGGGCTGGCAATGTGGAAATTCATTTAAAGTCAACAGATTGGTTTATTCATAATCATGAGATAGATGAGGCCTATAATAATGTAATACTTCATGTGGTTTGGGAGCATGATACCGATATTTTTTATGCTGATAACACCGTGGTTCCTGCCTTGGTGCTCAAAGACTATGTAGACCCTAAGGTTTTGGCCAACTATCAAGCGCTATCTTCATCAAACAAAAAATGGATATTTTGCGAAAATTCGTTTGATCAAGTTGAAGATTTTCTTCTGTCAAATTGGTTGGAAAGGCTTTATATAGAGCGGTTGGAACGAAAAACCCAGGAAATCCAAAACCTACTGCAGGCTTCCTTAAACAATTGGAAGGCGGTTTTATTCCAATTGTTGGCTAAGAATTTTGGGTTAAAAATTAACGGTGATGCTTTTGGTTCTATGGCTGTTAGAACATCTTGGAATGTGATACAGAAAGTGACTCCAAATTTGCAGCAACTGGAAGCACTTTTTTTTGGTCAAATAGGGCTCTTGGAAGATAATTTTCAGGAAAGTTATTACTTTGAGTTGCAAAAAGAATATGCCTATTTACAACACAAATTCAACTTAAATAATCAAGGTGTTTTACCCGTGCATTTTTTTAAGTTAAGACCACCCAATTTCCCAACAATTAGAGTCGCACAGTTAGCTGCCATTTACCATCAAGAATCCGATCTTTTTTCAAAAGTGGTGCGCTTAAAAACCAAGGAAGAAGCGTATGAATTATTCAATGTTGAGGTTTCCGAATTTTGGAAAAATCATTATACCTTCAAAGCCGTTTCGAAACCTTCAGGCAAGCATTTAACCAAATCATTTATTGATCTGTTAATCATTAATACAGTTATTCCCATGCAGTATACCTATGCCAAGCAAATGGGAAAAGAAATGGATGAAGAGGTGTTGATGCTGGCCCATACGATTGCGCCTGAAAAGAACAGTATTGTAGAAAAATTCAACAATCTTAAGGCTTTATCCAGTTCGGCATTGAAATCCCAAGCGTTACTTCAACTAAAAAACAACTATTGCGATAAACAAAAATGCTTGGAATGTGCAATTGGTAATGCACTATTGTCTAGGGAATTAAAATGAAATATCCCATTGTATCCTAAATCTTGACGTGTTATCTACGAGACCATCTACGGTTTCATAATCAAACTTGCTGAACTCGACTGTCAGTTTGTTTTTATGTTCTTTAAAAAACCAGTTTAACCCAACAGAGAATTCATTTTCATTGTTTTGTAGAATGTCATGATCGGGAACGTAATGGGCATAGCGGGCTGCAATTTCCAAAGGTTTGGGCCACCAACTGGCAATGGAATTTCCCAATAACCCAGCTTGAACATAATAGCCTCTCAAAGTGGTAGAGGTATTATTGTTCAATTTATCAATAATGCGCTTGGTGTGGAATTCGGATTGCCAACTAAAACCTTGGTAGACAAATGCTGTTTCGAAATTGATTTGATTAATTCTATATTGCCCATTTTCGGCATCTTCATAACCTATGAGTTCACCGCCTCCACTAGTGGAAAACCGAGTGTAAAGACTTCTGTTGGTCACCGCGGCTACAGCAATGATAGCTTCAGGAGTTTCGTGAAACTCCAAATCACTGCTTTCAAACCCAATGTCTTCACCTAAAAGATTCCATTGAAGCCTCCCAAAATACATTAAATGATTGTCATCATTGGTGGAACTTCCACGTCCTGTGCCAGTTAAGACGGCCAACCAATAACTGAAATCCAAGAAGCCGTTGTTTTTTAATCGGCCATAAACTTCCAATCCCTGCTGCCTGTCAATGGTAAAGGGTCTGTTTAATATAGACCTGTCCACCAATTGCTGCTCACCACTGCTTATGCGCCGTTCTCTGGAATACTCTACTTTCCATTGACCTATTTTCAATTTTAACCATTCCCAACGTTCAATCATTACTCTGAAATCCAGAAGACTGGAATTGGAAAAATCATATTCCCAATAATATTGAATCCAGTTTTTATAGGCATGGCCACCTACCTTTAATCGAGCCCTGTTTATTTTAAACGCCGTATTGTTTTCATCATTGAAATCATCAAAAGAAATTGGGTCTTGGTCATTTGGGGTTGCAAACCTGAATTGGAATCTGCTTTGAACATTTAATGCGTAATTTTTATCTGGAGAAACAATTTCAAGACCTTTTGAGCCGTAACTAAAATCCCATTTTCCAACCGAATCCTGATTTTTTTGTTGTGCCAAAGAAATGGTTGAAATGAAAAAAAGAAATAGGGAAGAGGTTTTAATCAAAGTATTTCTCATAAGCAGAAAAATTAGGATTCAATCAAATATAGTAACAAATTGGATTATAGTGTAGATAATACTAAAAGTCGAAGAGAAAGTCAATGAATAAATTAGTACCTTGCGGTATGAATATTTTTTACAAAGCCTTACTCTACTTTCAGAAGCATGGATATTATGTATGCCAGCGTATTGCGGATAGATTGGGTATCCGAGCTAAAGTGGTGAGAACCTCATTTTTGTATCTCACATTTGTTACTTTGGGTTTTGGTTTTGCTTTGTATCTTTTTCTTGCATTTTGGATGCGTATCAAGGATCTATTGTACACCAAGCGCTCTTCGGTATTTGACTTGTAACTGCCATGACCAATCCCATTATTAAACTTTTTAGAAGTAAAATTTATACAGCCCTGAGCATGCTGCTTTTAGTGCTTTTAATTGGCGTTTTGGGATTTAGGATCATGAGCGGGTACAGTTGGCTGGACGCTATTTACATGACTGTTATCACAATTACCACAGTGGGGTTTGGAGAGGTAAAACCACTGGATCCGCAATCTAAGATTTTTACTGTATTTTTGATATTGACCAGTGTCATTATTTTAGGTTATGCCATTACGGTAATCACGGAATACATTTTAAGTAAAAACGATGTAGAGGAACTAAAACAAAAGAAGATGCAGAAAAAAATTGATGCCTTTAAAAACCATATCATTATTTGTGGCTATGGCCGTAACGGGAAGCAAGCAGTTACTAAACTCGCAGCCTATAAAAAATCTTTTGTGGTCATAGAAAAAGATAAGGAAATTGCCGATCTCTATCAAAGTGATGAAATTCCTTTTATTGTGGGTAATGCTAATGAAGATGAGGTACTCATTAAAGCAGGAATAGAAAGAGCGGCCACCTTAATCTGTGCTCTTCCCAATGATGCCGATAATTTGTTTGTAGTACTTTCTGCCAGACAAATTAACCAAAGTATAGGGATTATAAGCAGGGCTTCACAAGAAACGTCATACAATAAGTTAAAGTTGGCAGGTGCCAATAATGTTATCATGCCCGATAAAATTGGCGGTGATCATATGGCATCTTTGGTCGTAGTTCCGGATTTGATTGAGTTCATAGACAATCTTTCAATTGTAGGTAGATCCAATACAAATATTGAAGAAATAAATGTGGAAAAACTTTACGATGTCAATACAACGCAAACCATTCGCGATTTGGACCTTCGCAGAAAAACAGGTTGTACCGTAATAGGGTTTAAAGACCCTTCAGGGGAGTACATTGTAAACCCCGAAGCCGAGCAGCTTTTAATGCCAAACTCCAAGGTGATTGTTTTGGGGAGACCAGAGCAAATCCAAAAACTTAATGCTTTGTATAAGATAACCTGACAATCTTTTTAACAAGCATCTTTTTCAAAACTCGTTTTTTTTTAGCATCTTGCCAGTCTTAACTAACTATTGAATTTTAATTCTTAACTCTATGAAGAAGTACCTCCTTTCCTTCTTGACACTTGTCTTACCTTTCATAACCTTTGCACAGGAAACCCAGGAAACCGGTATTGACCAGCAAATAGACAAAGCTTTTAAGCCGTTTTCGGATTTTTTTAGTGATAAAATATTTTTCTTGGTTTGGAAAGATCCAGACATCCCTTTCGTTCTTGTTCTTCTAGTATTTAGTGCGGCGTTCTTTACTCTTTATTTTAAGTTCCCTAATATTAGACATTTCTGGACTGCCATAAGTGTAGTTCGAGGAAAGTATGAGGATATTGAAAAACATGGCGCTACAATTTTGTATGGTGAAGATGGGATTGCTCAAGGGGTTGATTTGAACAAGGTAGATGACATTGAAGAGCATATAGATAATATTGAAAGTCTGCACAGCGACTTAGAAATAGATGGCGATATAAAAGAAACCATTAGAGATGAAAGCTCTCATGGAGAGGTTTCGCATTTCCAAGCACTGGCAACAGCTGTTTCTGGAACTGTTGGTAATGGTAACATTGCCGGTGTTGCTTTGGCCATAGCTTTGGGCGGACCAGGCGCAACTTTTTGGATGGTCGTATGTGGGTTGTTGGGTATGTCTACCAAATTTGTTGAGTGTACCTTAGGGGTTCATTACAGGGATGTAGGTGAAGACGGTACTGTTTATGGTGGTCCTATGTATTACCTAACGAAAGGTCTTAAAGAGAAAGGCTTTAAAACCTTGGGTAAAGTGGCTGCGGTTTTGTTTGCCATTTTCTGTATAGGAGGCTCTTTTGGAGGCGGTAATGCGGCGCAGTCTAACCAAGCAACTATAGTGGTAAAAGAGCTATTGGGTTGGGAAAGTACAGCAGCTGGTTTCTGGATTGGTGTTGTGATTGCTTTCTTGGTTGGAATTATCATTATTGGTGGTATTAAAAGAATTGCTTCTGTAACCGAAAAAATCGTACCGTTTATGGCGGTGCTTTATATTCTTTGCTGCTTGTATATCATTTTAAGTAATTTTTCATTGTTGGATGATGCGATTGCTCTAATTGTAAAAGAAGCGTTCAATCCTAAAGCTATTGGAGTAGGTGGCGTTATTGGTGTGCTTTTGGTTGGTTTTAAAAGAGCAGCATTTTCCAATGAAGCGGGCGCTGGTTCTGCATCTATAGCGCACTCGGCAGTTAAAACCAAATATTCGGCTAGTGAAGGACTTGTGGCCTTGCTTGAGCCTTTCATTGATACGGTAGTAATTTGTACTATGACAGCTTTGGTAATTATCATTTTCAACTTTGGTGGCTTCTTTGAATACGGTGGCGACGGAAGTGGTTCGGTATTTATTGATGGTGTGGCTTATGAAGGTGCGGGTATTACCTCCATAGCGTTCCATGAGTTTATTCCTTATTCTAAAATATTCTTGACTATTGCGGTTTTCTTATTTGCCGTTTCAACCATGATTTCATGGTCTTACTATGGTCTGCAATCTTGGAAATTTTTGTTTGGAAGAGGTAAAAAGGCAGATCTCACCTATAAAGTCTTATTTTTAATATTCGTAGTGATAGGTGCGGCAGCCAGCATGAAATCTATTTGGGATTTTTCGGATGCGATGATTTTTGCGATGGTGTTCCCAAATATGGTGGGCTTGTACTTATTGATGCCAGTAGTGAAAAAGCAACTTAAGCGGTATACAGATGCCATTAAGCTTAAACGAGACGCTTTGGAGAGTTAATTTAAAACGTTATGAATAGCATTAAATCCCATTTTCAGTTTACCAAGAAACAGAGAAGTGGGATTTTTTTATTGCTGATGCTTATTGTATTTCTGCAAGGCGTATGGTTTTATTTGGATTCGGAAGAAACTTATCCCAAACCTATGTCCAATGAAGTCTTGGCCTTGCGTATGGAAGTAGATTCCTTGCGTAAAGTACAGATTCAAGCGTCTAAGCCAAAGATTTATCCATTCAACCCTAATTTTATTACCGATTATAAAGGCTATACTTTGGGAATGACTCAAGAAGAAATCAATCGTTTGTTGGTGTTCAGGGCAAAAGATCAATGGGTCAATTCTATCCAACAGTTCCAAGAAGTAACAGGAATTTCCGATTCCTTATTGGAAATCATTTCGCCTTATTTTAAGTTTCCTGAGTGGGTAACCAATTCTAAACCAAGTACCTCCAGTAAGTCCTATGACAATTTCAAGCCTAAAACCATTTCTGAAAAAACCGACTTAAATAAAGCTACGGCGCAACAATTGCAAAGCGTTTATGGTATTGGCGAAAAGTTGTCGGAGAGAATCATCAAATACAGAAATAAATTTGAAGGTGGTTTTATTGACGATGTGCAGTTGACAGACATTTATGGCTTGACGCCAGAAGTCGTTGAGCGCATCTTAGAAAAGTTTGCTGTAAAAACGCCACGATCAATTACCAAGATACCTTTGAATTCGGCAACCCAAGATCAATTGGTCACTGTTCAATACATTGATTATGAAGTGGCAAACAATATAATAGAGGCCAGAACACTTAGGGAAGGCTTTAAGTCTTTAGAGGAATTAACAAAAGTTAAAGATTTCCCAATTCATAAAATTGAGATAATTAAGTTATATTTGACCCTTGATTAAAACGGAACAAGTTGGTTATGAACAGTATGTACTTCACTGAAGAACATCATCTTTTTAGACAAAGTTTACAAGATTTTTTAAAGCGCGAAGTCGTTCCACACATTGAAAAATGGGAAAAAACGGGACAGATAGAACGTTTCATTTGGAAAAAGTTTGGCGATATGGGCTTTCTCGGCTTGCCTTACCCTGAAGCTTATGGCGGTTCCAATTTGGATGTCTTTTATACAGTGGTTCTTCTTGAAGAACTTCAAAAAATAAATTCAGGAGGCTTTGCCGCCGCTATCTGGGCCCATATGTATTTGGCCATGACCCATCTTAATAAAGAAGGCAGTCACGACATTAAACAAAAATACTTAGCGCCAAGTATTAGCGGGGATAAAATAGGTTGCTTGTGCATTACAGAACCTTTTGGGGGGAGTGATGTGTCTGGCATGAGAACCACAGCGGTTAAAAAAGGCGACAGCTATATTTTGAATGGCTCCAAGACTTTTATTACCAATGGCGTGTATTGTGATTACATGGTCGTAGCAGCAAAGACTTCACCTGAGCTGGGCAATAAAGGCATCAGTATTTTTGTGGTTGACAGCCATAGCGAAGGCGTATCGGCTACCAAACTGGACAAGTTGGGTTGGAGAGCTTCAGATACCGGTGAAATAGCTTTTGATAATGTAGAAATCCCGGCGTCCAACCTCATGGGGGAAGAGAACAAAGGCTTTGGCTACATTATGCAGCATTTTGCTCTTGAACGTTTAATTATGGGGGTTAATGCCCATGCCCGTGCTGAGTATGCGCTTGACTATGCTATAGGCTATATGAAGGAACGCCACGCTTTTGGGCAAACATTGGATAAGTTTCAAACATTAAGGCATAACTTGGCCAATAACTATACCCATATGGAAATTTGCAAGGAATTCAATTACTCGGTGGCCTTGAGAATGAAGAAGGGCGAGTATGTGGTCAAGGAGGCTACCATGTCCAAATTGCAATCTACTAAAATGGCCGATGAGGTAATTTATGATTGTCTTCAACTCTTGGGAGGTTATGGCTATATGGAAGACTATCCATTGGCAAGGTTGTTGCGTGATAGTAGATTAGGCCCAATAGGAGGAGGAACGTCAGAGATACTCCGAGAGATTTTGGCTAAAATTATTATAGACAAGAAAAGTTATAAACCAGCAGTCGATCAATAGCCGCACCATGAAACTCAGGTCTTTTTCCATAGTCATTTTATTTTTATTGATAGGTTCTTCTGCATTTTCACAGATTGAACTAAAAAACAAGGTCATGGAATTGGGTACTCTTATGCCTTTGGAAAATGCCAGTATTTATATCCAAAAGACTACTATTGGCACTATCAGCAATTCGGATGGGAAATTTGTTTTAATGGTGCCCAAGGAATATGAAAAAGACACCTTGGTGGTTTCATCCATAGGATTTAAGAGCTATAAAACGCCAGTGAATGAGTTTGATAATTCCATGGAAATCTATCTAGAGGAAGATGTGGCTTCATTGGATGAAATTATATTGGTAGCCGATACCCGTCCTAAAACAGGAAACGATATCATGTTAAGGGCTTTGGAAAGATTGCCAGACAACATGCCCGAATCCCCTTATTTGGAAAAAGGATTTGTGAGACATAAAGAACGCAATAGGGCAGAATTCAAGTGGTTGGTTGAAAGTGCCATTACCTTGTATAATTCCGGGTACGATTCCATAGCCAATGAACAAATAAAAGTAAACGTAGACCAGGTAAGGAAAAGTTACGATTTGAGAGATGTAGATAGCTTATTGGTTTACACATCTTATTTGAAAAGCAAAAACCGAAACCTAAGGCTTAAAAAAGATAACCTTAGGCGAGATACAATCAAGACCTCTTCTTTGGTAAAAGCCATTAAGTGGAATGACACCAGGATTAATGGTTTGGACAATTTGTTCCAAGGAAAACTCAACCTGCTCAGGAAATCTGGAGATCCCAAGGCGCTTTTTGGCAAACACATGCTAGAGAACCATCAATTCAACCTAGATACGGTGTTGGTTGATAATGACAGGAAGATTTATAAAATCCAGATTCTGGAAGGTGCCGATTATGTTGATTTGAATACGAAAGGGATTTTCAATGATGGTTATAAAGCCAATGGATGGATATACATTTATTGGGATACCTATGCCATCAAGAAAATTGAGTATGAGTTGATTGCTGCTTCCGATGCCCAAAAAAGCAGAAGCAAAACACTTTTCGATACCAATGTAGGCCATAAACTGGAAGTTTCCTATATGGAATATAATGATAAAATGTACCTTAACTACATTTATTACGAAACTCCAAAGCTGGTAAATGTGGGAGACAAGACCATCAAACCTGAAGAAGTTACCAAGGAAGATAGAGATGCTCGTTTTTATTACACTGTCCAGGAAGTGCTTTTTACTGAAATTATAGTGGATCCTGAGCAAGTAGCCCAAGCCCAAAACCAAACATGGGATTCCGATTTATTCCTGCCTAGACCTTATAATAAAGACTTCTGGAAAAATTACAACACTCTTTTGGAAAATGAAGAGGAAGAAAAACTTATTGATGACTTGACTCAGAAGTATTCCTTGTATAAAGATTGATATTTTAAAAAATTTTATTTCTAATTGTAAATTTAGTTTTATATTTGCACCCTCAAAATGCCAAAAAGAAAGGAGGTTAAGGGACTATGTTAATAATACCAATTAAAGACGGAGAAAATATTGATAGAGCGCTAAAGCGTTACAAACGTAAGTTTGATAAAACTGGTGTTAAGCGTCAGCTTCAAGAACGCAAACAGTTTACAAAGCCTTCTGTTGCTCGTAGATCACAAATCCAGAAAGCACAATACATTCAGCATTTAAGAGATCAAGAAGATATTTAATGCATGATCATAATTAAGAATCCCACTTTGAAAAGAGTGGGATTTTTTTTGCCTTAAAATCAACAAAAAATCTTATATTTAGTGTTCGCCCTAAGTGTGAGTCAAAATGAGTATTCGAGAATTTTTAGATTACCTTCAGTTTGAAAAAAAATATTCAATCCATACAATTGAAGCCTATGAAAAGGATATTTTGGATTTTTCAGGGTTTGCGCAAGCGAGTTTCGAATTAGAGGATATCAATCAGGTAAATTATGCCATTATAAGAAGTTGGATTGTGAGCTTGGTAGAAGCCAACATTTCCAACAGGAGTATCAATAGAAAACTCTCTTCCCTTAATACCTATTATAAATTTCTTCAGAAAATAGAAGCTATAGAAACCAATCCATTGGCGCAGCACAAAGCATTAAAAGTGAGCAAAAAGGTTCAAGTGCCATTTTCCGAAACCGAAATTGCCAATGTCTTGGAAAATGAGTTTCAAGGAACTGATTTTGAGAGTATCCGAAACCTTCTAATCGTTGAGTTGTTTTATTCCACTGGAATTAGAAGGGCAGAGCTTATCAATATTAAACTTCAGGATATTAATAGCTCTACCAGCACACTTAAGGTGTTGGGCAAGAGAAACAAGGAGCGTATTATCCCGTTGTTGAGTTCGGTTGTGAGCACTATAAAAACCTATTTGGAAGTCCGGGACACACTGGATACAATAGTAGATAGGGACTATTTGTTTTTAACCAAAAAAGGAGTTAAAGTTTATGAAACTCTTGTGTACAGAATCATAAATGATTATTTTAGTAAAACGTCGGCCAAGGTAAAAAAGAGCCCACACGTACTTAGGCATTCGTTCGCTACGCATCTATTAAATCAAGGTGCCGATTTGAATGCCGTTAAAGAGTTATTAGGACATTCTAGTTTGGCTGCAACCCAAGTTTATACGCACTCCAGTATAGCTGAGCTTAAAAAAGTGTATGCCAATGCCCATCCTAGAAACAAGTCCTAGATTTTTTCAAACAATTGTCTAATTAAATTGAAGTAGTATGAAAGTAAACACGCAATCAGTCAATTTTAATGCAGATAGAAAATTAATTGACTTCATTCAAAAGCGTATGGACAAGTTGGACCTTTTCTATGATAAGGTCATCCAGTCAGATGTTTATCTTAAGTTGGACAACACCAGTAACAAGGAAAATAAAATTGTAGAAGTAAGGGTCAATGTTCCGGGTGACAGTTTTGTGGTGAAAAAGCAATGCAAGACCTTTGAAGAAGGTGCCGATACGGCTGCTGCTTCGCTTGAAAGACAGCTCAAAAAAAGAAAAGAAAAATTAAGGTCATATCTATGATAAAAATTTTCGAAAAATGTTTTGATTAAAAAAATAAATCTCTACATTTGCAGTCCGTTAGAAATAACGGGCTTTTTTTATTGGAAAAGAAGGTTCAAAATGCCTCCATAGCTCAGTTGGCCAGAGCACGTGATTTGTAATCTCGGGGTCGTGGGTTCGAATCCCTCTGGAGGCTCATAAATACTAGGTTTTTTTGCTTAGTAAGTTCATTGAAAAATTAGGTTTGGGGAGATACTCAAGCGGCCAACGAGGACAGACTGTAAATCTGTTGACTATGTCTTCGCAGGTTCGAATCCTGCTCTCCCCACAGGGTAGGCCATCGCTTAAGCGGGGGCCTACATCCCTGAAGCCGGCCTGGACACGTGTCCGCCCGCGCAAAGGCTTCGGTGGACATGCGGGAGTAGCT
>JAGQZG010000071.1 GCA_020435705.1 Mangrovimonas sp.
TGTCTGCTGAAGGAACGTCGGCTTGCTTTTCAGGAAGGGAAACTTTTACTGGTGTGATACCCCTTTGTTTGAAATAGGAAGCAGGAATTATGAAAGGTGTGCTATTTTTTTTTTCTCCATCAAACATGATAGAGGCTAGTTGCATAAGGCTTAACTCAACTAATAAGCGTTGGTTTTTACTGCTTTTATACTTGAGATCACAGTCGTTTGCAAGTTCTATGGCTTTTAGTAGAAACTCCGTAGAAGCTTCCCGGGATTGCTTCAAGTAAGTTTCCTTGGTTTCATCTCCAACTTCCAACAATTCAATAGTTTGCTCGTTTTTACAAACCAGTAAGTCTCTAAAATGGGAAGCCAAACCTGCAATGTAATGGTGGCCATCGAACCCTTTGGACAAAATATCATTGAATTGCAGCAATAAATCGGGAATATTGTTTTCTAGAATAAGATCAGTGCTCTTAAAATAGGTTTCGTAATCCAGAACATTTAAATTTTCCGTAACCGCTTGGCGGGTTAAATTTTTACCTGAAAAACTCACCACACGGTCAAAAATAGAAAGCGCATCCCGCATGGCGCCATCTGCTTTTTGGGCGATAATGTGAAGCGCATCGTCTTCGGCGGCAATGCCTTGTTCTTCGGCTATGTATTTAAGGTATTCCTTAGCATCCTTAACGGTTATTCGTTTAAAGTCGAATATTTGACAACGGGAAAGAATGGTTGGGATAATCTTATGTTTTTCGGTTGTCGCTAATATGAAAATACAATGTTTAGGAGGTTCTTCCAAAGTCTTCAAAAAGGCATTAAAAGCCGATGCCGATAACATGTGCACCTCGTCAATGATATAAACTTTGTATTTTCCTACTTGGGGCGGAATCCTTACTTGATCGGTCAGGTTCCTAATATCGTCCACGGTATTATTGGAAGCCGCATCCAATTCAAAAATATTGAAAGCGAAATCTTCATCCACTTTTTCTGAACCATCGCTGTTGATCATTTTGGCCAAGATACGGGCACAGGTTGTTTTCCCAACGCCTCGTGGCCCAGTAAAGAGCAAAGCTTGTGCCAAATGGTTATGCTCAATGGCATTTAGTAGCGTATTGGTAATAGCCTGTTGCCCCACAACATCCTTGAATGTTTGAGGTCTATATTTACGGGCTGAAACTACAAAATGCTCCATGGAAAATGCTTGATTCAACAAAGTTAAAAATTAGCCTTAAAATTTGGTATGGAACCATGATAATTTAAAAAGAGTTATTAACAATTTCAGTACCTTTGCGGCCAGTAGATTGTCTTATCGCTGTTCCTAATTTAGGAATGGAGGAAAGTCCGAACACCATAGTGCAACATAGTGGTTAACGGCCACCAACCGTGAGGTTAGGACAAGTGCAACAGAAAGAATGTACAGGTTATGCTGTAGTGAAATCAGGTAAACTCTATGTGGTGCAATGCCATGTATACCAACGTTTGAGGGCGGCACGCCCGATGTTGGGTGGGTAGGCAGCTAAAGGTTGCTGGCAACAGGAACTTCAGATAAATGATAAGAGCTCGTTAGAGTACAGAATTCGGCTTATAGATCTACTCTCGCAAACTAAAAGTGCGGCCTCAAGCCGCACTTTTATGTTTTTACTGGTTTTGACTATTGCTTGGGTGAATAGAAAAGATCTGTACGCATCCAACCGGAAAATTCTTCAAATCTTTCTGTAGATTTCATGAGGTTACTGAAAACCGCTCCAGCATCTTCGCCCAGTAACTCGTCATTTACTTTTGACTTTGTAGCTGCATCAACAGGATCTTTGGAAGAAACCGCTACCAAATAGTAGTCTTCATCTGTTCCAAAGCCGCTATGGTAGATTCTGTAATATTCTTTGGAGCTTTTATCTTGATATAGCTTTTTTACTCCCTTGATAGCTTCTTTAATGCTTTCGTGATTAGATGGTGTATGGTATAGCACATAATATTTCCTGTAATTTTCACCTTCTTGGGTCTGGGATAAGCCTTCAGGCATATAACTGAGGTCTTCGTTCAGAACCAAAACATAATCAGCGTGTTTGTCGTAACAAGCGTCAAACTGCTTGAACATTTTTCCAAAGTCATCACCCATTTTTTCTGCCATATCTCCAAAGACATTAGTATCCAGTTCAGCAAAGTTCTTCATTGGGCTCACATACAAGAACCTGTCATCGGACGTAGAGATCGTTATCCAACTCGCATTGGGTTGATGTTCATTGCAAGCCTTGGTAAATTCCTTGGCGACCTTCATATAATCCTCATATTTGTTGGGTTTCACATAGTCTACATGTACGAGGTATCTTTGTTGGGCATAAGCGAATAGTGTAAAGCAGTACAATGCCATACACAAAAATGTACATTTTAGAGTTTTCATAAAAGTTGATTTTTGGTTAATATTTAGATTGATTAATAATCTTTTTATTAACCATAACAGGATATAATACAAGGAGACACAGAGCCTTGGGCAAAAAAATATTCAGTTCAGGAGAATGGAGGCTCTTAGGAGATGTTTTGTAAATATACTAATTATTTTTAAATCAATCAGTTAGTTATTTGATATTCTTATGCTATCATACCGACTATAGAAGATGCTAGCATCATAATAAGTATATTCTTTGATGATTTTATTGTTTAAAAACTGCCATGAAGACTGAACAGGCACTTTATATTCCTTGGTATTGTTATCGTATTTTATTTTCCATAGATACCAACCATATACCCAGGTTTCATTTTTGTCATTTACAATCATTTCAACGTGCAAGGAATCTTCCAGCCTTTGGTATTCAATTTTACTTTCATCAGACTTTAGAGTGGCTAAAAGTTTTTCAACATTGTAAGATTCAAGACTGTTTTCATAAATTTTGACACTGTCACTGTAAATGCTTTTGATGCCACCAAAATTGAAAGTAGAATAATAGCTCAATAGTGCTTTGGTGTATTCAATTTCTGGAGATTCACTATAATAGCGTTCATCAGATTGTTTGCAACAAAGCAAAGCAGTCAAAAGACAAAGGAAAAGAAATCCCTTTTTCATGTTGGAATGACGGTTTTAGCAACGTTAAATTAATGAAAATAAGTACGTTGCAAAAAATTAATCGATAATCTGCCCAAAAAAGGAGAAGACGCAACCACCATAGCTTCTGGAGTGGGAAAAATATTCCAAAGTGGATAAATCAGTATGTTTGGAATGTTCAATAATAAGAAGTCCATCGGCTTCTAAAAGTGAATGGGCAAACACGAGCTCTACTATTTTTGCAAACTCCTCATGAGCTAGGGCATAGGGTGGGTCGGCAAAAATAACATTGTATTTATTTTGTGAAGTTTCCAAAAATTTAAACACATCACTTTTAATAACCTGTAAAGGCATCTCAAATTTCTCGGCCATTTGCAGGATGAACTTGGTGCAATTAAAATCATTATCCACACAGGTTATGGTTTCTGTGCCTCGTGAGGCAAACTCATAGCTGATGCTACCCGTACCGGAAAAGAGATCCAGAACTTTCAGTTCATCAAAATAAAAGAGGTTATTTAAGATGTTGAAGAGGGACTCCTTGGCCATGTCCGTTGTTGGGCGCACTGGTAGGTTTTTAGGAGGTTCTATTTTTCGGCCTTTGAATTCGCCTGAAATTATTCGCATGTAAAACTGGTTAAAAGAATGGGATTATTGGCAACAATCTGTTTCATATCGGGCTCAAATTGAAAACCCAAGTCCTGATTTCCTTTCGAAATGTGTCTTACATACTTATAGGCAATCTCATAGAGTTCGGAGTCTTCATCAATAAGTCCACTGAAAACCAATGTAAATGTCTCAGGATTCATTTGCAATTGCTCGGCCGTGAAAAGGATATAGTATATAAAATCTTCTTTAGTGGAATAGCTAAACGTGTTATAGAAAATCAATTTTTGCTCCTTGAGTACTGCTATTTCAAATTGGTTCTCATCAACATCCACAAACATATTGGAATCCAAACCGTCTTTTAGGTTTATAAGATGCTCTATGAATAGTGTAGAATAGTGCTTGTAGGTAAAGGCACCAAAGGTATCATAGATGTAATTATTTATATTCACCAAAGGAACATAAACGTTTACTGTTCCATTGCTTAGTTGGTCGTAAGAAATGAAATCGGAGGGCAAAATTTTATTATTGAACTTTAAATAATCGGCAATATTAGTTTCATCAAATAACGTTTCGGGCACTAAGGTAGAAAGGTCGTTTCGGTAAATTACGGTTATCTGCGAATAGGTATTTTGTTTTAAATGTTCAGTATCAATAACAAATTTTAAATAGTCCAATAATTCTAAAGGAGTGAGTACTCTAGACTTTTTAAAACTCTTGAGTGCCACAATAGTTTGGGAAGAAACATCCAGTATTGAAAAAGAAAGTCCACTCAAACTTATTTGAATGGACAGTCTTTGGTTAGTCAGTTTGTTTGTTTCGATATTATTCGTCTTTGCCATAATTTTTTGGCCAGTTTCCAGTGGTTTTCACCTCGGACATAGAGCCTAATATAATCGCATCACCATTCACGCCATCTACAGAAACCACTTGATTTTCTTGAATCAAAAGATCTTTGTCTTGATCGTGAAGAAGTACATCTTTCTTCACTTTAGCTTCAAAAACTGGAATTTTGATGCCACTTTGTTCAATGGTACCTGCTTGCAGTTCAAATTTTTCATTATTTGGTGCAAAAGGCACATTCATCATTGTTTTATATCTATCGGATCCTTTGAATAGGGAATCTTTTACAGCACGGGTACCTAAGGTATCTACAATTGTAATTTCTTTGAACATGTCCACACCGTATCTTTTGGTCATATCCTGATCTAAGATTGTTGAATCACGGCGTTGTGTTAATGTAAAATGAGCCGTATCAACAAATTTCACTAGACTTTCAAAATCACCTGCAAATTTACCTGTGACTTGACGGTAGGCCAATTCAGAATCACGAATGTCAATCAATTTATCAATTGCTTGAGAATAACGCTCGTTCTTAACCTTGTTGAACGCAATGGGATCCATGATGGAGTTGTAGGTTGCATAACCCAAATAAGCAATCAAAACCCAAAGGGCCAAAATAATAAGGGGTCTTACCTTGGATGGCACAAATTTGTCAATTAACCAAACCAAACCAATCGTAATTAGAATGGCAGCAACAACAAGAAGAATTATTTTAAACATGATTTAGAAATTAGTTTTATATGGTATATGGCAAATCTACAATTTTTTTTTAATGGTTAAAACCTAATGTCTGTAAAAATCATTTTTATCTTTGATGAAATTATGCACCGAAAGATTTCAAATGACGGCATCTGAATTTTATTCACTTCTTACTGAACATTTTCCGTTTAAACCTACGCTGAAACAAGAGGTAGTTCTTAAAGAACTTTCGGAGTTCATCTTAGACAGTTCGCCCAATGCGCTCTATGTGCTTCGAGGTTATGCGGGTACTGGGAAAACTACTATAGTGAGTACCATGGTTACCAATCTATGGAAAATCAAGAAGAGTGCTGTGTTGTTGGCACCCACGGGACGAGCTGCTAAAGTAATATCCAATTACTCTCATAAAGAGGCGTTTACAATTCATAAAAAAATATACTTTCCTAAAAAAAGTAAAAATGGCGGCATTACTTTCGTATTGCAGCCTAACAAGCACAAGGATACCATTTTTATTGTTGATGAAGCTTCTATGATCCCTGATACTCCAGGTGATTCCAAGCTTTTTGAAAACGGGTCGCTGCTAGACGACCTGATGCAGTATGTGTACTCCGGACATCGATGCAAACTTTTGCTCATAGGCGATACGGCGCAATTGCCCCCGGTTAAGCTAGATTTGAGCCCAGCTCTGGAGGCTAGTAAGTTGGCCATGACCTATAATAAAGACGTGACTGAAAACGAACTCAATCAAGTGGTGCGGCAGGAGGAAGGTTCTGGTATTTTGGAAAATGCCACTGCTTTGCGAACCCAACTTCAGCAAGGAAAACTGGACAATTTCAGGTTTAAGACCAACGGTTTCAACGATATCATTAGATTGATTGATGGCGAAGAAATCATGAATGCCATTAACGAATCCTATACTTCCTTGGAAAAAGAAGACGTTACCATTATTGTGAGAAGCAACAAAAGAGCCAATCTTTACAATCAAAGCATTCGCCAAAGAATCTTATTTAATGATAACGAGTTGACTACAGGCGATTATCTTATGGTGGTGAAGAATAATTACTTTTGGATTAAACCGAATTCTGAAGCTGGTTTCATTGCCAATGGCGACATTATTCAGGTCTTGGAAATTTTTAAGATTGAAGAGCTTTACGGTTTTCGGTTTGCCCAAGTCAAGATTAAAATGGTCGATTATCCAAGAATGAGACCTTTTGAAACGGTTTTGCTATTGGATACTATTAGTGCCGAAACTCCTTCGTTATCCTATGACGATTCTAATAGATTGTATAATGAAGTTGTTAAAGATTATGAAAACGAAACCAGCAACTATAGAAAATTTCTGAAAGTCAAAAACAACAAGCATTTTAACGCCCTGCAGGTTAAATTTTCCTATGCCATTACCTGCCATAAATCGCAAGGTGGACAATGGAATACGGTTTTTGTAGAACAGCCATACTTGCCCAATGGTATTGATAGGGATTATTTGCGATGGCTGTATACAGCTGTAACTAGGGCTACCACTAAGTTGTATCTTATTGGTTTCAAGGATGATTTTTTTGTGAATTAAATTCATTTATCAAATTTGTTTTCGTGTGAAACTTTAAATTACGAAACTCTAAAAATGGATAAAAAACCACTATTTTTGGCATTAAAATAAGGAACCGCCAATGAAGATAATTTCCATGATTCCCGCACGCTATAGTGCTTCCAGGTTTCCTGCCAAACTCATGCAGGATCTGGGAGGAAAGCCTGTGATTATAAGAACCTATGAAGCAACCGTGGCAACACAGTTGTTTGACGAGGTTTTTGTGGTAACAGACAGTGATATTATCTTCAAAGAGGTTGTAAAGTATGGAGGTAAAGCTATCATGAGCAAGCGTGAACATGAGTGTGGTAGTGATAGGATTGCCGAAGCGGTTGAGTTCATGAATATTGATATTGTGGTAAATGTACAAGGTGATGAGCCTTTCACTGAGCAGGAATCCTTGAGAAAACTTATAGATGTCTTCAAAGATGATGTAAATAAGGAAATAGATTTAGCCTCACTCAAAGTTCATATTACGGATGAGGATGAGATTAACAACCCCAATACGGTAAAAGTGATTACGGACAAAGACAATTTTGCTTTGTATTTTTCCCGAAGCCCAATTCCTTATCCACGAGATAAAAAGGTTGATGTGAAGTATTTCAAACATAAAGGAATTTATGCCTTCAGAAAGGAAGCCTTGATGGATTTTTACAGATTGCCCATGCTCACGCTGGAAGCTTCCGAAAAGATAGAATGCATCCGCTATTTGGAATATGGTAAAAAAATAAAAATGGTCGAGACCCACGTACAAGGGATTGAAATTGATACGCCTGAGGATTTGGAAAGGGCCAAGTTGTTATGGAAATAAATTACGATAACATAAAAGTTGTAGGGTTTGATGCCGACGATACCTTGTGGGTAAACGAAACGTATTTTCGTGATGCCGAAATGGAATTCGCCAAGCTATTAGCGCCTTACGAAACAGCCAATAAAATTGATCAGGAGCTTTTTAAGATGGAAATCAAGAACTTGCCTCTTTATGGGTATGGAGTGAAAGGGTTTGTACTTTCCATGGTTGAAATGGCTTTGAAATTGTCCAATTACCAAGTTTCGGCAACAACCGTAGAGGCTATTCTAAACATAGGTAAAGACATGATCAACAAACCTGTTGAGTTGCTGGAAGGCGTAGAAGAGGTTTTAAGCCGTCTATCCCAAAAATACAGGCTAATATTGGCTACAAAAGGAGATTTGTTGGATCAGGAACGAAAACTGGAAAAATCCGGTTTGTTGCAATATTTCCATCATATTGAAGTGTTAAGTGACAAGAAAGAGGCAGATTATTCTCGATTGTTGAATCATTTGGATATTAAACCATCAGAATTTTTGATGGTTGGCAATTCATTAAAATCAGATATTTTACCTTTGGTAAATATTAAAGCCCATGCAATGCATATTCCGTTTCACACCACTTGGTTGCACGAGCAAGTAGGGGAACATGAAACCAATGGCAAAGCATATAGAACGTTAAACAAGTTAACAGATATTTTACCTCTGTTAAATTAAAATATAGTAACCTAACGAATGACGTATAAAAATTTCCCAATGGTTTCCAAAGTGGTCTTTGGTCGCGGTAGCTTCAATCAGTTGTCAGAAGTTATTGAACCAAAGAGACTTAGCTCCAATGCACCATTTATCTTTCTTGTAGATGATGTTTTCAAAGGAAATGCATGGCTCACCGCTCGCATACCATTATCTTATGATGACAAGCTGTATTATATTTCTGCTGACGAAGAGCCTAAGACCTCACAGGTTGATGAACTGGTTGAGAGAATCATTCTTACACACAAAGAAAGACCTTCTGGTGTCATAGGCATTGGGGGAGGTACCATTATGGATCTTGCCAAAGCTGTTTCGGTCATGTTGACCAATGACGGTGAGGCCAAAGATTACCAAGGTTGGGATTTGGCAAAAAACCCTGCTATTTACCATGTGGGCATTCCCACAATTTCAGGAACTGGGGCAGAAGTTTCCAGAACAGCTGTACTCACGGGACCACTCAAGAAGCTGGGCATCAATTCGGATTATACACCATTTGATCAAGTGATTTTGGACCCTGAACTCACTAAAGACGTACCAAAAAACCAATGGTTTTACACGGGTATGGATTGTTATATTCACTGTATTGAATCACTCCAAGGTACGTACTTAAATGCGTTTAGTCAGTCATATGGTGAGAAAGCATTTGAATTGTGTAAGCAAATTTTTCTTGAAGACACCATTTCAGAAGAAGAAATGCAGGATAAACTAATGATGGCTTCTTGGCATGGCGGTATGAGTATTGCCTATTCCCAAGTGGGTGTTGCGCATGCCATGAGTTATGGTCTGGCTTTTGTTTTGGGAACCAAGCATGGAATTGGGAATTGTATTGTTTTTGACCATTTGGAGGAATTTTATCCTGACGGTGTCAAGCTTTTTAAAGAGATGAAGGAAAGACATGGCATCCAGTTACCTCAAGGCATCTGTTCTAATCTTTCAAACGACGAAATGAATACAATGATAGATGTAGCTTTAGGACTCGCACCGTTATGGGAAAATGCTTTGGGAAAAAACTGGCAAAAGACCATTACTAAGGACAAGCTCAAGTCTTTGTACTCCAAAATGTAGTAATGAGGTTTTTAGCCAAGTTTATCTATCATACGGTATTGGGCTGGAAGGTTACGGGCAACGATACCTTTTCCAGGGATTCCATTAAAAAGGCTGTGATTATAGCAGCACCTCACACCAGTTGGCATGATTTCTATATTGGGCTGCTACTAAGAAAAGTAGTAAATCTTAAATGCCATTTTATTGCTAAAAGAGAATTGTTTGTTGGGCCATTGGGTTGGTACCTAAAGAGTGTAGGAGGGTCACCTCTAGACAGGACTTCTGGGCAAAATAAGGTAGATGCCATTGCCGCATTGTTTGAAGGTAAAGAGGAGTTTAGATTGGCGCTATCTCCTGAAGGCACTAGAAATAAAGTAACTACTTGGAAAACGGGTTTTTACTATATAGCACTTAAAGCCAAGGTTCCAATTATTATGTTTACCCTTGATTTTCAAAACAAAAGAAACCATGTATCAAATCCATTTTTTCCTAGTGGTAATATTGAAAAGGACTTAAAAATCATGCGTGATTTTTATGATGGTGTCATTGGAAAAATACCTGAATATAGTTAATTTGGTATAGTATTTGAAATCTAATAAATAAACCCTGAGTGAAACATAAAGTAAACAGTTTTTGTCCCTAAAAAGAAACATTCTGGGTTTATAAAAACAAAAAAGCTACCTCACAAGAAGTAGCTTTTTTTATGTCCAAGGGGTATTTTTATTTTATTTCATCCATAGCATTGTCTATCAAAGTTCTCAAATAAAGTTTATGAGCTCTTGAAGACACATCGCCTGACGGTGCTGTCATTGATTTGATTTTATTCAAACTATAAATAGCCATAGACTTCGAGTTGTTGTCATATCTATCAGCACTGTTGCCCAAAAGCATCCCTATTAGACGATTGGTATATTCCACCTGTAAATTTTGTCGGAAGGAATTAACATTTCCATAAATATCTGCTTTGAAAATGGCATCTGTTAAATCGGACATCATACTTGACAAACTATAATCGTTGCCGTACAGTTGTGAATCTGTAATACGTTGCAAAGTTCTTGGATGCAGTAAATGATTCAGAACATTTTTTTGATACCTTAAAACCTGATCATGTATTTTAGGGTCTTCGGTACCAGAGAAAAAATGATAGCCGCGACGTTGCATAGCCAAATAATTATAAAGATCATTAGGTGCATCAAACGCATCTGGAGCAAAAATGTATTTGGAAAGAGCATTCATGGCTCGTTTTTGATCTTCTAAACTAACGGGCGTGTAAGGTTGTGTACCACCTTCTTGCCCTATCATAGCTCTATCAACATAAACACCGCCAATATATCTGGAAATCACGTCACCTGCATTAGAACGTTGACCGCTTAGTAAATAATATGCCCGACGTAAATCTTGATAAGACTGACCTTTTTCGGAAAACTGAAGCTTAAGATTTCCCATCATATCGTTGGTCAAGTCATAGATGTTAATAGCATATTGGATGGCGTCACTGGACAAATCACCAACATTCACTCTTGGGTCAATTGCTTTCCCCGGAGAACGCATGTCATCTGCATCATTGCCGAAAATGAGCTCTGGCTTAGTTGATTGATCCAACAGTGCCATTTTTTCGGCGGCAGTTTTGAATGGCGTGTAGCCAAATTGGATGGCCCAAATATCATAAGGCCCCACAGACATGTCATAATATTGACCTTGTTTAGTTCTGTCTTTGGTTAAATTGATAGCGGTATAGTCCATTACCGAGCCTGTAAGTGCCTTTCCTTTGATAAACTCAGTATCTTGTAGTTGTTCAATGGAATAGATTTGACTGGCTTTCATGTTGTGGTTTAAACCTAGAGTATGGCCCACTTCATGCATAATTAGAGATTTCATGGCCTCTTTTTTCATACGTTCCATTTCAAGGTCACTGGCGCCAACGGCTTCTAGGAAGCATTCTCCAAACATGGTGTTTTCGTGCATCAAATGTCCAGCAGAACAGTAAAATTGAGGCATATCACTAGCTTCAAGTTGTTGTTCCGAACTGGAAGCCCCTAAGTCAAAAAGTTTATCGTAAAACACTCTATTAGTGAAATGAACATATTCAAGCATGATATCTGCACCCAATAACTCACCAGTTCTTGGATTTGAAAAACTAGGGCCATACCCTCCAAATGGTGGTTGTGGAGAGGACGTCCAGCGCAAGACATTATATCTAATATCTCCAGCGTCCCAGGTTGCTGTATCAGGTTGTATTTCTACAACCATAGCATTTTTGAAACCTGCCTTTTCAAAGGCCTTGTTCCATTCCAAAACCCCTTCTTTAATAGTTTCTCGCCACTCCATGGGTGTTGTGTTCTCAATCCACCAGGTTATTGGTTTTACAGGTTCTGAGAGCGCAGCATTGGGATCTTTCTTAACAAGTCTCCAACGGTGAATCATATCTCTGTAAGTAATGGAACCGGTAGCCGTTTGATCGTTTACTTCATCAGTAAAGTAGCCCACTCGCGGGTCGTCGTATCGTACTTCATAGCCATCATCTGGCATTTCCAAAAAGGTTTGATATAACTGAACGCTTACATTTCGTCCATCGGTTACAGCTTCTGAACCACCATTTAAAACCGAAGGTTGTGAATAAACATACTCAGTAAGTACATTGGTGTTCTCAGGATAGTTTCTAATTTCTT
>JAGQZG010000072.1 GCA_020435705.1 Mangrovimonas sp.
TAACGCTGCGCCCCAACACCAAAGCGTTATCCTTGCCCATAAGGCTTTACATTTATAATCTGGCCAGACCGAATATAGATTCCATTCTCAACCAGAAGGTGTATGCCGATTCCAGCAAACTGGCCAGAAAAACCTGGCTTTATTCTAGAAAGCAAGTAGATAAAGATGTTGAAAAGCGTAAAAATTTCAATGCTTGGCTAAAACGAACCGGTGAAGCGCCAGTTATCATCAACGAGGAGAAAATAAATAAATCTACTACAAGGCTTAAAGCCTATTACTTCAACAAAGGATGGTTTAATGTTGAAACCTCTCACAACACGTCCCTTTTGGAAAACAAACGTGCCGAAGTTGAATACAATGTAAACTTAGGGAAGCCTTATATAATTGATTCTATTCAACCTAAAATCACTTCTCCAGTGATAGATTCACTATACCAAAACACCAAGAAAAAATCTTTTTTGAAAACCGGCGAACAATATGCAACGGAAAACTACATTAATGAACGTGAGCGGTTAACCAATGAATTCAGGAATTCGGGTGTGTATTATTTTACTCAGGATTACATCACCTTTAAAAATGACACCGTCAAGACCGACCATAAGGTAAACACCAAACTCATTATTCCAGACAGATCCATTAGAATTCAAGACTATTTTGAATACAAGCCTTTTAAAATATTCAAGATAAAGGAAGTGAATATTTATACCGATTACGGTTATGAAAAAAGAGCCGATGAAATTAAGGACTCGGTTACTTACAACAACTACAATTTGTACAGTTACGACAAGCTTAAGTACAAACCCAAAGCTCTTACCGATGCTATCTTTATTGCAGAAGGAGATGTTTTCAAAGACATTGATAGAACTAGAACATTACGGCACTTGAGTGATCTTAAAACCTTTAGATATCCTGATATTGAATATATTGAAAACCCAGATACTACACTCACGGCCAATATATACTTAACCCCGTTGAAAAAATTTGATTTAACCTTTTCAGGCGAAGTCTCCGTGAGCAATATCCAATCTTTGGGATTATCCATAAATCCCGGACTTATGGTCAGGAATATTTTTGGTGGTGCCGAAACTTTCCAAATATCGGCAAGAGGATCCATTGGTGCTTCAAAAGATGCTGGGAACAGCAACGACCAGTTTTTTGACATAACTGAATTTGGCGTTGATTTACGTTTAATCATCCCACGGGTGTTTTCGCCTTTCAAGACCGAAAAATTAATCCCGAAATACATGCTTCCCAAAACTGTCCTATCGGTTTCAAGCACTAGCCAGACCAATATTGGATTGGATAAAACCACCTTCAACAGCACCTTAAATTACAAATGGAAGCCTAACGCTCAAAAAACCAGCAGCCTGGATCTTTTCAATGCGGCCTATGTACGAAATTTGAACCCAGACAACTATTATAATGTCTATACCACTTCTTATGATCGCCTTAATGAATTAGCTATTGAAGCAGGCTATCCTTTTGACGATCCTGATAACCCGTCATTGAGTATTCCTGAGCAAACAGCCGATTTTACCAACAGGGTTATTTATAATCCCGATACCAATTTAAACCTGAACGAGGATTTAGTTCTTGAAGTTGGCAATATAGAGCAACGCCGAATTAGGCTCACCGAAAACAACCTTATATTTTCCACTAATTATACCTGGATAAAAGACAGTAGGGAAAGTGTTACCGATAGAGACTTTTACAGGATCAGATGGAAGTTGGAATCTGCTGGAAATTTATTGTCATTAGGTTCAAGAATAGCCAATAGCAACAAAAACGAGTTTGGTAATTACGAACTCTTTGGCGTGGCCTTTTCACAGTATATAAAAGGTGAGTTTGAATATATCAAGCACTGGCAAATAAGCCAAAACAACGCTTTGGCTTTCCGGTTTTTTACGGGGTTAGCCGTTCCTTATGGCAACTCCAGCAACATTCCTTTTACACGAAGTTATTTTGCCGGTGGTCCAAATGACAATCGTGGCTGGACTGCGTATGATATTGGCCCTGGTAAATCCGGAGGCTTACTGGACTTTAATGAAGCCAACTTCAAACTCGCTTTAAACCTAGAGTACCGTTACAATATCTTTGAGAGTCTTTATGGCGCGCTTTTTACTGATGTGGGCAATATTTGGAACGTTTTTGACGATACCGAAGATCCCTTATTGACTTTTGACAACATTAAAGATCTTGGTGATTTATCGGTCACTTTGGGTACAGGCTTCAGATATGATTTTGATTTCTTCGTCATAAGATTGGATATAGGCTTCAAAACGTATAACCCTGCTTATTACTTAGATCAAAAATGGTTTAGGGATTTTAATTTTGCCAATGCTGTTTACAATATTGGTATAAATTATCCATTCTAAGCTATTAAAATTTCTTACTTTTGTTCTCCTAATCTAACATCATTTACAATGAGCCATAATATTAAGCCAGGGGTTGCAACTGGCAGAGAAGTTCAGGAAATTTTCAAACTTGCCAAACAAAAAGGATTTGCCTTACCCGCAGTAAATGTCATAGGGTCAAACAGTATTAACGGTGTCCTAGAAACGGCCGCAGCCTTAAATGCACCTGTTATCATTCAGTTTTCTAATGGTGGTGCTGTTTTTAATGCTGGGAAATCGTTAAATAATGACGGACAGAAAGCTGCTATCTTAGGTTCCATTGCTGGTGCCGAGCATGTTCATCTTCTAGCTGAAGCCTATGGCGTTCCTGTAATTTTACATACAGACCATTGTGCCAAAAAATTATTGCCTTGGATTGACGGCTTGTTAGATGCCAGTGAGAAACGATTTGCCGAAACTGGAAAACCTCTTTTCAGCTCGCACATGATTGATCTTTCCGAAGAGCCCTTAAAAGAAAATATTGAAATTTGCAAAGGCTACCTAGAACGCATGAGCAAAATGGGTATGACTTTGGAAATTGAATTGGGTATAACCGGTGGTGAAGAAGATGGTGTAGACAATTCTGATGTAGATGATTCCAAACTCTATACACAACCCGAAGAAGTTGCTTTTGCTTATGAAGAATTGAGCAAAGTGAGCAATCAATTTACCATTGCTGCAGCTTTTGGAAATGTTCATGGCGTTTACAAGCCAGGGAATGTTAAATTGACACCAAAAATCCTTAGAAACTCCCAAGAATACATCACTAAAAAATATGGTGTAGAACATAACCATATTGATTTTGTTTTCCACGGAGGTTCAGGAAGTACCGTTGAAGAAATCCGCGAAGCTATTGGTTATGGTGTTATCAAAATGAATATTGATACCGATATGCAATATGCCTTCATGACCGGGGTTCGTGATTATATGAAATCCAAAGCGCCCTATCTTGAAAGCCAGATAGGCAATCCCGAAGGAAGTGATGCACCCAACAAAAAATATTACGACCCACGCGTATGGCTACGCAGTGGCGAAACTACCTTTGTTGAAAGGTTGAAAAAAGCATTTGAAGACCTAAACAACGTTAATACTTTATAGTATTTTATCTCAAGTAAGTTTAATTAAATAGTAATCCATATGTCGTCTTGGTTCAAAAGAAAAACAAAAGGAATTACAACCACTACAGAAGAAAAGAAAGACACCCCAAAGGGGCTTTGGTATAAATCTCCAACAGGTAAAATTGTTGATGCCGAAGAACTTGAAAAGAATTTTTATGTTAGCCCTGAAGATGGGTATCACGTAAGAATTGGCAGTAAAGAATACTTTGAAATCCTGTTTGATGAGAACAAGTTCAAAGAACTGGATGCGAATTTGGTATCCAAAGACCCCTTAAGCTTCGTTGACACCAAAAAATATCCTGATCGATTAAAAGCTGCTCAAGATAAAACCGGTCTCAAAGATGCTGTTAGAACTGCCGTAGGAAAATCTAAAGGAAAAGACTTAGTGGTTGCCTGTATGGATTTTGCCTTCATTGGTGGTTCCATGGGTAGTGTTGTAGGTGAGAAAATTGCACGTGCTGCTGATTATTCACTAAAACACAACATTCCATTGGTTATTATATCCAAATCCGGAGGTGCCCGAATGATGGAAGCCGCTTTATCTTTAATGCAATTGGCCAAAACATCGGCTAAGCTCGCTCAACTAGCTGATGCCAAAATCCCTTACATATCCCTTTGTACCGACCCAACAACAGGTGGAACCACAGCTTCCTTTGCTATGCTAGGCGATATCAATATTAGTGAGCCTGGGGCTTTGATAGGTTTCGCCGGACCAAGAGTGGTGAGAGATACTACTGGACAGGAACTCCCTGAAGGTTTCCAAACCGCCGAATTTCTCTTGGAACATGGTTTCCTAGACTTTATAACCCATAGAAGGGATTTGAAAAACAAGATTAATCAATACTTGGATTTGATTTTGAATCAACCTCTTAGAGCATAAAAATAAAGGCGAACCAAATGGTTCGCCTTTTTACTTATCTATAGAATCCTATATTTAATTCAAAGTGATGTTTACCACATCGCCACTATCAAAGGTAAAGGTGGCTTGATTATCGCAAGCGCCTTCTCCAAAATCCAAAACGCCTGAGAAATATGTGCGTTCCACATCGATGCTTCCACTCACAAAATGCGCACAGGTCAATTCTCTTCTCAAGGGTATAATCACTTCATGGCTGTGGGTGTTCCCATTAACAAAGGTAGAATTCCAGTGCCCGGTAATTTCAAATACATCATTCGTAAAGTCTGCATCACCAAAACCTTCAACCCATTCCCTTACTTTCAAACCATCTCTGGTAGCTTGAGCTCCATTGGGCCAAATAACCGTTAAATTTAAAGTGTGCGTAAACTGCGGATTGCCATTTTCATTGGAAAGTTCCCGCAAAATAGTTCTGGTTCCTATGAGTTGTCTTAAGTTAATGTAAAAATCAACTAAGGTATAGTTCAACATAACTTCCTGGGCTTCGGGATCACGATCGTAAGTCACCACAATTTGGCCTTTTAACAAGTGTCCGTTCACAAAACAGCCTTCTGTACCAAAATCTATGGTCAATTCCCTATGATTCAGTTGAAGTACTGCAGTTATTGTTACGCAATCACTAAAATAAGCCTGAACAGCATTGGCCATTCTGTTTTCGGCAGTTTCTTGGTCCTCATAAGCTGTAATGACAACGTCTTCCAATACCGTTTCCATGTCGTCCATCTCTGAAGACATTCGCAGTTCCTCTAAATTTTGTTGCTGAGTATCAGCAGAATCATCCTCATCTTTTGTACAGCTTGTAAAAACCAACGACAAGACAATAAACGTCGTCAAAATTCTTGGGGCAATTTTTTTTCTTTTCATAATTTCATAATTTTAGGATTATGTTTTTAAGACTTTTTTAACGCAAAAAGGTTTAATATTATTTCCCTGTAAACAATTATTTCGTTGAACGGCTTGCAAAATTCTAAAAATCACTATATTTGCCGCCTGAAAGAAAGACTTTCAAGTACATAACAATCATTTACAATAATATTAGAATGTATTTATCTAAAGAAGTAAAAGAAGAAATCTTCGCAAAACACGGTAAAAGTAAAGCTGATACTGGTTCTGCTGAAGGACAAATTGCGTTATTCACGCACCGAATCAATCACTTGACTGAGCACTTAAAACAAAATCGTAAAGATTTTAACACAGAGCGCTCTTTGGTTAAATTAGTAGGTAAACGTCGTTCCCTACTTGACTATTTGGCCAAAAAAGATATCATGAGATATCGTGCCATAGTGAAAGAACTAGGATTAAGAAAATAAAATGGAAGAGGCTCATGGCCTCTTCTTTTTATATATAGTCTCTCCCAAGAGGCAAACACATAAAAAAAGCTGAATTATAGTTTTTCATTGGTTATCACAACAACAACTTCACAACACAACTAAACCAATGTTTAACCTATCCTGAGTATGTTTAAAAATTCGGGATACAATTAAAATTTTATGATTCCAAAAACATTTAGAGAGGTTATTACTCTCGAAGATGGAAGAGAAATTTCCATCGAAACAGGAAAATTGGCCAAACAAGCACACGGTTCTGTGGTGGTTCAAATGGGCAAAGCTATGTTGCTTTGTACCGTAGTTTCCAATTATGACGCAGCGGATGTAGACTTTTTGCCGCTTACTGTTGATTACCGTGAAAAATTTGCTGCTGCGGGTCGTTATCCGGGTGGTTTTTTCAAGCGTGAAGCGAGACCAAGCGACGATGAAGTTTTAACCATGCGTTTGGTAGACAGATGTTTACGCCCATTATTCCCAAAAGATTACCATTCTGAAACCCAAGTGATGATTCAATTGATGTCTCATGACGAAGAGGTGATGCCCGATGCTTTGGCTGGCCTGGCCGCCTCGGCAGCGCTTCAGTTGAGCGACATTCCTTTTGAAACACCTATCTCTGAAGTTCGCGTTGCTAGAGTAAATGGCGAGTTTGTTATCAACCCAAGTAGAGCACAATTAGAGGAAGCCGATATTGACATGATGGTTGGGGCTTCTGCAGATTCAGTAATGATGGTTGAAGGTGAAATGGACGAGATTTCTGAAGAAGAAATGGCCGATGCCATCAAATTTGCCCATGAAGCCATTAAAGTTCAATGTGAAGCTCAAGTAAAATTGGCCGAAGCCTTTGGTAAAAAAGAAACTCGCGAATATGAGCCAGAAGCAGAAGATGAAGCTTTAGCTGCCAAAATCCATGAAGCAGCTTACCAAAAATGCTACGACATTGCCAAGCAAGCTTCATCCAAACAAGATAGAGGCCTAGCATTTAGCGAAGTTAAAGACGAAGTTAAAGCGATGTTTTCAGAAGAAGAACAAGAAGAATTAGGTGGCTTGATTTCAAAATACTTTGGGAAAACCCAAAAAGAGGCCGTTAGAAACCTGACCCTTGATGAAGGTTTACGTTTGGATGGTAGAAAAACAACCGATATTCGTCCTATTTGGTGCGAGGTTGATTACTTACCTTCAACTCATGGATCATCCATCTTTACCCGTGGGGAAACCCAAGCTTTGGCTACCGTAACGTTGGGGACTTCAAGAGAGGCAAACATCATAGATTTGCCAACATTCCAAGGAGAAGAACGATTTTACTTGCACTACAATTTCCCTCCATTCTCTACCGGAGAAGCTAGACCTATCCGAGGTACTTCACGTAGAGAAGTAGGGCATGGAAACTTAGCTCAAAGAGCTCTAAAACGAATGATTCCAGAAGACTTTGCGTATACTGTACGAGTTGTTTCTGAAGTTTTGGAAAGTAACGGATCATCGTCTATGGCCACCGTATGTGCTGGAACCATGGCCTTGATGGATGCTGGTGTTCCTCTTAAAAAACCGGTTTCTGGGATTGCTATGGGATTAATTTCCGATGGTGATAAATATGCTGTTTTGAGCGATATTTTAGGAGATGAAGACCACTTAGGTGACATGGACTTTAAAGTTACCGGTACTGAAGATGGTATTACAGCTTGCCAAATGGACATCAAAATCAAAGGATTGAGCTATGAGATCTTGGTAAAAGCCTTAAAACAAGCTAGAGAAGGAAGACTTCACATTCTTAAGAAATTGACTGACACCATTGCTCAGCCAAATACCGATGTGAAACCTCACGCTCCAAAAATCCTTACCGAAACAATTCCTTCAGATCTTATTGGAGCCTTTATTGGCCCTGGTGGTAAAAACATCCAAGAGTTACAAAAGAATTCAAACACAACAATTGTGATCAATGAAGTTGACAACAAGGGCGTTGTAGAAATTCTTGGAACAGATCCAGACGGTATTGAAATGGTTCTTGCCAAAATTCGTTCTTTAATATTCAAACCAGAAGTGGGCAGCGTTTACGAAGTAAAAGTAATTAAGATGCTTGACTTTGGTGCCGTTGTGGAATACACCGAAGCCCCAGGAAATGAAGTATTGCTTCACGTGAGTGAGCTTGCTTGGGAACGCACCGATAAAGTAACCGATGTGGTTAATTTAGGAGATACCCTAGACGTGAAATATCTAGGTATTGATCCTAAAACCAGGAAAGATAAAGTTTCCAGAAAAGCCCTTTTACCCAAACCTGAAGGTTATAAAGAAAGACCCCCAAGAGATGATAGTCGTAAAGGAGGCAGAGATAACCGAGGTAGGGACAATCGCGGCCGGGACAATCGCAATCGCGATAGAGATAACAGAAACGACACTAAAGAATCCAACGAATAAGCTTTAATGTTGTATAACATAAAAAAAGCCTGCATAATGCAGGCTTTTTTATGAAATTATCCTAAAGTTCTCTTTTACTTTTCAGTAGGAGATTCAATAGAGGATAGCATTTTCTTTTGACCATCATCCAATATCTTGCTCATGCCTCCTTTAAATTCGGGATCACTTAACAACGCTTTGGTGACTTCCTGTTTTTGTTCGGGGGTAACTTCAGATATATTGGTAGTCCCAAAGCTCCCTAACATTTTTTGGAACTTTTCACTTTTTAGTTGGTTTACCACCAAACTTGAAACTTGTTCTTGTTGGGATTCATTCAAATTCAATTTTTTAGCAAACTTCTTCACTTGATTTCCTGCCAAACCATCAATTAACGAAGAGGTAACAGAAGATTTAGCACTTGAGGACAATGATTTTAAATCCTGAGCTGAGACTGTTGTTGTAACAACTACTGCAATTAATAAGCTAAGTACTTTTTTCATAAGGTTAATTTATTGATTTACAAAGAAGTTAAAGTTATCAATTTTAACCAAACCATTCCTCTTTAATTAATTATTTTTTTTACGCAACCATTTCAATTATACAAAGACTATAAAATGAAAACAGTTGTTAACATAAAAAGTCTTCTATGAAATTACAAAATTATCTGTGCGTATTTTTACTATTAACATCTCTATTCTCTTGTGATAATGAACCCGTAGATTCTCCTACCGTAAATCAAGAAATCATTGAGGTTAATTCTGAACTTTTTAATTTGGTGCAAAGAACAGTAGGGGATGATGACCCTTTAGAGGATATTTCATGTATAGAATTTATATACCCTCTTAGTCTTTTTACTTTTGATGAAAATCACACATTAACTGGAGCTCACTACATTGCAAATAATGATGAATTCATTTCGCTACTGAACAGTTTGGACTACACAGAATCCATAAGCATTAGTTATCCCATAAGCGGCACGTTATCCTCAGGAAGTCAAATTTTAATTGAGACCAATCAAGATTTGAAGTTGGCCATACAAGAGTGCTTAGAAGAGGAAGAAATTAACGAATGTGAAGGACTGCTCAAACAGTGTCTTTGGCAGGTAACATACACAGATGAAGCTACTGGTATTTACACAGGGAGTTATTTTATTGAGGATTCTGGCGTTACCATATATGAATTAGATGGTCAAACTTTCTTAGGGTCTTGGTCAGCTTTTTTTATCGAAGAAGAATTGCATTTAAATATTTATTTGAACGAGGAGAATGAAACCAGTTCTTTCTGGAATAAGGACTGGAAAGTTTCGTATGTTGGCAACATCTATATGCAACTCACATGGGAAGATCAAGTGATTATATTACATCAAGTATGCGGTGAATTTCCACCAACATGTGGTAATGATGGATTGACCTTTTCAGAATGTGAAATGGAAACCGATAGCCAGCAATCTGAATTTGTGCTGAACAATTACTCTGAATGTATTCTAGAATTGACCCTATTTGATGATTTAACACCAACTGAATCCATTGTTATTAGTTATCACGAAACACAAGACGATTCCGAAAATGACATAAACAGTATTGATAGTTCAACTCAATATATTAACTTAAGTCCGACTCAAACCATTTGGGTGAGAATTGAAAACACCTTAACAGGAGATTACACAATTATCCCCATAACATTAACAGTTACTCCTTGTTAAACCAGGTTTTGGAAGACAAACAACTCATAAAAGGGTGTAAAAAAAACGCTCCTAAATATCAACGTGCTTTGTATGAAAAATACAAAGACACCCTGTTTGTCCTTTCATTAAAATACTGTAGAAATTTAGAAGATGCCCAAGACAACTTACAGGATTCCTTTTTGGAAATCTTTAAGAACATAAAAAAATATTCAGGAAAAGGCTCTTTTGAAGGTTGGATGAAACGAATAACCATCAATAAAGCTATTGATAAATATAAAAGCAATATTGGGACATTAAACATTATTTCTGAGGACAACTACTCGGAAGAACCAACCATTGCCATTGATATTTTAAATGAAATCTCCCTTAGTGATATTTTGGCACTAATACAAGATTTGCCCAACAGATACCGATTGGTATTTAATTTATACGAATTGGATGATTTTTCCCATGCTGAAATAGCCAAGATGCTTTCCATTTCAATTGGGACTTCAAAGTCCAATCTACATAGAGCTAAACTCCTTTTAAAAGAAAAAATAGAAAAATTAAAAAGCCCTTCTAACAAATTATTGGAAAACCATGGAAATTAAAAACGACATAGGTAAAGGTGTAAGAAAACGACTGGAAGATCTTCAAGCTTCTCCAAATAGTTCAGTTTGGGAAAATATTGAGCACGATTTAAATAAAGAAAAAGACGATACAAGACCTATCCTTTTTTGGTGGAGATACGGCATTGGTCTTTTAATATTGCTCCTATCCCTACTTGGAGGGGTTTCAATATTCCATAAAAATGACCTAAATAACAAGCCCAACAAAACATCCAAAACTAACAGTAAAGAACAATCAAAATCTGTCCCATCATCTACCTTTTCAAATACATCGGATTATAATATTGAGTCCCCTAATTCAGAAAGCGACACCCAAAAAGTTGCTCCTGGATCAAATTTTTCAACAGCCTCCAACAATACTAACTATTGGTATACTCAAGTAACAGGAGACAATATCAAATCAAGGAAAATCAAAAATCCCACACAATCCAATCACCATTTAACCACAAATGGGCAACCTTCAATACCCCATAAAAAATCTACCAAAACAGAGCTTAATGAAAAAAACAGTTTCAACAGAGAAACTAGCAAAAACAGTTCATCATCAAATGACAGCATTAGCGCACAAGAAACAGAAGAACTCAAAAACTTAGAGAACGCTAAAGACTTAAAGAAAAATAGAAGCTCTAAAAAAGATTCCATTGAGAAAAAATCAGACAAAAATAAATGGAGTGTGTATCCTAATGTTGCGCTAACCAGTTATGGCGCATTTGGTAAAAATGTTTCAAATCAAACATCATTCAATTTTGGAATCTATGCCACTTATTTTGGCTCAGAGAAGCTAAATATAAGACTCGGCTTGAACCGATTGAACTTAAACCAATCATGGACAGAAACCTCCAATCACTACACCCAAAAAGTGAATTATACTGAAGCTTCGCTAGAGCTCAGGTATTTTATAGTTAAGAAAAAACTCGCCCCTTTCGTTACAGGTGGTTTCGGATACCATTTTATGAACAATGCCGAACTTGAGAGTAAAATTGGCGAAACCATCTATAAAACAAAAAATAACACCCAATTTCAAAACAGTACTGCTTCAATCAACCTTGGGTTAGGTGCACAACTACAATTAATCCCACATTTCTATTTCAACCTAGAAGGAGGTTTCAAGTATCTTTTTTCTCCGTACAAAAATCCGGAGGACTTTAATCCCTACATCATAACAATCATGAGCGGCATAGAATATAAGTTTTAAAATAAATGTTAAACCAGTCCGTAATCTTGCATTTTAGAAAAAAAAGGTTATATTAGAAGTTATGATTCATACAGACAAACAGAAATATTCAGAGTTCATCATGAATTCTATAGACTATCTGGAAAAGCATGGCTTTGAAAATATCAAAGCAGATGTTGATGGTTTTGAAAGCCCAAAATCCTACCTTAAAAAAGGAAGCGACATATCTGTAACACCAGACATTACTGCCGAAAAAGAAGGCAGAAAGCACATCTTCGACATCAGTTTGAAATCCACAAA
>JAGQZG010000073.1 GCA_020435705.1 Mangrovimonas sp.
AATTCTACTAACGTCGTGTGGAGGCGAGAAAAAAAATTCTCTAGAAAATGTTTTAAGCTCCAACAATTTAGAGCTCATGCGCAAGAAAAGAGCTGAAATAGTTTCAGAACAACAAGCCGCCCATGAAAAATTAGTACAGTTAGATGAAGCCATTGCGAAATTGGACACCATCAAAAAAGCACCTTTAATTACCACTTTTATTGCAAAACAAGAAGATTTCAACCATTACTTTGAGATTCAAGGGAATGTAACAACTAAGGATCTTCTGGTTATTACTCCAGAATTCAACGGTATTTTAACCAATGTTTATGTGAAAGAGGGACAAAAAGTGAGTAAAGGACAAATCTTGGCCAAAATAGACGATGGCGGTTTGAGCCAGCAATTGGCTCAACTTAAAATCCAAGCCGACTTAGCCAAGACTACTTACGAGCGTCAAAAACGTCTTTGGGAACAAAACATAGGTAGTGAAATTCAATACCTACAAGCTAAATCAAATTACGAAGCGCAAAGTAAAGCGACGAGCCAAATGGAACAGCAACTGGCCAAAACCACCGTAAGAGCGCCTTTCTCAGGAACTATTGACGATGTTATTACCGAACAAGGAAGTGTGGTCTCTGCAGGAGTTAGTCAATTGATGCGTATCGTGAACCTAAACAACATGTATATTGAAACGGAAGTACCTGAACGCTATGTTAAAGATGTAATCAAAGGAAAACATGTAAAGGCCGAATTTCCAATACTTGGAAAAACCATTGAAACAGAAATTCGCCAAGCCAGTGATTTCATAAACCCTTCCAATAGAACGTTTAGAGTTGAAGTGAGCATTCCTAAAAATGACGAATCCATAAAACCAAACCTAACGGCTAAGCTTCAAATTAATGACTATAACAACCCCAAAGCGCTTTTAATTCCACAAAGCGTTATTTCAGAAAATGCTGAAGGTGAGCAATATGTGTATACCGTAGTTGACAAAAATGACAAAAATGAAGGTATTGCCAAAAAAACCATTATCACTACCGGCAAAACACAAGGCGATGTTATTGAAGTGTTGTCGGGCTTAGAAGATGGCACCGAAATCATCAAAGAGGGTGCTAGAAGCGTGAAAGACAGCCAAACCGTGGAAGTGATCAAGTTTGAAGAAGAAACAAAAGCAACCAACTAGCCAAAACCAAGCTAAAAATGAGCAAAAAGCACAAACAAGTTGATAAAGAATTTGGCTTATCATCCTGGGCCATTCATAATAAAACGACCATTTACGTATTGATTTTGGTATTCTTTTACCTAGGGATTATGGCCTTTTTTGAAATGCCACGAGAAAATTTCCCAGAGGTAAACGAAACGAAAATTTATGTGAGCACAATCTATCCAGGAAATACTGCCGAAGATATAGAAAAACTCATTACCGATCCTTTGGAAGATGAGTTAAAGACCATTAGTAATGTAGTTGAAATCACTTCAACATCACAAGAAGATTATTCTATGGTTATTGTTGAGTTTGACGAAAATATAACAGTTGAAGAAGCCAAACTCAAGGTTAAGGATGAGGTAGAATCCATCACGGCCAGTGAGGACTGGCCCACATTCAATGAGGCAAAAGTTGAACCTGACGTTTTTGAACTCAGCCTTTCTGAAGAAATGCCCATCCTAAACATCAATATATCGGGCGATTATCCTGTTGAAAAGCTAAAAGAATATGGCGAGTACCTACAGGATGAAATTGAAGACCTGCTGGAAATCAAGGAAGTTGCAATTAGAGGTGCTCAAGAGAAAGAAGTTGAAGTTGCGGTAGACATTTACAAGATGATGGCTTCCAAGGTGGCCTTTAGTGATGTTATAGGCGCGATCAACAATGGAAACGTAACCATGTCGGCAGGTAACATTAAAGCCAGTGGACAACGTAGAACCATTAGAATTCTTGGAGAAATTGACAACCCTTCCGAACTCGAGAACTTTGTAGTGAAATCGGAACATGACAATCCTATCTATCTAAAAGACATTGCCACAGTTGCTTTCAAGGAAGAAGAAAAAACCACTTTTGCCCGTGAATATGGTGAACCGGTAGTGATGCTGGATGTTAAAAAACGAGCGGGAAAAAACATGGTTGACGCAGCCGATAAAATTCAACAAATTGTTGACGATTCCAAAGAAAATGTCTTCCCTCAAGATTTGAAAGTCACCATTACCAATGACCAATCCTCGGTAACTATTGGGCAAGTAGACGATTTGGTAAACAACATCATCTTTGGGGTGATTCTGGTTGTTACCGTATTGATGTTCTTCCTAGGATTCAAAAACGCCATTTTTGTTGGGTTTGCAATACCTATGTCCATGTTCATGTCGCTCATGATCTTGAATATGTTTGGTATTACCCTAAACACTATGGTACTCTTTGGATTGATCATGGGACTTGGTATGCTGGTGGATAACGGTATTGTGGTTGTAGAAAACGTGTACCGCCTCATGGATGAAGAAGGTATGAGCCGTAAACAGGCAGCCAAAAAGGGTATTGGCGAAATTGCATTTCCTATTATTATTTCTACAGCAACCACGGTAGCGGCATTTATTCCATTGGGACTTTGGCCAGGAATTATGGGTGAATTTATGATGATTTTACCTCAAACCTTATCCATTGTATTGGGGTCGTCATTGTTTGTTGCCATTTTCTTCAACTCGGTGTTAGTCTCTCAATTTATGAATATTGAAGATAAGGACATGCCACTAAAAAGAATTATAATCCTTACCAGCATCATGGCTATTCTAGGGGTTATTGTCTATTTTGTAGCTGGTGAATATAGGGCCCTTGGTTCTCTCATGGTGTTCACGGCCGTCATGCTTTGGATCTATAGATTGTTCCTAAGAAAATGGGCTAATAATTTCCAAACCAAAACATTGGTAAAACTGGAGCGTTTATATGAAAGAACCCTTCGCTGGGCCTTATCAAGCTGGCGCCCTTACGCCTTGAGTATAGGCACTGTGCTTTTGTTGCTGCTTGCCTTTGTCACTTTCGGAATATCCTTGGCAACCCAACGAACAAAAGTTGAGTTTTTCCCAGATAACATTCCAAATCAAATTATTGTTTATATAGAATACCCAGAAGGTACAGCCATTGAAAAAACCAATGCCATTACTAAACAAATAGAACAACGTGTCTATAAGGTTTTGGACGATCCCCAATATAAAGTGGGCAATTACAATTTTATGGTAGAAAGTGCTGTGTCCCAAGTGGGTGAAGGTGCCGGGAATCCGCAAACCGATGCGGGTTCGGCAGCTGAAATGCCACACAAGGCCAAAATTACGGCTTCCATGCGGGAGTTTAAATACCGAAAAGGAAAAGACAGTGAACTCCTGCGCCAAAAAGTACAAGAAGCATTAGTGGGTATCTATCCTGGGGTTTTAATTTCAGTTGAAAAAGATGCGGCAGGACCACCAGCTGGCTCACCTATCAATATTGAAATTGAAGGAAAGGATTACAACGAACTCATTAACACCGCCGAAAGAATGCGTCAATTTATCAACAGCAAGAATATTGCTGGAATAGATGAATTGAAAATTGACGTGAACAAAGACAAACCAATCATGCGCGTGGTCATAGACCGGGAAAAAGCGGGTGAACTAGGGGTTAGCGCTGGACAAGTTGGCCAGCAATTAAGAAATTCCATTTTTGGTTCCAAAGCAGGTATTTACAAAGAAGACGGGGATGACTATGACATTTATGTGAGATTCAATGAAGAAAACCGCTACGACAAAAGTGCCTTGTTCAACCAAAAAATAACCTTTAGGGATATGGCTTCAGGTCAAATCAAGGAAATTCCTGTTTCAGCTATTGCCCAATATGAAAACACCTCTGGGTTTAGCGCCATAAAACACAAAGACACCAAACGTGTGGTTACCGTTTATTCTGCTCTTGCTCCAGGGTTTACTGATGCCGGTGCTATAGTAAACCAGATACGAAACGAGATGAAAAGTTTTGAAGACATGCCTGACAATATCAAAATAGATTATACAGGGCAAATTGAAGAACAGAACAAACAAATGGCCTTCTTAATGGGTGCCTTCTTTACTGGTCTGGGCCTTATCTTTTTCATCTTGATTTTCCAGTTCAATTCCATATCCAAACCAGCTATTATCATGATGGCTATCTTCTTAAGTTTTATAGGGGTCTTTGGAGGAATTGTGATTACGGGAAGCTCATTCGTAATTATGATGACCATGGTTGGTATCATTGCACTTGCAGGGGTTGTGGTGAATAACGGGGTGGTACTTCTAGATTATGCCCAACTTCTAATTGACAGAAAAATGGTGCAAAACAATCTAGATGATGGAGAGTATCTCGAAACTAACGACTTGTTTGAATCCATTGTAAAAGCTGGAAAGGCCCGTTTGCGCCCCGTACTCTTAACAGCCATTACAACTATTTTAGGTTTGGTGCCGTTGGCGGTTGGGTTCAACATTAACTTCTTTACCCTGTTTAAAGAGTTTGACCCTAACATATACATAGGTGGGGATAACGTGATTTTCTGGGGCCCTTTAGCCTGGACCGTTATCTACGGATTGTTTGTAGCAACCTTCCTAACCTTAGTTGTAGTACCAGTTTTATTCTTCTTGAGCATTAAACTCAAAATATGGTTAAAAAAGAAAACCCAAAGTGTTACGGATGAACTGAGTTAATCCAATTATAGTAATGAATAAAAAGTCTCAACAAACTGTTGGGGCTTTTTTATTTGATTATTCTCCAACTTCATTAAATTTGCACTCTAAATTGAATTTAATGTACAGAAGTCATACAAATGGCGAATTGAGATTGAGCCATTTAAATCAAAAAGTAACCCTTGCAGGCTGGGTTCAGAAAGTTAGGGACAAAGGGTTTGTGATTTGGGTCGATTTGCGAGATAGATATGGTATTACCCAGTTGATTTTTGACGAAGAACGTACATCTAAAGACCTCCTTGAAAAGGCTCAAAAGCTAGGACGTGAATTTGTAATCCAAGTTCAAGGAACGGTGATAGAACGACAATCCAAAAACCCTAATATCCCTACGGGCGATATTGAGATTTTAGTTGAAGAGTTAACCCTTCTTAACAATGCCAAGCTTCCCCCGTTCACCATTGAAGACGAAACGGACGGCGGCGAAGAATTGCGTATGCAGTTCCGTTATTTGGACATCCGAAGAAATCCAGTTAAAAACAACTTGATTTTCCGTCATAAAGTAACCCAAGAAGTTAGGAATTTCCTGTCCAATGAAGGTTTTATTGAAGTTGAAACACCTTACTTAATCAAGTCGACTCCAGAAGGGGCCAGAGATTTTGTGGTACCAAGTCGAATGAATCCAGGACAATTCTACGCTTTACCACAATCTCCTCAAACTTTTAAACAGTTGTTGATGGTCGGGGGCATGGATAAATATTTCCAAATTGTGAAATGTTTCCGTGATGAAGACCTTCGTGCTGATAGACAACCTGAATTCACTCAGATAGACTGTGAAATGGCTTTTGTAGAACAGGAAGACATTCTTACTGTTTTTGAAGGTTTGACCCGCCATTTACTGAAAGAGGTAAAAGGAGTTGAAATTGAGAAGTTCCCTAGAATGTTTTATGATGATGCCATGCGCCTGTACGGGAATGACAAACCAGATATTCGTTTTGGGATGCAATTTGGTGAACTTAATGATGTTACCAAGCATAAAGATTTCAACGTATTCAATTCGGCCGAATTGGTCGTAGGAATTGCTGTTCCTGGAGGAAATGCCTTTACCAGAAAAGAAATAGACGCCTTGATTGATTGGGTAAAACGCCCACAAATAGGTGCTATGGGCATGGTTTATTGTCGCTACAATGAAGACGGAACGTTCAAATCTTCAGTTGATAAGTTTTATGACGAAACTGATTTAGCTCAATGGGCTGAAGTCACTGGAGCAAAACCTGGAGATTTAATCTGTATCCTTTCAGGAGAGACCCATAAGACCAGAACCCAATTGAGTGCCTTAAGAATGGCATTGGCAGAACGCTTAGGCTTAAGAAACCCTAATGAATTTGCCCCCCTTTGGGTGGTAGATTTCCCATTACTTGAATGGGATGAAGAAACCAGTCGTTATCATGCCATGCACCATCCTTTCACTTCGCCAAAACCTGGTCAAATAGAGCTTTTGGAAACCAATCCTGGCGCCGTAAAAGCCAATGCTTATGATTTGGTGTTAAACGGTAATGAAATTGGCGGAGGCTCCATCAGAATTCACGATAAGAAAACACAAGCCTTGATGTTTGATTATCTAGGGTTTTCAGAAGAAGAAGCCAAAGCACAATTTGGTTTTCTTATGAATGCTTTTGAATATGGTGCGCCACCTCATGGTGGTTTAGCCTTTGGTTTGGACAGACTGGTAGCCATTTTAGGAGGCCAAGAAACCATTCGTGATTTCATTGCATTTCCAAAAAACAATGCCGGTCGCGATGTGATGATAGATGCCCCTGCACCAGTTGATCTTAAACAATTAGAAGAGTTGAGTTTAAAACTTAATTTAAAATCATAATACCAAATCCTGCGAAAGCGGGATTTTTTAGTAGTTTTATATATGCCTGCAAAATCTTTATACAAACGCTTGTTAATTTGGAGAGCTAAACACATTTCCCAAAAACAGTTTGTATACTTCTTAAGTGTTGTTGTTGGCTTTACTTCGGGGGTTGGGGCTGTCATCCTAAAAAACCTTACCCACTTTATCCAGCATTTATTGGAAGGAAACCTTGTAAAATCCTATCATCATGCTTTTTACTTTTTGTTTCCCATCATAGGATTTGCATTGGTTTACCTTATAATGAAATATGTTATCAGAAACAAGGTGAGCCATGGTATTCCCTCCACGCTTTATGCTATTTCCAAGCGAAAAGGTTTCATGAAGCAGTACCAAATGATTGGATCTATCTTAACAGCGCCCATAACTGTAGGATTTGGAGGCTCGGTAGGTTTGGAAGGCCCTTCTGTAGCAACAGGTTCGGCTATAAGCTCCAACATTTCCAGAATGTTTCACTTAAACCAGAAAACCACCAATCTTTTGATTGGTTGTGCAGCGGCAGGTGCCTTATCCTCCATATTCAAAGCCCCTATTGCTGCTTTGGTATTTGCCATAGAGGTCTTTAGTTTAGATCTCACAATTGCTTCTATTTTACCGCTTTTACTCGCTTCATTATCGGCCATCCTTACCTCCTATTTTTTCTTTGGAAGTGATATTTTACTTCCGTTTCAAATAGAAGACAGATTAGTATTGAATGACATTCCCTTCTATGCCATTTTGGGCGTTTTGGCCGCATTTACATCCATCTATTTTACAGAGGTTTACGAGCGAGTCCAAAAGTTTTTCGAGAATATCAAATCGCCTGTCAACAGATTTTTAATTGGCGGAGCCGCTATAGGCATCCTCATTTTTTTCATTCCTCCTCTCTATGGTGAAGGGTTTGATGTAATGAATAATTTGATTGCTGGAAATCCGGAAAAAGCTCTTGAAACCAACTTTTTACATCTGGATCTTGAGAATGTTTGGGTTATTATTGGACTCTTGGCTGGGTTGGTGTTTTTCAAGATTATTGCCAGTGCAGTAACTTTTGGTGCTGGTGGTGTTGGCGGTATTTTTGCACCCACTCTTTTTATGGGGAGTATCATGGGAAATTGTGTGGCCAAGTTTATTAATAACATTGGCCTTTTTGGCAACCACACTGTTTCGGAAAGTAATTTTACCTTGGTAGGTATGGCCGGATTAATGGCCGGTGTATTGCATGCACCCCTTACTGCTATTTTCTTAATTGCTGAAGTTACAGGTGGTTATGAACTCTTTATTCCCCTGATGCTAACGGCTACTATTTCTTTCGGTATTACTAAATATTTTTATCCACACTCGGTGTACACCATGGAGCTAGGAAGAAAAGGAGAATTGATTACTCACGATAAAGACCATGCCGTATTAACCCTTATGGATATTGACAGCGTTATTGAAACTAACTTTATCTCAGTAACTCCCAAGATGACATTAGGTGAAATTGTTCAAGAAGCTATTATTAAATCCAACAGGAATATTTTTCCAGTAATAAGCCATAAATTAGGAACTTTGGAAGGTGTCATATTACTGGATGATTTGCGTCCCATTATGTTTGATCGTAAGTTATACTCTGAGATATTGGCAAAAGACGTCATGCAGAACCCGCCTGAAATTATTGATCTGGAAAAAGATAAAATGACCACTATCATGAAGAAATTTCAAGATAGCAATGCTTGGAATTTGCCGGTAGTGAAAAACGGAAAATACATTGGTTTTATTTCCAAATCCAAATTATTGACCGTATACAGACGAAAACTTATCAATTTAACCCAATAAAGCTATGAGATACCTCATCATTGTTGCGTTTGTAATTTCTACAGGGCTATTGGCCTGTGGTTTTTTAATGGACGTTGAGTACTCCGAAAAACTCATAGGTTTTGGTGTTGTGGGTTTATTCCTATTCGTTTTTCCATTATTTGCCTACTACAGATGGAAAGGGAAAAATATTAAAGATTACATGCTCACCAAGGAAAATCTTGAAAAGATGCGAGAAAATCAGAGAAACTAAAGATATTGATTTTCAAATATTTAAAAAAGTTAAATAAAAATCGTTTTATATTAGTTTAAATTATATCTTTAACTTTTTAATTTCATATTATTTTAAACAATGACTGGTAAAGTTAAATTTTTCAATGGATCCAAAGGTTTCGGATTCATAACCAACGACGAAACAAGTAAGGACATCTTTGTTCATGTATCGAACTTAAATGGACTAGAATTAAATGACGGCGACAATGTTCAGTATGACGAGGCCGAAGGAAGAAAAGGCAAAGTAGCTGTAAATGTTAAGAAAATCTAATTAACTCTAAATATCTTATTGGTTTCAACGCGCAATAACAATTGCGCGTTTTTTATTTTAATTCAAATTACGCTTTTGAATAAAGAAGCGTTTGATCAATCCCGAAGTCTCATCAGCTAGAACACCACCCATCATAGTCGTTTTAGGATGTAACTTGGTTTTTAAATTGAGGCATCCCCGTTCTTCATCCCTTGCCCCATAAACTATTTTACTTATCTGACTCCAGTATAAAGCACCCGCACACATTTGGCACGGCTCAAGTGTTACATAGAGGGTGCAATTATGAAGATACTTGCCTCCTAAAAAATTGGCTGCTGCTGTTATGGCTTGCATCTCGGCATGAGCCGTAACATCGTTAAGCGTTTCGGTTAAATTATGGGCTCTGGCTATAATTCTATTTTCTACAACAATGACTGCTCCAACAGGCACTTCGCCTTTTTCAAAAGCCATTTCGGCCTCCTGAAGCGCTTTTTTCATAAAATAAGTATCATCAAAAAGATTTTCCATCATTCCAATAAATTATTCAAAAATACAATTTCAAGTGGTATTTTTGTTTTAGAATGGAACTATTATTAGACCGTATTAATTGGCCTGAAGATCTTCGTAAACTAGACGAGGACCAATTACCTCAACTCGCTCAAGAGCTAAGGCACTTCATTATTAATATAATTGCAACAAAGGAAGGCCATTTAGGTGCCAGTCTAGGTGTGGTAGAATTGACCATTGCCCTGCACTATGTCTTTGATACTCCCAATGACCTTTTGGTTTGGGATGTGGGTCATCAAGCCTATGGCCACAAGATTTTAACAGGCCGAAAGAAAATTTTTGATACCAACAGACAATTGGGAGGTCTCAGCGGGTTTCCCAAACGGGATGAAAGCATTTATGATGCCTTTGGTACAGGGCATTCCTCAACGTCCATTTCGGCTATTTTGGGAATGGCCATAGCGTCTAAATTGAAGGGCGATTTGAACAAGCAGCATGTTGCCATTATAGGGGATGCCTCTATTGCAAGCGGTATGGCATTTGAGGCCTTAAACCATGCAGGAGTATCCAAAACCAACATACTCATTATCTTAAATGATAACGCGATTGGGATAGATCCTAGTGTTGGCGCTCTGAAACAATATTTGACCCATGTTAAATTGGGCACTCAAAAGCAAGACAACATTTTTGAAGCTTTCAATTTTAGCTATTCTGGGCCAATTGATGGGCACGATTTACCGACTTTAATTAATGAATTAAACAGGCTGAAAACTATAGAAGGGCCTAAATTTTTACACGTAATTACCACCAAAGGTAAAGGGCTAAAGCAAGCCGAAGAAAATCAAGTGAAGTACCATGCTCCTGGAAAGTTCAATGCACTTACAGGCGATCTTTTGCCAAAAGACACCTCTAAGGAACCTCTAAAATTTCAGGATGTATTTGGATTGACTTTGGTTGAATTGGCCAAGGAAAACCCTAAAATAGTAGGCATTACACCAGCTATGCCCACAGGTAGCTCGCTCAAATTTATGATGGAGGCTTTTCCTGAACGTTCCTTTGATGTGGGGATTGCCGAGCAACATGCCGTTACTTTAGCGGCTGGTATGGCTACACAAGGACTTGTCCCATTTTGCGCCATCTATTCTACCTTTTTGCAAAGGGCTTATGATCAAGTAATCCACGATGTAGCCTTACAGAACTTACCCGTTATTTTCTGTATAGACCGGGCGGGTTTGGTTGGTGCTGATGGGGCAACGCACCATGGTGCTTTCGATCTTGCCTATTTACGCTGTATCCCAAACCTCATCATTTGTGCACCAAGGAATGAAACCGAACTCCGGAATCTTATGTTTACTGCACAACAAGGGCTTTCACATCCTATTGCGATTCGCTATCCAAGAGGTAAAGGCTTCCTCATGGACTGGGAAAAACCCTTTGAAAGAATTGAAATTGGCACTGGTGTTTGCTTAAAAGAAGGAAGCCGTGTAGCAGTACTTTCGGTAGGCACCACAGCATACCAAGTAAGTAAAGCCCTTGAACTCACTGAAAATTTAGACATTGCTCATTACGACATGCGCTTTGTAAAACCACTTGACGAGCAACTTCTACATGAAGTATTTAAAAAACATACAAGCATTTTAACCGTTGAAGATGGCACAATTAATGGGGGCTTTGCAAGTGCCATTTTAGAGTTTGCCGCAAAAAACAACTATGCTACTCCTATTGAATTATTGGGTATTCCTGATTTCTTTGTAGAACATGGAACCACTGAACAACTCAAAGAGATTGTTCGGTTGGATAGTAAAAGTATTGCCTCTAGACTACTAAGTCTTAGTCGTTGAAATCGTAAGATTGAGTTACTTGGGATTCGCCATCAGATTTAGAAAGCTCATTGGCTGCCAATAACACTGCGAATGTCACAAAAAATATAACAAGCGCATTAATTATATTTTTTTTCATAGGGATTAAGTTTATCTAGTTTGGTCTTGTAAATATAGAAAACGTTTCGATAAAATACAATTTTATTCGGTGAATTGCCTTAAATATGTTCCCCATTAATGATTTTATACTTGGAAATAGCCTGTCCATCTGATAGCATAGCCACATAGTTACAAACACTTAAAACTCTGTTATACAAATTTTTATGATTAAATTTAGTTAACTCAGGCTCCATCTGTAAAATCAATTTGTCAAAATTACTTTCGGTGCCTAAAAACCTGTTATTCACCGCTGTAATATAGGTGAGTAGCAAGGTATTGATTGCTTTATACCCTACAATTTCTTTTTCAACAACCTCTTTGGAGCGGTATATTTTCTCTACACTTATCTTGATAATGTCTTTTATTTGCGCTTGATATTTGCTCTTATCCATCAAGGAAACTGTAAACTCATTATTTAGAATTTCTTCTTCATGTTTCATAAATATGGATGCGGCATCCTTGATCAAGGAATTAATTGCCAAGGCTCTCAAATAGCCCAACCTATCTTTGGTAGTGCC
>JAGQZG010000074.1 GCA_020435705.1 Mangrovimonas sp.
AAAAGGTGGCAAAGCCATAGGCCATCTTCTTTATGCTGTTGAAAAAAATTTCAACTTCACCAATCCTTCCGTGCACATTCCAGACTTATTGAAAGCCTATGAACTAGTTCAGCATCTAGACGATGACCATTGGAAAACCCTAAAATCCAAAGAACTATTGGATATCATTCAAGCGTGTACAGGATTGTATTTAGAAGCCTCGGCCAATAGTACCTCAGCGTCCTTGGACACTACGGTTGAACTCACTATTGAAGCTTTAAACAGAAGTACAGTTCCCATTGTTTTACAATCGGTTACGCTTTCCGACGGCAACACTGTCAACAAAAATATTCCGTTGAAAAACAACAAGGACGAATCATTTAAAACCGAGTATTATATTTCCAAAAACACGCCTTATTCTTCCCCGTATTGGCTCAAGGAAAAAGGTACTTTAGGAATGTATAAAGTAAACAACCAGCAATTGATTGGTTTACCTGAAACACCAAGTAATGTGTTTGTCAATTTCAACTTAAAAATCAATGACACCCCACTATCCATTCAGAAAAAAGTAGTTTACCGTTACTCAAAACCAGATAAGGGTGAGCTATACAAACCGTTTGATATTGTCCCACAAGCCTCCGTAAAACTGGACAGTAAAGTGTATATTTTTGCTGACGACCAACAAAAAGAAGTTACCGTAACGGTGAAAGCGGGTAAAGACAACTTGAAAGGAAGCGTGGGCATTTCACATCCCAACGGTTGGCATGTCTACCCTGAACAGCAAACCGTAGCTATCTCTAAAAAAGATGAAAGTCAAACGTTCAATTTTTTGATACTTCCACCTAAAGACCAACAGGAAGGAACTATGAACCCAATAGTTACTGTGGGCAACAACACCTATTCGGATGAACTCATTGAAATTGATTACAGTCACATTCCTTTCCAAACCGTTTTAATGCCCTGCGAAAGCAAACTCGTGCGCTTGGATATTCAGAAAAAAGGCGAAAACATAGGCTATATAGTAGGCGCTGGTGATGCCGTTCCTGAAAGTTTGCGACAAATAGGCTACAATGTAGTTACGTTAAACCCTCTGGAACTAACACCGGAAAGCCTTGAAGGATTGGATGCCGTGGTAATGGGTATTAGAGCCTATAATGTGCTTGATAACATTGAATCCAAACAGAACATACTATTTGATTTTGTTTCGAAAGGTGGCAATATGATTGTTCAGTACAACACCAATAGAGGTTTGAACACTCAAAACATTGCGCCTTACAAACTTGAACTTTCCAGAGATCGTGTAACCGATGAAAATGCTTCGGTTAAATTTCTTGACCCTAAAAATGAATTGCTCAATGTTCCCAACAAAATCACTGAAAAGGATTTTGAAGGTTGGGTTCAAGAACGTGGTTTGTATTTTCCAGATGATTGGAGTCATGAGTTTACGCCCCTGCTTTCTTTACATGACGAAGGGGAATCTGCAAAAAAAGGGAGTCTACTTGTGGCACAATATGGCAAAGGCTATTATATTTACACTGGTTTGAGTTTCTTTAGGGAGCTTCCTGAAGGTGTTCCCGGTGCCTATCGCCTGTTTGCCAACATGCTATCCGTGGGGAAAGAAACCATCAAACAGCAACCAAAATTGCAAGATTAATGAACCAACAACCTCCAAAAGAAAAATGGTCCAAAGTATACGCATGGGTTCTGCTAGCCAATATTCTTTATGTGTTATTTTTCTATTTATTAATGAATTCATTTTCTTGTTAAATGGGGGTAATTGATTGGCTCATACTAGCGGGAACCCTCATTACCATTGTGGTTTATGGCACATGGAAAACCCGTGGCATGAAGAATGTACAAGATTACGTTCGTGGTGGTAATGAAGCCAAATGGTGGACTATTGGGTTATCTGTAATGGCCACCCAAGCTAGTGCCATTACCTTTTTATCAACCCCTGGGCAAGCATTTCATGACGGTATGGGCTTTGTGCAGTTCTATTTTGGATTGCCCATAGCCATGGTTATCATTTGTGTTGTGTTTCTTCCTCTTTACGATAGGTTGAAAGTGTTCACGGCCTATGAATTTTTGGAAAACCGATTTGATTTAAAAACACGCACGCTTACTTCGGTTTTGTTCCTCATACATCGTGGTTCTGGTGCAGGAATTACTATTTATGCCCCAGCTATTATCCTATCGTATATCTTAGATTGGGATTTGACGTTTCTGAATATCATTATTGGAATTTTAGTTATAATCTATACTGCTTCGGGAGGAACCAAAGCCGTGACCGTAACCCAAAAACAGCAAATGGCCGTAATTTTTACCGGTATGTTCATTGCTTTCTTTTTGATTATCAGCAAGCTACCAGACGGCATCAATTTTAGTAATGCCCTAGAGATTGCCGGTGTAAATAACAAGATGAACATTCTGGATTTTTCTTTCAGTTTGGACAAGCGTTATACTATTTGGAGCGGACTTATTGGCGGGACATTCTTGATGCTCTCTTATTTTGGAACCGATCAAAGCCAAGTACAACGTTACCTTTCCGGAAAATCGCTTAGAGAAATGCGGTTGGGATTGATTTTTAATGGCCTGCTCAAAGTGCCTATGCAATTTTTCATTCTCTTGGTGGGTGTTATGGTATTTGTATTTTATCAATTTAATTCAGCACCTGTAAACTTCAATCCGCAGGCACGTGAACTCGTCATGCAATCCAATCAGGTAGAGGCTTACGAGAACATTCAGAAAGAATACGACAAGGTTTCAGAGGAAAAGAAAGAAACAGTCTTTAACTATATTAACCACAAAAATGAAATTTCAAGTAGGGAACGCAACGAATTAACCTCGCAAATTCAGTTTTTAGGCGCTGTTCAAAACAAGTTAAGGGGTGATGCCAAAGACTTGATTCAGCAATCTGCCAATACCAAAAATGAAAAAGTAGAAACCAACGATAAGGATTATGTCTTTATCCACTTTGTCTTGAACAACCTTCCTAAGGGATTGATTGGCCTCCTTCTTGCGGTCATCTTGAGTGCGGCCATGTCCAGTACCGCCAGTGAACTCAATGCCCTATCTTCAACTACCGCTTTGGATCTTTATAAACGCCATAGCAAAAAAGATCTTAGTGAGGAGCAAGTGGTAAAAATAAGCAAATGGTTTACTGTATTATGGGGTGTTTTAGCTATTATTATTGCCTGTATTGCCAATTTGTTTGACAATCTTATTCAACTTGTCAATACCATAGGATCTTTATTTTACGGTAATGTACTGGGTATTTTCCTTCTGGCTTTTTTCTTTAAGAAAGTGAAAGGCAATCAGGTATTTACGGCTGCAGTGATTACACAGATTTTCATTTTGCTGTTTTATTATTTTGCTATTTTCAAATTGGAACAAGCCGGTGAGCAACCTTTGGTAAGTTATCTCTGGCTGAATTTTATTGGTTGCATTTTGGTCATTTTCATCTGTTTGATTTCCAGTTTCAGAAAAATGGATTTCCTGAGTAATTTGACCTTACTCATACTCACAGCCAACTTAGCCAAAGTGGTCTATGATATTTTCCAAACCAGAAATACGCATCTCCTACTCATTTTATCCATTATTTTGCTAGTTATAGTATTAGGCTGGTTAGACAATCTTAAGAATCAAGTAGAATCCAGTTAATCAACTATTTTTTACTTTTTGTAAAGTTTATTTGTCTTTTTAATAAGTTTGTTTTACATTTGTTTCATCAAACAAAAAACAAACATGTATGAAATCAAATTATTTATTACCGCACAAGTACAAAACCATGGGTTGGGTACTTTTTGTTATCGGTCTGCTTTCCGGTAGTGTTCTTTTCTTCAATGGCTATGACAGCAGCTTTTTAAATGTCAAAGTCCTAACAATTTACTATGAACCTATTTTTTCTGAGAGTTCCGGTTTTTTTAAAATTGTTGACAATACTATTACAGACGAACTAGTTTCTTTACTTATAATTATTGGAGGTTTGCTTGTAGGCTTTTCCAAAGAGAAAGTGGAAGACGAATTTATTTACAAGCTTAGGAAAGATTCACTGGTTTGGGCAATTCTATTCAACTATTTTATATTGATAGCCACCATCCTGTTGGTTTATGACCTTACTTTTTTCCATATCTTGGTCTTCAATATGTTCACACCGTTAGTCTTTTTTATTATTCGTTTTAATTTTTTAAAATATAAAGCCAATAGCCATGACGAATAACATTAAGGTAGAACGTGCCAGACACAACATGACCCAGGCCGATTTGGCAGAAAAAATTGGCGTAAGCAGGCAAACTATCAATGCCATGGAACTCAACAAGTATGTGCCTTCTACGGTTTTGGCTCTTAAGATTGCAAAACTTTTTAATGTAGCGGTAGAAGACCTGTTTATTTTGGACGAAAACGATTAAAAAAAGACGGCAGAATGCCGTCTTTTTCTTTTTAAATTTCAACACTTAAAAATTACATAGCTCCCCATTCTTTCAGGGAATCCATATTTAACTTTACATAATCGTCGTTTCCTGCTTCTTTGGCAGCCTCAAGTGATTTCTTTGCTATTTCTATAGCGCCTTTGGTATCACCATCTTTAGCATAAATCAATGATTGTTGTCTGAGTTTCCAAAACTGTGGCTTTTCTTCCATTCCAATAGCCTTATCTATCCACTCCTTGGCTTGTTTCATATCCTTGTTTTCTTGTAGATAGTAAACCGCCGCAGAATAGTAATCATTGGATGTTGGCGTGCCGTTTAAAGCATCATTTATAGAGGCCAAAACTTTATCGTCGGTTGGAACTTCTATAGGCACCGCTAAATACGTTTTTTCCCAAATCATTTCCAAAGTACCACCGCCATTACTAATGTTGTTTATGTCTAAAGTGAAGGTCTCAACATTAAAAGGAACGGGATATGACTCTACTTTGGCAATGGCAACAACTTTACTTTCGTCCCATGTTTCAGGATTCCCCCAGTTATTGGTATCAGAATACAGGTAAATCTCCCACAAGCTTTCACCAGGAATCGCATAAATGGCATACGAACCTGCTTTCACATTTTGCCCAGCAAATGTAAAAGCATCACTAAAGGTAATTGTTGTGTTCTTATTAGCTCCAAAGCGCCATAACTTGCCAAAAGGAACCAAATCTCCAAAAATCTTTCTTCCCTTTACGCCTGGCCTGGAATATTCCAGAGTAATATCTGTCAATCCCACCTTTTGCTCTACTTTAGAAAAAGGGCTTGGTTGTGGTGTGGTTACTTGTGCCTGAAACGTAAAAGACAAGCACAGGGCAACTGCAAATAGTAATAGTTTTTTCATGTTCATTTTTATTTAATTAAGTTTTACTGTTATATAACGTGTCTAAAGTTACAAAAAAAGCTACTGAATATTTTGTTAAGAAAACTTTAATTGCCTCGAAAGTTTTTCACCTCTAAATTGATATTAGTATCTTGATTAAAAATATTTTACATGAAATTCATCAAGCGTTACTTGACCCCTTTTCTTATTCTGATTTTAGCTATTTTCTTACCTAAAATGGTCTTGCCGTATGTAGATAATCTAGAGGAAACTTCCTATCTAATCAAAAAAATAAGCTCCATACTATTTATCATTGCTCTAACGTGGTCTTTAATAGTAACCATTAAGGTTTTTAAGAAAAGATATCTTACCAATTATGATATTTCTTCTACTGACAATCTACGAGCTAGGAAGTTATACACCCAGTTTAACATTCTGGAAAGGGTGGTTATTTTTATCATTATCATTCTGGCTATAGCCTTTAGTCTCATGCTTTTTGATAGCGTAAAGAAATTTGGCGTTAGTGTTTTTGCTTCGGCTGGTATTGCGGGAATTATCATAGGTTTTGCCGCTCAAAAAGCTATTGCAACAATTCTTGCAGGTATGCAGATTGCCATTTCACAGCCTATTAGATTAGATGATGTACTGGTAGTAGAAGGCGAATGGGGTTGGGTTGAAGAGATTACGCTAACCTTTGTGGTTGTTCGAATATGGGATAAACGCCGACTGGTATTGCCCACCACCTATTTTATTGAAAAACCATTCCAGAATTGGACTAGAACTACTGCTGAAATTCTGGGAACAGTTTATCTCTACACTGACTATAATGTGGATTTTGACAGCATAAGAGCTGAATTGACTCGCCTACTGGAAGCTTCGAATTTATGGAACCAAAAAGTGAATAACCTACAAGTCACAGACTCCAAAGAGAAAACCGTTGAGCTAAGAGCCTTGATGAGTGCTGCCGATTCTCCCAAAGTTTGGGATTTAAGAGTTTATGTCAGGGAAGGATTAATCAAATTTATTCAAAAGAATTATCCAGAGAGCTTACCAAAAACAAGGGTTTTCTTCACAAATAACAATGAACAGTAAAATATTTTGTTTAACTTTTTTCATAAAAGATTAAACATTTGTATATTTACTAAAAATTGTTTTTATGTCTAAAAAGAAAAAAATAACTGAAAATGAAATCATTGATTTCTACATGCAATATGTATTAAATCATGGTGAAAAACCTAAATCGGTTTATTTCTTTGCAAAAGAAAATCATTTTGAAGAAGGCGAGTTTTATTTGCATTTCTCTTCTTTTGAAGCCCTTGAAAAGGAAATTTTCCATCACTTTGGAAAACATACTTTAGATACATTGAATAAAAGTGAAGACTATTCGAAATTCGATACTAAAAACAAGTTACTGAGCTTCTACTTTACCTTTTTTGAAAATCTTACCGCTAATAGAAGTTATGTGGTTTATAGCATAAATCAGCACAGCAATAAGCTTAAAAATTTGAAGACTCTTTCAAAATTAAAAACCTGTTTTACTGATTATATTTCTTCCTTGAACTTCGATATGATGGATACAAAAATTGAAAACATAGAAAAGTTTAAGAGTAAAATACTTGTAGAGACTGCCTGGATTCAACTCATGCTTACTATGGAATTCTGGCTAAAAGATACTTCCAAAGGTTTCGAAAAGACTGATATATTCATTGAAAAATCAGTCAACACCAGTTTTGACCTTATTCAAGCTGCTCCACTAAAAAGTTTAGTAGACTTTGGAAAATTCTTATACAAAGAAAAAATACATACCCCATAACTCATCATGAAAACTATTGATCATATACCTACCGGGAAACTTCAACGGGCCGGGAAACTTGTTTCTACAGGTGCCAAAGTTGGGGTAAATTATCTTAAATATTACGGAGACAAGCTTACAAAATCTGAATTGGAAGCCAAAGAGCAACTCGATAAAAACAATGCCACAGACATTTATGATGGCCTGAAACAATTAAAAGGCAGCGCTTTAAAAGTTGCCCAAATGCTCAGTATGGAAAAGAGTATTCTTCCAAGAGCTTATGTAGAACAATTTTCACTAGCTCAATTCTCTGTTCCACCGCTGTCTCCTGCCTTGGTTATCAAGACTTTCAAAAGCTATTTTGGAAAAACGCCCAACGAACTTTTTGATGCTTTTAATCCAAACTCGGTTAACGCCGCCAGTATAGGGCAAGTGCATAAAGCTGAAAAAAACGGGAAAAAGCTGGCTGTAAAAATCCAATATCCCGGCGTGGCAGATAGTATTTCGTCCGATTTGGCTCTAGTAAAGCCTATTGCCATTAAAATGTTTAACCTTAAAGGCAAGGATTCTGATAAATATTTTAAGGAAGTAGAAGATAAATTGATTGAAGAAACAAATTATCAGCTTGAGCTAAATCAAAGTATGGAATTAGCTCAAGCCTGCAGCCATATTCCCAATTTAAAATTCCCGAGTTACTATCCTGAATTATCTTCCAACCGAATTATCACAATGGATTATATGGAAGGTGATCATTTATCAGAATTCGTGAAGCACAATCAGGACGAATCTCTCAACACCAAACTTGGGCAAGCCTTGTGGGATTTTTACATGTATCAGATACATTGTTTAAAGAAAGTTCATGCCGATCCCCATCCGGGCAACTTTCTGGTTTCGAAGCAAGGCCAATTAATTGTTTTAGACTTTGGTTGCATTAAGACCATACCCAATGATTTTTATGTTCCCTATTTTGAGTTGGCCGAACCTAAAAACCTAAATAACCCAATTGTTTTTACTGAAAAACTGTACGCGCTTGAAATCTTGAAACCTTCCGATAGTTCTGAAGAAATTACGTTTTTCAGCAGTATGTTCCACGAGATGCTACAACTCTTCACGCAACCTATTCAACACGATACCTTTGATTTTTCCGATGCTGAATTTTTTAGCAAAATAGCCGCCTTGGGAGAAAAGTATGCCAAAAACACACAATTGAGAAAAATGAATGGCAATCGAGGCTCTAAACATTTCATTTACATCAACAGAACATTTTTTGGTTTGTATAACCTTATGTTTGATCTCAAGGCAAAAAACGTCAAAATTAAAACCTTCTTCCAATGAAAGTTCTAGTCACTGGTGCTACTGGGTATATTGGCAAGCGCCTCATCCCTATTTTGGTCAATGAGGGGCATCATGTGGTATGCACCGTGCGTGACAAACTAAGAGCTAGTGAAACTTATTTTGACGAAGAACACATTTCAATTTGTGAAGTTGATTTTTTAAATGAACAAACATTAAAAAACATTCCACAGGACATAGACGCTGCTTACTATTTAATTCACTCCATGTCCAATTCTTCCAAAGATTTTGAATCCCTGGAAGAAATTTGTGCTAAAAACTTTAAGACCTGCATTGAAAAAACAACCTGCAGGCAGGTTATTTACTTGAGTGGCATTACCAATGAAGAGCAATTGTCCAAACATCTTCGTTCCAGAAAGCGGGTGGAAAATGTATTGGAATCCAACCACTATGCCACCACTATTTTCAAAGCTGGAATTATTGTTGGCTCGGGAAGTTCTTCGTTTGAAATTATACGTGACCTAGTAGAAAAGTTACCCGTAATGATAGCTCCCAAATGGCTGCACACTAAAACACAACCTCTGGCTGTACGAGATGTTATGGCTTATCTTTCCAAAAGCCTAGGGCGTACTGAACTTTACAACAAAACGTATGATATATTTGGCCCTGAGGTATTGACTTATAAAAAAATGCTCTTAGAATTTGCTCAAGTAAGAGGATTGAAAAGGTATATTATTACTGTACCTGTCATGACCCCCAAACTATCTTCATATTGGTTGTATTTTGTTACTTCCACATCTTATAAACTGGCTACTTCTTTGGTAGACAGCATGAGCGTACAAATTATTGGAAAGCCTAGCGAAATCAATACCATACTGAACCTTGAGCCCATTTCTTACAAGCGCGCGGTCGCTCTAGCTTTTGAAAAAACAGAACAAAACACGATTGTTTCCAGTTGGAAAGATTCCATGATAAGTAGTGGCAGGCTCTATAAAAACCTCCACAAGTATGTGAACGTTCCCAAATATGGATGCTTTAGAGATTATAAAGAAGCTAGAGTAACCAACCAAGTAACAACATTGGATAAAATTTGGTCTATTGGTGGAGAAACAGGTTGGTATTATGGCAATTTGCTTTGGAAACTAAGAGGTTATATGGATAAAATGGTAGGTGGGATTGGTCTTAGACGTGGTCGAACAAGCCCAACTGACTTACACACAGGAGATGCTTTGGATTTTTGGAGAGTGATTTTTGCTGATAAAACCAAACAAAAATTACTTCTCTATGCTGAAATGAAATTACCTGGTGAAGCATGGCTTGAATTCAAAATTGAAGATAATTTGCTTAAACAAACTGCCACTTTTCGTCCTAAAGGAATTGCAGGAAGACTTTACTGGTATGCCGTTTTGCCATTTCACGGTTATATATTCAATGGCATGGTAAAAAAATTGGCTGTCTGATGAATAAAGCCTTTTTACCTCAAAAAACATGTCCAGTATGTGGATTGCCTTTTTCATGGAGAAAAAAATGGGAAAACAATTGGAACGAAATAAAATATTGTAGTGAAAGATGCAGGAGAAACAAGAAACACTTGGAATAGTTTTAAACGCTGGAGAAAACGAGTTAATGTAAGACATACCAAGTTTCTTAAACTAAGACTCTTTGATTTTGGACGTTTTAAATGTTCAAGACAAAGAAATATCTCAAAAAATATTTTCTAAAAGATAAACAATAAAAGCTATGAAAATTGAAACACTTAAACCAAAAACCAATGGCAATAAACTGAATGGTTTTTCCTTTCAAGATATTGGAGATGAACATTTATTCACTTCATTGGAAACTCCATTAAAGCCAGATGCTTTCAAATTATCAGACAATGAAAAAAAGAAGCGTATTGCTCTTTTATTCGAAGAAATTATGGATGTTATGGGGCTTGACTTAACAGATGATTCATTACAGGGAACTCCAGAAAGGGTTGCCAAAATGTACATTGATGAAATATTCTGTGGGTTAAATCCAAAAAACAAGCCTAAAATTGCTCTGTTTGACAATAAATATCAATACAATCAAATGCTTATTGAGAAGAACATTTCGTTTTATTCCAATTGTGAGCATCATTTTGTACCAATCATTGGAAAAGCCCACATAGCTTATGTCTCTTCGGGAAAAGTTATTGGGTTATCCAAATTAAATAGAATTGTACAATACTATGCAAAAAGACCTCAAGTACAAGAGCGTTTAACCAATCAAATAGCCAATGAGTTAAAAGACGTATTGAAAACTGAAGATGTGGCGGTAATTATTGATGCCAAACACCTATGCGTTTCCTCAAGAGGTATAAAAGATGATACTTCTTCTACGGTAACAGTCTATTACGGAGGTGTTTTCCATAATGCTCAAAAAATTGCCGAACTACAAAATTTTCTGAAAGACTAAATCATGAAGAAATACTTAATTGTTGGCGGCAGTAAAGGTATTGGGCTTTCCATTCTTAAGTCATTAATTGATGACCATCTTATAATAAATATCAGTCGTAATGAGCCTCCCATAAAACATAATAATCTCACACATTATAAGATCGATATTTTAATGGATGATCTACCCGAAGTTGATACCCTCAACGGTATTGTATATTGTCCAGGCAGTATTAATTTAAAGCCTTTGCACAATCTTACCCTAGATGATTTCAAAAAAGATTTTGACATCAATCTTCTTGGAGCTATAAAAACCATACAAACCTATCTTCCTTTGCTTTCTAAAGATGGGCATTCCAGTATTGTCATGTTCAGTAGTGTGGCAACTAAATTGGGCATGCCATTCCATTGTAGCATTGCCGCGGCTAAATCAGCAGTAGAAGGATTTGTGAAATCCCTTAGCTCTGAATTAGCCCCAAATATTAGGGTCAATGCCATAGCACCAACCATTACTAATACTGATTTGGCCAATAAATTACTAAGAAATGATAAAATGATTGATTTAATGAAAGATAAACATCCGTTAAAAAAGATACTTAATCCAGAGGAAGTTGGTAACTTAGCGGTGTATCTCTTGTCTGAAAAATCAAGTGGTATCACAGGACAAATTATGACTATCGATTGCGGACTCGTATCCTTAAAAATTTAATTTATGAAAACACTTAGCAAAATAATTATAGTATCAATCATGTTTACTCCATTCTTTTCCAAAGCACAAGAACCAACCCAATCTATTTATAACATCTCTATTAATAGCATTGATAACCAACCAATTAATTTGGCAGATTATAAAGGAAAAAAGATCTTGTTTGTAAATGTAGCTTCCAAATGTGGGTTTACTCCACAGTATGAAGATTTGGAAAAGCTTTACGAAACCTATAAAGATAAATTGGTAATCATTGGCGTTCCCTGTAATCAATTCAATGAACAGGAACCTGGGTCGGCCGAAGAGATTAAGAGTTTCTGCAAAGTAAATTATGGCGT
>JAGQZG010000075.1 GCA_020435705.1 Mangrovimonas sp.
TCCTCCATACCTGGCGTGGCCGGTTTTCTGATAATGACATTTCCCACCTCATCTTCATAGGTTTCAAGATTCAGTTTAGCACCAAAATCTTTAATAAATTGAATAACTTGTTCTTCTTTCTTGGAAGCTCTGGGCACTGCATTTAAGTTGGCAAAATTGGCCCAAAGTGCTTTTGGTTCCAGTTGTTTGATTTCAGAATTCATGTTTTAGTTTTAGATTGCTCAACAAAGGTAGCCATTACAAACAAAGTTTTACAATAGTTTCCTATTTTTGAAGTATGCTGAAATCTCATAAAACACTTTTGGCCCTTTCTATCATACCTCAGTATGTTTTAATCAAGTTATTGGCTTACTTCCCTGAATTTGTTGAAAGACACTATAGCAACGGACTCTACCCTATATTATCAAAATTGGAACGTTATGCCTTAGGCTGGATTCCCTTTTCATTTGGAGATGTCGTGTATACAATTGGCGGAATTTACATTTTAAGATGGCTCTACTTAAACAGGAAGCGTATTCGAAAGGACTTTAAAAACTGGCTCATAGATATCTTTGCGGCCGTATCAATAGTGTATTTTGCCTTCCATCTTTTTTGGGGGATTAATTATTACAGAAAACCATTGGATGAAAATTTAGACTTAAACCGGGACTATACTACGGCAGAGCTGGTTTCCTTTGTACAACGGCTAATTCCCAAAGCCAATGCCATTCATATGGAAATTACCCACAACGACACTGTAAAAGTAGACATGCCCTATAGCAAAAAAGAACTTTTGCGCAAGGCACCGTTGGGCTACCAAAACCTTTCGGAAGAATTTCCGCATTTGGAATACCACCCGCAGAGTGTCAAATTTTCCTTGTATAGCCTACCACTTACGTATATGGGTTTTAGCGGTTACCTCAATCCGCTAACAAACGAAGCTCAAGTAGACAAACTCATCCCTTCCTATAAACTACCCACAACCACGTGTCATGAAGTCGCCCACCAGTTGGGGTATGCTGCCGAAAACGAAGCCAATTTTATTGGTTGTTTGGCAGCCATGAACCACGAAGATATCTATTTTAGATACTCTGGGTATATCTTCGGGTTAAGACATTGCATGAATGAAATTTACAGACGGGATGAGACCCTATTCGAAATTCTGGTTGAAAAAATAGACCCAGGAATCCTTAAGAATTACAATGAAGCCGAAGCTTTTTGGGATACCTATGATAATCCGCTGGAGCCGTTATTCAAACTTTCCTACAATTCTTTTTTGAAAGCCAACAACCAAGCCAAAGGCATGGAAAGCTATAATTACGTCGTGGCTTTGCTGGTTAATTATTTTGAAAAGAATTCGTTGTAATTTTGCAGTCTATGAAACAAATCACAAGCCCGCATAACCCACTCATCAAACAACTGGTTCAATTAAAAGACAAATCCCGTGAACGCAAAAAGTCAGGACAATTTGTTATTGAAGGCCAACGGGAATTGTCTTTGGCCATGGAAGGGAGTTACCAAATTGAAACCTTACTATTTTGTCCGGAGCTTATTTCTTTAAACGATTCCGCAATTCAACTATCCAACGGTTCAACAGAGATTATAGAGATTTCAAAGGAAGTGTACCAAAAACTAGCCCATCGGGAAACCACCGAGGGTATTCTAGCTGTTGCTAAGAGCAAGGCGCACGACCTATCCAATTTAAAACTGAAAACAAACCCACTCATTTTAGTAGCCGAAGCCCCTGAAAAACCAGGAAATATTGGCGCTTTATTAAGAACGGCCGATGCAGCTGGTCTGGATGCCGTGATTTTGGCAAATCCAAAAACCGATTTGTACAATCCCAATATCATTCGCTCTAGTGTAGGGTGTGTTTTTACCAACCAAATAGCGGCGGGAACAACTTTAGACATAATTGCTTATTTAAAAGCCAATAACATCCATATTTATTGTGCCGAATTAAATGCCTCTGTCAATTATGACACTATGGATTACCGAAGGGCTTCCGCAATTGTTGTGGGCACCGAAGATGTGGGCCTAAGCCATGATTGGTTGGAAAGCGCGACCCAAAACATCATCATTCCCATGCGAGGTAAAATAGATTCCATGAACGTTTCGGTAGCAGCGGGAATTCTTATTTTTGAAGCTACAAGACAACGGAGTTTTAATTAAAATACTATGACTGCTCAAACACTTATTCTACCTCATCATAGCCATCATCATCATCAATTTCATTATTGAAAAAGTAATAGGCAAACTCAACGCCAAGCACTACAACGACCCCATTCCTGAGGCGTTGAACGATGTGTATGACGAAGCCGAATACAAGAAATCGCAAGCATACAAAGCAACCAATTACAAATTTGGTGTCTTCACCTCTACCTTTTCCATCATACTCACTTTAGTGTTTTTAATTGTTGGTGGATTTGACTATGTAGATGGTTTGGCGAGAAGCTTAAGCGATAACAACATCATGATAGCCTTGTTGTTTTTTGGGATTATCATGATTGGTAGCGACATTATTTCCACACCTTTCTCCTACTACAAAACCTTTGTCATTGAAGAACGTTTTGGGTTTAACAAGACAACGGTCAAAACGTTTATTTTGGACAAAATAAAAGGTTGGATCATGATGGCGCTTCTAGGCGGTGGCATTCTGGCGTTTATTGTTTGGTTTTATGAAGTCAGTGGTACCAAATTCTGGTTATATGCTTGGGCGGTTATAACCATTTTTACGGTGTTTATGAATATGTTCTACGCCCGATTGATTGTCCCTTTATTCAATAAACAAACCCCTTTGGAAGAGGGTGAACTCCGTAATAAAATTTCACAATATGCTACCTCTGTTGGGTTTAGTCTTAATAAAATTTTTGTCATTGACGGTTCCAAACGCAGCACCAAGGCCAACGCCTATTTTTCCGGTTTTGGTAGTGAAAAACGTGTCACGCTGTTTGATACCTTGATTGCCGATTTGACCCATGACGAAATTGTAGCCGTTCTGGCCCATGAAGTAGGACATTACAAACGCAAACACATTATTTACAACTTACTAGCCTCTGTTTTACTCACAGGATTGACTCTTTATGTTCTTTCTATTTTCATCTCCAATCCTTTGCTATCGCAAGCCATTGGGGTGAGCATCCCCAGTTTCCATGCAGGTTTGGTTGCTTTTGGACTGTTATACGCTCCTATTTCTGAATTGACAGGATTACTGATGAATTACCTCTCCAGAAAATTTGAATACCAAGCCGATGATTATGCCAAAAACACTTATGAGGCAAGCCCCTTGATAACAGCACTTAAAAAACTATCCAAGAACAGTTTAAGCAATTTAACGCCACATCCCGCATATGCGTTTATGCACTATTCGCACCCCACACTGTTGCAGCGGGTTAAAAACTTATTAAAAGCATGAAAGAATTTTGGAACGAACGTTACAGCAACCAAGATTACGCCTACGGCACAGAACCCAATATTTTCTTTAAAGAAAGTCTGAAAAACTACAACCCCAAAGGCAAGCTACTTTTACCTGCTGAAGGCGAAGGCCGAAATGCCGTTTATGCCGCCAAAACAGGCTTGGAAGTCTATGCTTTCGACATTAGTGAAGAAGGCAAAAGAAAAGCCTTGGAACTGGCCAAAAGAGAACAGGTAACTCTGCATTACGAAGTAGGGAACTTTCCCGAACTTCAACTTACACACAACAAGTATGATGCTATTGGTTTGATCTTTGCACATTTTCCACCGGAAATAAAGAAACCCTATTATAATAAAATGATGGAATTACTAAATCCCGGTGGGTGGGTTATTCTGGAAGGTTTCAGCAAGGAAAACCTGGAACTCAAAAAGGCGAATCCGCAAATTGGCGGCCCTGGGCTATTGGAGCTTCTTTTTTCCTTGGAAGAAATCAAAACTGATTTTTCAGAATTGGAAATTCTTAAGCTAGAGAAAGTTATGGTTGAACTCCAAGAAGGTAAGCACCATGTGGGCATGGCGAGCACTATCCGATTTATTGGAAGAAAACCTCTCTAATTTTTTTGTAACCCTAATTACAAAAGGGTCCAACGTATAACCTTATTTTGCAACTTGGTAATTTTATACTAAGCGCAAAATCATGAAAGCACACCATTTATTTGTATTTCTGGCTATATCCTTTTTTACTTGTAAAGACAGTAAAAAAGAGACTATAAAAGTCGATGAAATTTCACTTGAAGAGGGGTTTAAGATCCTGAATACGAGTTGTTTTTCCTGTCATAATCCAAATCCTCAAAATAAAACAAAAGTAGCCCCAAGTCCCCAGGAAATTAAACTTGCTTATTTGAACAAGTATACTGATTTTGACAATTTCCTGGAACATTTTGTTGCTTTTCAGGAAAACCCACTAAAAGCAAACGCCATCATGCCCGAAGCTATTGACAAATATGGCATCATGCCCAAATTAGGTTATACCAAAGAACAGTTAACAGCCGTAGCTGGCTATATCTATACTTCAAATCTGGAAACCAATGATTGGTTCGCCGTTTCATACCCAAAGGAAAGAGAAAAGTATTTGAAAACCAATACTGAAAACAACCCTTTGGAAATTGGCAAAAATATAGCCCTGCAAACCAAAAGTATTTTGGGCAAGAACCTCTTGAATGCTATCAAAACCAAAGGAACCGAAGGAGCCGTTTCTTTCTGTTCTACCCGCGCCATACCATTAACAGACAGTATGGCTCTAGTCTTGAACGCCCGTATTAAAAGAGTTTCAGACAAAAATAGAAACCCTAGCAATGCGGCCAATGAGCAAGAATTGAAATACATTAAAGAAATCCAAGAATTGTTAAGAGACGGGAACGAAACGAAACCTCAAATGATCGAAACAGAAAATACCATAACATGCTATTATCCTATAATAACCAATGATATGTGCTTACAATGCCATGGAAAAATGGGTTCAACTATGGCACAGCAAACCTATACTAAAATAAAAAGTATCTATGCTGAAGATAAGGCCATAGGTTATAGTGAAAACGAGCTTAGAGGCATTTGGGTCGTAGAGATGGACAAATAGAATTCTCTTCAAAAACCTTCCGCCTATTGCTTCTTACATTTCTTTGTATTACTTTAGATTCATGATGACGGAAATTGATATTGAGAAAGAAAATGCGGCCATTGCCAAAGCCTACAAAGAACTCCTCAAAGTAAGTTATAGAACCCTTTCCGATGACGATAAGAAACTTATCCGAAAAGCGTTTGATGTAGCACTGGATGCCCATAAAGACCAACGACGAAAATCGGGCGAAGCCTATATTTTCCACCCGCTGGCGGTAGCCCGTATTGTGGCTCAGGAAATAGGTTTGGACGCCACGTCTATTGCCGCTGCGCTGCTTCATGATGTAGTGGAAGATAACAAAGACTACACACTGAATGACATTGAGCAAATGTTTGGTAAGACCGTAGCCAGAATCGTAGATGGGCTTACCAAAATCTCTTCGCTTAAAAAAGACATGCAAGACGTATCGTTGCAGGCGGAGAATTTCCGAAAAATGCTCTTGACCCTTAATGATGATGTGCGAGTTATCATTATTAAAATAGCCGACCGACTGCACAACATGCAAACCATGGAATCCATGGCGCCGGACAAGCAAGTAAAAATTGCCAGTGAAACGCTGTATATCTATGCGCCATTGGCACACCGAATTGGACTGTACAACATTAAAACCGAACTGGAAGACCTTGGTTTAAAATACACTGAACCCGATGTGTATTATGATATTCTAACCAAGATAAAGGAAAGCAAGGAAGAACAAGATGCCTATATTGCCGAGTTTAGTGATGTTATTAAAAAATCACTGGACAAGGAACATCTTAACTATGAAATCAAAGGGCGGCCTAAATCCATTTTTTCCATTAGACGAAAGATGGTCAAGCAAGGGGTTTCTTTTGATGAAGTCTACGACAAATTCGCCATCCGAATCATCTATAAAAGTGATTTGGAAAACGAAAAATTCCTTGCTTGGAAAATATATTCCATAGTTACCGATCACTTTAGACCCAATCCCGTGCGACTACGCGATTGGATTTCTTCGCCTAAATCCACAGGTTATGAAGCCTTGCACATTACCGTAATTGGCCCTAAAGGGCGTTGGGTGGAAGTACAAATCCGTAGTGAGCGCATGAACGAAATTGCCGAAAAAGGCTACGCCGCACACTATAAATACAAACAGAACGAGGATGAGGAAGATAATTTAGATATCTGGATCAACAAACTTCAGGAAGCCTTAGAAAACAATGAAGCCAATGCGGTTGATTTTGTGGAACAATTCAAACTCAATCTCTACTCCAAGGAAATCTTTGTGTTTACCCCCAAAGGCGATTTAAAATCACTACCCAAAGGTGCCACTCCATTGGATTTTGCTTTTAGTATCCACACTGAAATAGGCATGAAAACCCGTGGGGCTAAAGTAAACGGCAAACTCGTTCCGTTAAGTTACGAACTTAAAAGCGGTGACCGAGTAGACATACTGACTTCAGAAACCATAAAACCCACCGTAAACTGGCTGGATTATGCCACTACCGCAAGAGCTCGAAGCAAAATAAAATCATCCCTTAAGGAAGAGAAAAAACAATTGGCTGACGATGGCAAGGAAGTGCTGCGCCGTAAATTAAAACAGCTGAAAATTGACCTGAACGAGAGAACCGTAAATGAAATGGTCAATTTTTTCAAACTACAAACCAGTTTAGATCTTTTTTATCGAGTAGGTTCAGGCAAGATAGACAACGGCATGTTGAAGGATTATGCGGCGTCTAGAAGCAATGCCTTGATGAGTTTCATCAAGAGTAAAATTAACAGAAAAACCAATATTAGTAAAGAGGAACTTGAGCGGGATGAGATTACCACCAAGTATGACATGCTGGTTTTTGGTAAGGATGAACAAAAATTGGATTATAAGTTTGCCAGTTGTTGCAATCCCATTCCTGGCGATCCTGTGTTTGGTTTTTTGACCATCAATGATGGTATTAAAGTCCATAAAAAGAACTGCCCCAATGCGGTAAGCATGCAATCCAATTATGCCTACAGAATCATGCCCGCCAAATGGATCGATTCTTCGCAACAGGAATATTCGGCACTTATAGAACTTTCCGGTATTGACAACATGGGCTTGGTAAACGATATTACTAAATTAATCTCTGAAAACATGCATGTTAACATGAAGAGTATCAGTTTTGAAAGTGATAGCGGGATTTTCTCAGGTAAGATCAATGTAATTGTAAAAAACAACAACATGCTTAACAAACTTATAGACAATCTTAAAAAAATAAATGGTATAGATAAAGTCAAAAGAGTTTAAAAATAAGTGTAAATTTGCATTGTAATCATGACCGTAAAAGCCGATTCAAAAAACCAGGAAATTGTAAAAAATGTTTTTACAGCATTTTTAGAAGAAAAAGGCCATCGCAAAACACCTGAACGTTACGCTATCCTTCAGGAAATATACAATAGCAATGAGCATTTTGACATAGAATCGCTATACCTGAACATGAAAAACAAAAAGTACCGTGTGAGTAGAGCTACACTTTACAACACCATTGAACTTTTGTTGGAGTGCGGCTTGGTGAGAAAACACCAATTTGGCCAAAACCAAGCGCACTATGAAAAATCCTATTTTGACAAGCAACATGACCACATTATCCTAACAGACACCGGTGAGGTCATAGAGTTTTGCGATCCAAGAATACAATCCATCAAGAAAACCATAGAAGAAGTATTTGATATCGAAATAAAAAATCATTCGCTTTACTTCTACGGCAATAAAAAATCATCAAATTCTTAATACATAATGGCAGTAGATTTACTACTAGGTTTACAATGGGGTGACGAAGGCAAAGGAAAAATTGTTGATGTTCTCACCTCCAAATACAATATTATTGCACGTTTTCAAGGTGGCCCCAATGCTGGTCACACCCTTGTTTTCAATGGAAAAAAGCATGTCCTGCACACCATTCCTTCAGGGATTTTTCATGAAAACGCCATCAATCTAGTAGGAAACGGCGTGGTTATAGACCCTGTTATTTTCAAAAAAGAATTGGAAAAACTAGATGAACAGTCAGTTAACTACAAAGACAAACTGTTCATTTCCAGAAAAGCGCATATCATTTTGCCAACCCACCGTTTACTGGATGCTGCCAGTGAAGCTTCCAAAGGTAAAGCCAAAATAGGCTCAACGCTTAAAGGCATTGGCCCAACTTACATGGATAAAACAGGACGTAATGGTTTGCGAATAGGTGATTTGGAATTGGAAGATTGGGAAGAAAAGTACCGCGCTTTGGCCGATAAGCACGAAGCTATGATAGGCTTCTATGATGTTGATATTCAATATAATTTAGCTGAATTGGAAACCGAATTCTTCAAGGCGCTCAAGACTTTAAAATCCTTGAAGTTCATAGATTCGGAAGAGTACATTTTCCAAGCCCAAAAAGAAGGAAAATCTATCCTAGCCGAAGGTGCGCAAGGGTCTCTTTTGGATATCGATTTTGGAACCTATCCATTTGTCACGTCCAGCAATACCACTGCTGCCGGTGCCTGCACCGGTTTAGGGGTAGCCCCTAATAAAATTGGCGATGTATTGGGAATTTTTAAGGCCTACACAACCAGAGTTGGCTCCGGTCCTTTTCCAACCGAACTTTTTGACGAAGACGGTGCCACCATGAGCCGTGTGGGTAACGAGTTTGGCGCGACCACTGGAAGAGCAAGACGTTGCGGCTGGCTGGATTTGGTAGCCTTAAAGTATGCGTGTCAAATTAACGGTGTGACCAAACTCATGATGATGAAAGCCGATGTGCTTTCTGGGTTTAAAACCCTTAAAGTATGTACTGCCTATAACTACAAAGGTCAAACCATTGACCATTTACCATTCAATATAGAACCAGAGAATGTCTCTCCTATTTACACCGAAATGAAAGGTTGGAATGAAGATTTAACCGGCATGAACTCAAGTTCGCAGTTGCCCAAAGCCTTAAATGACTATATTGATTTTCTAGAAAAGGAATTAGAGCTATCTATTACCATCGTATCCGTTGGGCCCGATAGGGAACAGACTATTTTTAGGTAGAGAGACTATTAAATATTTCCCAACAGCACCTTTCAGCTTAATATAATCCTTATTTTTGCGGGAAAGTTGTACGTTTTGAAATTGAGCAAGCACCCATATCTTTTTCTTTTCCTGTTTATGCTTCTTGGTCTTACTGCACAGGCACAAAAACCTAAGAAGATAGAGATTAAGTATTCAGGGTTCCTGAATTTTGATGAAGAGAAATATCCCGGTGCCAAAATCCTCACGTGTGACGACTCTGGACAAATCCATATTTTCCATGAAGGGGTAGATATGTGGTGCGATCAAGCCATACACTACGGCAAGGACGATTTCATTGAAGCCTACGGGAATGTCAAAATGAAGCAAGGAGACACCATTGACATGACCGCCAAATACGCCGAATACAGTGGAAAAACCCAGCTTGCGTTTGCCAGTGGCAACGTGGTCTTAACCGAACCTAAATCGGTGCTCACTACTGATACGCTCTATTTTGACCGAGTGAAACAACAATCCTTTTACAAAAGTGGTGGAACCGTAGTTCGTGACTCCTCAGGGACTATTACCAGCACTATTGGCAGATATTATATGAGCCAGAAAAAATATCAGTTTATCAATCAAGTACACCTAGTCAATCCTGAATATGTTTTAGATACCAATCGGTTGGATTATTTCACCGAAAACGGCCATGCCTATATGTACGGACCAAGTACTATTGTGGGTGAAACCAGTAAAATTTATTGCGAAAGAGGGTTTTATGACACTCAAAATGACACAGGGTATTTCATTAAAAATTCCCGAATAGATTACGACAACCGTATCGTGGAAGGTGATAGTTTGTTTTTTGATAGAAACAAAAGTTTTGCCTCGGCCAATAACAATATAAAAGTAACCGATACCCTGAACCACAGCGTTATCAAAGGGCACTATGCCGAAGTATTTCGGGATAAAGACTCTGTATTCATTACCAAAAGGGCTTTGGCCATTACGGTCCAGGAGAACGACTCCATCTATATTCATGGAGATACTTTAATGGTCACTGGGAAACCCGAACACCGGATCACAAGGGCTTTCTACAATGTAAAAATGTACAAAAGTGACATGAGTGGTAAAGCCGATTCCATTCACGCCGATCATAAAACGGGATTGACCCAACTTATAAACCTTTCCCGATTTTCATCAGGTGATGCCTTCACAAAGAAGAAAACCCCAATTCTCTGGAACGTAAAAAACCAAATGACCGGAGACACTATTCATATTCTCTCAAATCCCAAGACAGAAAAATTGGATTCGCTATTGGTTTTTGAAAATGCTTTTGTGGTAAGCGAAGACACTTTAAGCACTGGTTACAACCAAATTTCAGGCAAGCGCCTGGTGGGCTTATTTAATGATGATAATAAACTGCACCAAGTAGATATCATTAAAAATGCCGAAGTGATCTATTACTTTTATAACGATGCCAATGAATTGATAGGAATAGACAAATCCAAATCGGCCTTGCTCCGAATACTCATTAACAATGATGAAATTGAAGAAGTCTTCAAACTAAAAGACCCCGATGGCAAGATTTATCCGGAATCCGAATTTCCAGATAAGGAAAAATTCCTTAGAGGATTTATTTGGCGAGAAGAGGAACGACCAAAAAGTGTGGAGGATTTGTTTTCCGACGACCCACCAATAGAATTACCAAAAATAAAAGGACTGGATAACTATGTTCCTGCTGAAGATTTCTTTGATGACGAGTTGATGGAACGGGTTGAAAAAGCGGAAGCTGAAGAAAACAAAAAAAACGATACGCCTACCAAAGCTGGCAGGAATATCCCCAAAGAACCTATTAATGTGGACAGCTTGCCTCCAACTCCAACCCAAAAACCAACAAAAAAGCAGTTACCAAAGTCTGTAAAAAATCCTTGAAAAAAGACTTTTTAACATATCAGGCGCAAACCTCACCCTATCCTTTGGTCATGGAAGTTTCCCATGCCGAAGGCTCCTATATTTACGATACCAATAACAAAGCCTACCTAGACTTTGTAGCTGGCGTATCGGCCTGTAGCTTAGGGCACAGGCATCCAAGGATTGTTAATGCCATTAAAGAGCAATTGGACAAGTACCTGCATGTGATGGTGTATGGCGAATATGCCCAAAAACCCGCTGTTGAACTGGCCAAATTCCTTGCTCAGCATTTACCCAAACCTTTAGAACAAACCTATTTGGTAAACAGTGGTACTGAAGCCATTGAAGGTGCCATTAAATTAGCAAAACGCGCTACTGGTCGCTCCCAAATCATAGCCGCCCATCATGCTTACCACGGCAATACCATGGGCTCTATGAGTGTTATGGGGCATGAAGAGCGCAAGCAGGCTTTCAGACCTCTCATTCCCGATATCGAATTCATCACTTTCAATAGTGAAGAAGACATTGAAAAAATTACCCGCAAAACTGCAGGTGTTGTTTTGGAAACCATACAAGGTGGTGCCGGTTTCATAGAACCCGTGAATGGATTTCTGGAAAAAGTAAAAAAACAGTGCGAGCGTGTGGGTGCCTTGCTTATTTTAGATGAAATACAGCCAGGCGTGGGCCGTACCGGAAAACTTTTTGGATTTGAGAATTACCAGTGTGTCCCTCATATTTTGGTTATGGGAAAAGGCCTTGGTGGCGGCATGCCTATTGGTGCTTTTACGGCC
>JAGQZG010000076.1 GCA_020435705.1 Mangrovimonas sp.
CCAGCAGCCGTTGGTGACCGATTTTGACTTTGCGGGAACGGATATTGGGGCCTACAGTGGTTTGTACCATTGGTTTGGGCTAGAGCCAGTTGGGGAAGAACGCACCAGTTTGAGTTACAGCGTTTTTATTCCTGCCGATGGTACCGAAAAACTCTATTATTATGACCACGCCGCCAAAAAACAGGGGTATGCAGGGGTTTCGGCCATGCCATTAAAGGTTATTGAATCACGAAAGGAATACGATTGGAGCGTGAATAAGCCAGTGGAATTTCGGCCGTACATAAAAGACATTGCAGGGAAACGACGCCTGTTCTTTTTAGGAACCATTTCGGCTATTAGGGACGATTCGAAAAAATTCGATGGATCAGCTACACCAGATTTAGCCTTGATAGATGCCGAATATCGTGATGTGATTTGGATTGATGTGAAAAAACCTAGCCAGTGGGATTTAACGGTTTATGAGCAATTGAATGAAGCTTGGCGTGCCAGTGAAGGGATTGGTTATTATTATAAAGACGAAATGACCGATTTGGATGTGATGCAAAAAACCATGGATTCCATCCAAATGATTCCTCAAAGCGGCGATCATTCAAAAGAGATTGAAGCACTTCAGAAAAAGATTGATTCATTAAAAACTTTGGAAGGAAACAATTAAAAGAGTAACGTCAGGTTAAGCGCCGTTAAGATTGTAAAGTTTTAAGACCTCTTGACTGTGCTTGAGGCGACATTAAACCTATTGAATAAAAAACTCCGGGCAATGCCGGAGTTTTTTTAATCAACTTTTAACTTCAACTTAAAATCATTAGCTATTCTATTGTTTTAGGTCTTCATTTTTAATAGTTTCCTGAATTTGCTTGCTTACGCTTTCTTTATCACCAACAATAATCAAAGTCATGTCTTCTGGTTTGATATATTTTTTGGTCATTTCGCTTACTTGTTCAGGTGTTACTGCCATGATATTTTGAACTCTGTTTTCCAACCAAGAATCTGGTAATTCGTGCAAGTCAAGGAAATTCAATTGGCCAATAATGCCACCTGGAGACGAATTCTGAAGCACATAAATACCAGCTTCGTAGTTTTTAATGCCATCCAATTCTTCTTTGGTAGGGGCTTCGTTCTGTAATCTTACGATCTCTTTTTTGATTTCATTTACCGATGCACCGGTAAATTCTGAAGTCACGTCAGCAGACTCATACCATACACCTGATTTATAGTTGGTGTCAATATTACTGCTTGGAGAATAGGTATAGCCTTTATCTTCACGAATGTTGCTAGTAATCCTGGATCCAAAAGAACCACCTAAGATTGAGTTGGTAACATCTAAGGCTACATAATCAGGATTGGACGGATCAATTGTTGGCAATCCATACAGGATAGTGGATTGTGGTGCACCCGGTCTATCAATGATTTCTACCTTGTGCTCGGTTGAAGGTGTGGCCACAGGATAGGACACTTCAGGCCCTTCTCTCCAAGCACCAAAAGCTGATTTTATAGCTTCTTGCACGGCATTTTTATCAAATTTACCTACCACATATACAACGGTGCGTTTAGCACCATAGTTAGCATCGTAAAACGTTTTGATGTCATTCACGGTATAGCTGCTAATCATAGAATCAGTTGGGTAAAGTCTTCCATAAGGATGATCTGGATAAATAGAGGCATAAAAGTCTCTGTTTACTTGAGCGCTTGGTCTTGATAAAGCAATGTTCAAATTACGTTTCATGTCGTTTTTCAATCTATCCAATTCAGATTCTGGCCATTTAGGGTTTTCTAAAACATCAGCTAAAACATTAATAGCATTTGTCGTAAAATCTGAAAGAACACGGGTGCTAATAGACGTTGTGTGAGAGCCAACCCCTATGTTAAGATTGCCACCCATAGACGCCATTTCATTGGAAATAGCTTTAGAATCTTTAGTGGTAGAACCTTCTTCCATCAAATCGCCCACAAGGTCACTTAACCAAATTTGATTCTCATTTTCATGGATATTTCCTGTTTTTACATAGACACTGATGGACACTTTTGGAATGGCACCATAAGGAACCATAACCAATTTGAGTCCGTTATCTAGAGTGACTACTTCTTTTTCAGGTAACTTAAAGCCTTTGGGCGTGCCGCCCTCTGGTGGTAATTCCTTGTCTTGCGCATAAGCAGAAATCACAAAGGTTACCAATAGATATTTTATAAGATTTTTCATTACTGTATCGAGTTAGTGTTGTTAGCTAATAATGGATTTACCGTAAGAATAGTTCGGTTGGTTGCTCTTAAGTACTCATCAATAGTTTTGTTGACCACCTCTGGAGTCACTTCTTTAAACTTGTCTTCAAGAGTGTTGATACGAGAAGGATCGTCATCAAAAAGCGCAAAACTGCATAATAAATCGGCTCTACCTAATCCAAAAGAACCACCAAGATTGTCATAAAGAGAGGAACGCATTTTTACCAAAGCATTATCTATGGATTCTTGGGTGATACTGGCCTTTAGATTATTAATTACATCATCTACAGCTGCAACCACATCAGCTTGGGGAGTTTCATTGTCATAAGTGAAATTAAACATCCACTGCATAGGCCCATTATAATTGAACATGGTACCTAAGTAGTTGATGCCACCACCAACACCAGAAGTATAGCCTTTTTCATTGACTAATTTTTGTCTCAATAAAGAGTTGTCTCCTTGCACTAAAATTTGATCCAATAGTCCCATTGCATAGTACTCAGGCGTGTTACGCTCTGGCATATGATAGGCAATGGCAATGGCAGGCTTATTAGCTAGTGCATCGTCTTTTACAAAACGCTTTTCTTCAGTTTGAACAGGTTCAGAGATGTCCGGTTTAGCGGGTAGTTCCACAGATGGAATACCTCCAAAGTACTTTTCAATCCAACCTTTGGCTTCGGTCATGTCAAAATCGCCCACAACAGCTATAGCTGCATTGTTAGGGGCGTAATACGTTTTAAAGAACGAAGACACATCTTCAAGATTGGCTGCGTCCAAATCTTCTAAATCACCATAGAAATTATGGGAGTTATACCAGTTTGTGTTGCAATACTGCGGCATGTCTAACCATGGAAAACCACCATAAGGCTGGTTAAGTACGTTTACTTTGACTTCGTTTTTAACAACCCCTTGTTGGTTGGTTAAGTTGTCTTGGGTAATATCCAAGCCTTTCATACGATCGGCCTCGGCCCAGAGCATGGTTTCCAGTTTGTGTGCCGGTACAATTTCAAAGTAGTTTGTAAAGTCAAAACGGGTAGAACCGTTAAGAACACCTCCATTTTTTTGTACAAGATTGATGAATTCCATTTTGCCCAAATTTTTGGATCCTTGGAACATCATGTGCTCAAAGAGGTGAGCAAATCCTGTTCGGTCTTTTGGTTCAATTCTAAAACCAATGTTGTAATACACGGCAACAATAGCAGTAGGTGACGTTTTGTCCTGGGAAAGGATCACTTTCAAGCCATTGTCCAGCTTGTAATACTCTACAGGAACCTGGAATTTTGTGGAATCTTCGGCTACTGTTTCTTTGCCATCCTTGCAGGATATAATGAGCAAAGACAGCAAGACTGCAAATTTTAATTTCATAAAATAAGGTTTAAGTTTGATTGTTAATGATGGTAAGTGCGTTTAAAAATACAAAATATTAGTTATATGTCAAGCTTCATTTTTATATTACTTCTCTTGTAGGGAGAATTCACTTCTAAAGGCAACTCGATAAACCCATATTTTTTATAAATGTAGATGGCATTTTCAAGCTTGGTATTGGAATAAAGCAGTAGGGTTTTGTATTCATTTTTCTTTGCGAAGTTTATACAATGCCGCATCAATTTTTGACCGATTTTGTACCCTCGATAGTTGGGTGAAACGGCCATTTTGGTCAATTCATAGGTGTTTGGTTCAAGAGTGGGCATAAGGGCCACTGTGCCAATTACGTCGTTGCCCAGAAAAGCGAAAAAGATAAGGCCGCCTTTATTTATAATGTATTTTTCTGGCTTGCTAAGCACTTCTTCATCAAAAGGTTCTACATAAAAGTACGTTTTTAACCATTCAATGTTTAAATCATAGAAATGCCTTGAAAGAGAACTTTGGTAATTAGTTATGGTTACTTCCACGAAATGTTAAAAAATAATTTAATCTTTAAGTTGTTGAAAATTAATATTTTATAATTAATATTTGAAAATAATTCAAAAAATCAAATCCATTCAAAACATCTAAACATTACCACTTAGCGTATATAATGCAAAAGCACCAATGTTAATACATTCAAAGTAAATTATAAATTTGAGAATAACATTGTGGTTTAACAAAAAGAAAACAATCGTAAGAATTATCAATTTAAAACAAAGCACCCATGGAAAACAACAAAAGCAGTTTAGGACTAAAAGTGGCATTAGGAATTGCAGTCGTACTTTTCTTGATAACAGGTTTTTACACCTTCGATTTGATTAAGGAAAAGAAAGAAACTGAAACCCAACTTATGGCAGAAAAACAAGCCGTTATGGATGATCTTAGCAATATGGCTAAGCAATATGAAACTGCCATTGGAGAAAATGAAATTTCAAATCAAAAATTAGTTGAAGCCAAAGATCGTATTCAAGGACTGATTGACTCGTTGAAAATTTCAGAAACCAACGTACAAAGTTTGTGGAGATACAAACAAAAATATCTTAACCTTCAAAAAGAGATGGATGTTCTATTAGCTGAAAATGACAAATTGAAAGTAGAAAACCAATTATTGGCTACATCATTAGACAGCACCAAAGTACAATTGGAAGAACGCACCATGTTTACCGACTCATTATTGGTTCAAAACACCGCCCTTGCCAAAGTAGTAGAAGACAACTCTGTTCTTTATGCTTCCAATCTTAAAGTATTTGGAGTTATTGAAAGAAATTCAGGCAAAATGGTTCCTACTGAAAGAGCAAGACGTTCCGATAAATTAAAAATTTGTTTTACCGTTGCCAAAAATAAATTGGTTCAATCCGGTGATCAAGAATTGTATGTTCAAGTAATTGACCCTAAAAACAACACATTGGGAGAAAACAGCCAAGTTCAGTTTGGTGATGATATCTTGACTTACAGTTTGATAAGCAAGTTCAACTACGAAAACAAAGATTTGGATATTTGTGAGTTTGTTGGGCCAAACGGCAAAGATTTTGAAGCTGGTCATTATGTTGTAAACGTATACAACGAAAAAGATTTAGTTTCTACCGCAGAGTTTACACTGAAATAATCCATAGAACTTAAACTCTCTTGTAATGAAAGCCGAAGCCTATGTTCTTCGGCTTTTATTTTATTACGACACCGTGTAGGATTACCGTATCAATGTGGTTATCGGCAAAAGCATAAGGTAGGTAGTTGTAACTCTCAATAGGCTTGGTAATGATTAAATTAGCTTTTTTTCCCCGGCAAATACTTCCATATTGATTGGAAATGCCCATGGCATAAGCACCGTTGATGGTAGCGGCATTAATGGCTTCTTCTGGAGTCATTTTCATTTTGATACAGGCTGTGCTAACAACAAAATTCATATTGCCACTGGGTGTTGATCCAGGATTATAATCGGTTGCTAGTGCCAAAGGCAAGCCGGCATCTATAATTTTTCGAGCAGGCGTGTACGGAATGCCTAGAAAGTAGGAGCAAGAAGGTAAAGCAACGGGCATGGTATCGGATCCTTTAAGGGCGTGAATGTCTTCATCACTCAGTTGCTCCAAATGATCTACGGAAAGAGCCTTGTATTTTACTCCAAGAGCAACCCCACCAAAAGCATTAAATTGATTGACATGTAGTTTTGGGATTAAATGTTTCTCGCTGGCCGCTTTCAAGATTCTTTCGGTATCTTTTAATGAAAAGTAGCCCTTTTCACAGAAAACATCAACAAATTCGGCTAAGTCTTCTTCGGAAACTTTAGGAATCATTTCGTTAATAATCAAATCAACATATCCTTCAGGGTTGTCTTTAAACTCTTTGGGAATCGCATGGGCTCCTAAAAAAGTGGCCTTGATTTTAGCAAGGGATTCTCGTTTTATACGTTTGGCAACCCGTAGCATTTTAAGCTCTGCTTCCGTTGTCAGGCCATAACCGGACTTAATTTCAACAGCACCTGTTCCCATTCTAATGACGGTTTCGAGACGTTGCATTGAAGCTTCAAACAATTCGTCTTCGGAAGTTTTTTGCAACCGCTCGGCAGAATTCAGAATACCGCCACCACGATGTGCAATTTCTTCATAGGAAAGACCATTAATTCGATCCACAAACTCCTGGCTTCGATCACCAGAAAAAACAAGGTGTGTATGGGAATCACACCAAGCGGGTAACACTATTTTTCCTGAGGCATCAATAACTTCATCGGCATCATAACTTCCCGCATCTTCCATACTGCCATATTCCACAATGGTGTCATGTTCTATCAAAACATAGGCATTTTTAAGTGTGGGAAGGATTTTCATATCCTTTCCGGAAACTATGGTTACGTTGGTTTGTCGGACTTGAAGGAGTTCTTTTATATTGATGATTAATGTAGTCATATAATGATGTGTAAAGGATAAATTTAAGAAAATTGATTTATTACAGAATAAAAAAAGCGCTATTCAGCGCTTTTTAAAGTAATATGATTTGTGTTGAAATCTAGTTTTTAATGAATTTGTAACTTACATTCAACTCTGGAAATTTAATCACATAAATACCATTGGATAGTTTGGAAACATCCAAACTTTGTGAAGGTTGTAGTTGTTTGCTAACTACTTTTTTTCCAAGGATATCATAGACATCTACATTGAAAGCCGTCTCAAAGCCTTTGAAATTAAGTTTTGAGGTTGTGGGGTTAGGGTATATAAACACTGGTGAAGTAGTTAATTCATCGATTGAAAGAGTGTACTTTAAATTTTCAAATGAATTTAAATCGTTGTCATTATAAGCAATGCTAGCTATGTCTAAATCAACATCATTATCAAAATCGTTAATAGTGAGATTGTAGGCCTGACTTTGCGTATTATCAATTACAGCTTCGGAAGCATAATTACCACCATCATTATTTTTAAACCATACAATATCATTTCCCGCACCCGATTTACCACTACTTAACACAATATCATTTAATGAATCATCATCTAAATCTTTAAATTCAATATCAGCTGGGTTGAAAATACTGGTTATAATTGGTGTTCCAGTGTAAGTACCATCAATCTCTTTTTTGTACCATATAAGACTTCCACTTACTGAGGCAGATCCTAAATCAGAAACCAAAATATCATAATTGGTATCATTATCTACATCGGCAAATAAGCAGTAGAACAAATAAGTATTGCCTGTACTGACTGAATTAGGGTCCTTAGTGAATGATACAGAACCACCAGGAACTAGATCATTTATATAAACTTCAACAGTTCCATTACCAGTATTGGCAATAACAAAATCCATATCGGTATCGCCATCAAAATCAGCTGAATTTATTGCGCCCGGACTGCTGCCGCTAACAGAGGCAATGGGTTGAGCCGATCCAAAATTGCCAGAACCATCATTTTGGTACCAATTAGTTTGCCCAGTATTATAAGATGCTCCGATGACATCTAAATCTCCATCATTATCAACATTGGCAATTTCTATAGTAACAGCCGAATTTAAATTTGCTACCAATTGCTCACTACCGAAATTACCATTTCCATCATTAGCAAACCAAACGATTTTATTACCTGTATAGGAACAAGCGATAATGTCGTTGAATGTATCTCCATTAAGGTCGGCTATTTTTAAACCATAAACATAAGGGAGTGAGGAAGACACTAACGGTTGTAATGTGAATGTACCGTCGCCATTGTTTTTATACCATTGCACTACGTTGCCTAGCTCTGTAGCAACAACTATATCAATGAATGCGTCATTGTCAATTAGAGCAGATTCAATCACGTAAGGCCCAGAAGAAATGGATGCGTTAATTGTTTGTTTTGTAGCAAAAGTGGTTTGAGCATTGATACAAGCAATGGAAAAAATCCCCAAAAAGTAGTTGAGTAAAGTTTGTTTCATGATTTTCAGCATTTTAAGCAAAAGTAAGAAAAAACTAATTTAACTTAGTAAATATTCTTACTTTAAACTTCCAACCATGTCTTCGGGTTTAACCCATTCGTCATACTCTTCAGCGGTTACATAACCTAAATTGATAGCTTCTTCTTTTAAGGTAGTACCGTTTTTATGGGCTGTATTTGCAATTTCAGCGGCTTTGTAATATCCTATCTTGGTGTTTAAGGCGGTAACAAGCATTAATGAGTTGTTCAATAATTTTTTAATGACATCATGATTGGGCTCAATACCCACGGCACAATGTTCTTCAAAACTCACACAAGCATCACCCAATAACTGTGCTGATTGTAACACATTAGCTGCCATTACGGGTTTGAAAACATTCAATTCGTAGTGCCCTTGAGTACCACCAACGGTTACCGTAACGTCATTACCCATGACTTGTGCGCACACCATAGTCATGGCTTCACATTGCGTGGGATTAACTTTTCCAGGCATGATGGAACTGCCAGGTTCGTTGGCTGGAATAATAATTTCACCTATTCCTGAGCGTGGTCCTGAAGCGAGCATACGGATGTCGTTGGCAATTTTATTTAAGGAAACAGCTAGTTGCTTTAATGCTCCATGGGTTTCTACCAAGGCATCGTGAGCTGCTAATGCTTCAAATTTGTTTTCGGCAGTTACAAAGGGTAAGCCGGTAAATTCAGCAATATATTTAGCAACAAGTACATCATAGCCTTCCGGTGTGTTCAATCCAGTTCCTACCGCTGTTCCGCCAAGGGCCAATTCACCCAAATGCGGTAGCGTGTTTTCCAACGCTTTCAAGCCGTGGTCCAATTGCGATACATAGCCGGAAAATTCTTGTCCTAAAGTTAGCGGTGTTGCATCCATCAAGTGGGTACGTCCTATTTTCACAACATCTTTGAAAGCGACCGATTTTTCATGCAAGGTATTGCGCAGTTTGATAACACCCGGTATGGTGGTTTCGGCTATTTTCTTGTAGGCTGCAATATGCATGCCTGTTGGAAAGGTATCGTTAGACGATTGGGACTTGTTCACATCGTCATTGGGCTGGATGGTTTTTTCTCCTTCACCTACAACTTTGCCAGCCAATTGATGCCCTCTATTGGCTATTACTTCATTTACATTCATGTTACTTTGCGTGCCACTTCCGGTTTGCCAGATAACCAATGGAAATTGATTGTCATGTTTACCTTCTAGAATTTCATCACATACAGTTGAAATTATATCTCGCTTTTCCGTAGAAAGCACACCCAATTCACAGTTGGCATAAGCAGCGGCTTTTTTCAGATAGGCAAATCCATAAACTATTTCCAAAGGCATGGAAGCGGCTGGTCCAATTTTGAAATTGTTTCTGGAACGTTCGGTTTGTGCACCCCAAAGTTTATCAACAGGCACTTTTACTTCGCCCATTGTATCTTTTTCTATTCTGTAGTTCATAATATGTTGAGTTTAAAGAGACACAAATTTACGTCTTTTTTAAGGGTTTGCGGTAAAAATTGAATAGAATTATAACAAGAAAAAGGCCACAATTTGTGGCCTCGTTATGGTTTCATATTTCTAGATGGTTATGCCATTTGTTCTTCATGCTTACCTTCATAGACTTCCTCTATGAGTTTGTTGCAAAAAGCATTCAAATCGGCTGGATGTCTGCTGGTTACCAAGCCTTCATCTACAACCACTTCTTCATCAACCCAGTTAGCTCCGGCATTTTCAATATCTCTTTTAATAGAGTTGAACGAGGTTACTTTTCGGTTCTTTAAAACATCGGCTTCAGCCAGTAACCATGGTGCATGACAAATAGCGCCCACAGGTTTATGGTTTTCAAAAAATGATTTTACAAAAGAAACGGCTTTCCCATTTCTACGAAGGGTATCGGGATTCATGACACCACCAGGTAACATAAGAGCATTATAGCTACTGTGAATTGCTTGATCTAGTGTTTGGTCTACAGGGTATTCTTTACCCCAGTTCCCATTGGTCCAGGATTTAATGCGTCCACTTTTGTCAGAAATAATATCTACAGTGGCACCTGCGTTTTGCAATGCTTGTCTAGGCATGCTCAATTCGCTTTCTTCAAATCCGTCGGTAGCTAGAATGGCTACTCTTTTACTTTTTAAATCTTTCATTTTTTAATTGATTTAAGATTACTAATTCAGTACACCTAAAGTTAAAAAAATGGCCACTGCTCAACGAAAGAAATAGGTGGTTTAACCCATGTTTAACGCTAATGGTTAACGAGTGTTAAAGTCGTAATGGGCAAACAGCTTTTTTCTTGGGATTAAATAAAGTATCTTAGCCAATACAACCTTTTTTAATAAAACAATGAGTGATACTAGCAAACACGACCAGCGTATAGCCCAAATGACTTTTGTATCGGTTTACCCACATTATGTAACTAAGGTAGAGAAGAAGGGCCGTACCAAAGAAGAACTTCATGAGGTAATTGAATGGTTAACAGGCTTTAATGATGCCCAATTGCAACAACTCATGAACGAAAAAGCCACGTTTGAAATCTTTTTTGAAAAAGCCAACCTCAACCCAAATGCCAAGTTGATTACAGGCGTTATTTGCGGTTACAGAGTGGAAGAAATTGAAAACACACTTACACAGCAAGTAAGGTATTTGGATAAATTGGTGGACGAGCTGGCTAAAGGCCGTAAAATGGAGAAAATTTTGAGGGTTTGATCACATGCAGGAAGTACCAAATCCTTTAATTTTAGAGGTTAAGAAACCAACGCTAATTAGGGAATTATAAAAACAATGGCAATACGACTCATTTTAAGAGGAATTTTACTCTTTGTATTGATAACTGTAGTATCATGTAAACAGTTTGATTCCAACAGTCAAGTAGACGAAGGGAAAATCGTGAACAATATTTATACAAGTGATGAAATAGGCTGGGCAATGAAAATTCCTGATGGTTGGGATGTCATTGAAAAATCACAGTCCAATAAACGCAATGAAGTAGGTAAAGATGCTCTTGAAGAAACACTGGATGGCGAAATTGATTTTAGCCAATTAAGAAACCTAATTTCATTTGAAAAGGATGTTTTCAATAATTTTCATGCTACTTCCGAACCCTTCAAGTTGGAATATCAGGGCGAATGGGAGGACAATAACAAGTTTTTGAAAGGTGTGATCTATACCACCTATCAAAATAGAGGCATACCTACTGATTCCTCAGCAACAACCATAGAAACCATTGACGGACTTGATTTTCATACCTACTCTTTTACCATTTACAGCAAGGATGGAGATACTATCATGCATCAAATACTGTACAGTTGTTACGTGAACGGATTGGATTTTGGAGTGAATATGAATTTTAACACTAAAGCCCATGGCGATGCATTGTTGAAGGCTTTTAGAAGCTCCAAATTCAAGAAGAAGTAAGCCTGCTCTTACCATCACAAGAAGTGAAGAATAACCTTGAAGAGATAGTTGTAAGAGCAAAAAATGTATTTGAAACCCAAACCTTTTTTTCGCAACAAGTTGAACAATTGGTGAACAACCAAGGACATTATTGCCAAGTCTTATATTGATAATAACCCTGTTGATAAAATTTAAAAAGCTATTGTAAAAATAGAGTGTTTACATTATCTTTGCGAAAACAAAACAGAAAATCATGTTTGAATTCGATCAGTATTTAGGATTTTTAGCTTTCTTGACCAT
>JAGQZG010000077.1 GCA_020435705.1 Mangrovimonas sp.
GTTAAGTTCAAGGCATAGAGATTGCGAACGACATTGGCAATCCCCAAACCGTTTTAGGAAGTTAAATAGGAAGTGTAAGGAAGTTTTATTTTAGGAAGTTTCTTGCCCAACAACCAAAATGATTGTCAGACAATTTTTTTTAAAAAACCGATGTCGGTTAGAATTGATCAATCTGTCTCAAGTAAACTCACACACTTCCTAAATATGTAAGAATTACTCTTCGACATTTCAAATGTAAACAAAAAAAGAAAATACTTACAATTACATTCATTTAAGCATAAAATATTAGATGAAATGTTAATTTTTAACGATTAAAGTTAACCTTCGTCAAATTTTTAGAATTGATACTTACCAATGGAGTTTGGTTTAGGGAGTGCTTTTCAATAAATTTAATAAAGCTTCTACATCCTCAGGTTTGGCAATAATTTTTTTGTCTTTATCCAATAAAAAATAGGAAGGTGTGGCTTGGACACCGTACAAATCGGATATGGGATTGTTCCACTTGCCCAATCCTAAAACGTGAATGAATTCAGGGAATTTTTTTATCACTGCTTTCCACGGAGAATCTTCATCCTCCATGCCAAAGGCAACTACAGTCAATGTTTCTTTAGGAACATCTTTTAAAAAGTCTCTCAATTTTGGAAGCTCATTCAAACAGTGTCCGCAAGTGCTGCTCCAGAAAATCAATAAATACTGCTTGGCGCCTTTTAAATCATGTAGCGTGGTGGTGATTTCCTGGCCATTTTCGGTTAAGGGAATGTCAAAGTTTTGGGCCACGCTGCCCAAGGTTGTGTTTTTATGTGCAACAATGGTTTCCAAAAGCATCTTGTCTTTTGTGTCATTAGCCAATTTTTCCAAGTAGCGGGAGCTAATGTAGTTGGCTACTTCGTTATTTTTCATATCCACAAACTGTTGCCAAAGCAAGAACAAATAATTCTTTTGCACGGTTTTATTGTCATTTCCAATACTGGTTGCCAAACGGTCAATTTGCTCTTGGTAAAATTCATTATTTGGGTTGGAAACCAAATCAAAAACAAAAGTGAGCACTTTATTGGTCAGGTAGTCACTGCTTTGCAGCAAAGGGTTGCTAAAATCAATTGATCTAAAAAAGGTTTCCCTTACATGGTTAAAGTAAGTTCCCAAGGCTTCCATTTCGGAAGGGATGTAGGGTTTATTGGCTTTAATGAATTCCAAAACCAGAAGTCCTTCGGCTTTTTCTTCAAAATCTTGTTGTATGGTTTTAAGATTATGGGCAATTTTGGTATACGATGTGGCTTCCAATTTTTCTTCAGAATAAAATGAACTCAACGCATTCATGGGGATATTGATGCTTTTCAGGTAGGACGTCCATAACATGTTTTCCTGTGATTCCTCAAACACCAGTTCTTTGCCTGTTTCAAAGGACAATTTGATATTTTCGTTGCCATCATAAATCAAGTCAAAGTTGTTTTCTTCCACGGGAAGATTGTAAACCAACTTGTAAATTCCTGCTTTTGTCTTGTCATCTAAGGTGAAAGAGAAACTTCCATCGGGTTGCACGGCGCTTCTTTCAATATAGGTAGAGCCTGAAGGAGACGATTTATACAGAAAAATGTTTGAAAAATTTTCGGCGGGCAAAAACGTTCCGCTTATGGTGTGTTGTGCAGAGGCCACAAGAGAACATAAAAGGAGGAAACTGAAAATGGATTTCATGAGTTTTATTTTTGTAAACAATTCAATTATTGAGCCAAAATGGGCTTCAAGACTTGCAGCGCACGGTCAACCGATTTAATATTCTCAAAGGTAAGCAACAATCTTAAGCCATTTCGGGTTTCTTTTTCTTTCATTTTACAGTCCATAGGATACAGTTGTATGTAATGTAATACTTTTCCAAAATTTGCACTTTGGTAAAAACTGCTTTTTTGGTCACTAATGAAGTAACCCACTAGTTTACCGTGTTTCATGACCAGTCTTTCAAGCCCTAATTTAACAGCTATCCATTTAATACGCACACTATTCAACAAATCTTTAACTTCTTGGGGCAACTCCCCAAAACGGTCTATCAACTCCATTTCAAATTTGGCCAATTCGTCTTCGGTCTTGAGCTCGTTCAATTTGGTGTAAAGATTCAATCGTTCGGTAATGTTGTTCACATAATCGTCAGGGAAAAGCAGGGTGAAATCGGTATCAATGGTAATATCGCTCACATAGGTTTTCTCCTTTTTATCGTCGTGGTATAACTCTCTAAACTCGTTTTCTTTGAGTTCTTCAATAGCTTCCTGAAGAATTTTTTGATAGGTTTCAAAGCCAATTTCATTAATGAACCCACTTTGTTCACCACCTAACAAATCGCCCGCACCACGAATCTCTAAATCTTTCATGGCAATGTTGAACCCGCTGCCCAAATCGGTAAACTCTTCCAAAGCTTGGATGCGTTTTCTGGCGTCGGGTGTCATGGCCGAATATTCGGGTGTGATGAAAAAACAGAAGGCTTTTTTATTGCTTCGTCCTACACGGCCACGCATTTGATGCAAGTCACTCAAGCCAAAGTTATTGGCATTATTGATAAAAATGGTGTTGGCATTAGGCACATCCAAACCACTTTCAATAATCGTAGTGCTTACCAGCACATCAAAGTCGCCACTCATAAAGCCCAACATCAATTGCTCAAGTTTTTTACCGTCCAATTGCCCATGGCCAATACCTATTTTGGCGTCGGGTACCAATCGCTGGATCATGCCAGCAACTTCCTTGATGTTTTCTATGCGGTTATGGACAAAGAACACTTGGCCACCACGTTGTATTTCATAGGAAATGGCGTCCCGAATCACATCTTCGTTAAATCGGATTACCTGACTTTCAATAGGATATCGGTTGGGTGGAGGTGTGTTGATTACCGATAAGTCTCTAGCCGCCATCAAGCTGAATTGTAAAGTTCGTGGAATAGGCGTGGCGGTTAAGGTTAGTACATCTACATTCTCCTTGATGGTTTTGAGTTTGTCTTTTACGCCCACACCAAACTTTTGTTCTTCATCTACGATTAAAAGGCCTAAATCTTTAAACTTAACAGTCTTATTGACCAATTGATGTGTGCCTATAATAATGTCCAAACTGCCTTTTTCAAGGGATTCCAAAATTTCCTTTTTCTGTTTAGCTGAACGGAAACGGTTTAGGTAATTCACCGTTACAGGGAAATCTTTTAAGCGCTCGCTAAAGGTTCTGTAATGTTGGTAAGCCAAAATAGTTGTTGGCACCAAGATGGCCACTTGTTTGCCATTGTCTACGGCTTTAAAAGCGGCTCGGATGGCTACTTCGGTTTTACCAAAGCCCACATCGCCACACACTAAGCGATCCATAGGTTGTTCGCTTTCCATATCGGCTTTTACATCGGCCGTTGCAGTAGATTGGTCTGGGGTATCTTCATATAAAAAGGAGGCTTCCAACTCGGTTTGCAAGTAGCTGTCAGGATTGTACTGAAACCCTTTTTCCAGTTTGCGTTTAGCATACAATTGGATGAGGTTGAAAGCAATTTCCTTGACTCGGGATTTTGTTTTTTGTTTCAGCACCTTCCATGCTTTGCTGCCCAATTTGTATACTTTGGGCGCAGTGCCATCCTTGCCATTATATTTGGTAATTTTGTGAAGGGAATGGATACTTAGGTACAAGATATCGCGTTCGCCATAAATCAGTTTAATGGCTTCTTGTTTTTTACCTTCAACGTCTATTTTTTGAAGACCGCCAAACTTTCCAATACCGTGGTCAATGTGGGTTACATAATCGCCAATTTCCAGGTTGGTTAGCTCTTTTAGCGTAATAGCCTGTTTTTTGGAATACCCATTTTTAATGCTAAACTTGTGGTAGCGTTCAAAAATTTGATGATCCGTATAACAGGCAATTTTTGTGTCATGGTCTATAAACCCTTGATGTATGGAAAGCACAAAGGTTTTGTAATGAACCTGGTCTTCCACATCCTTAAAAATGGCTTCAAGTCGGTTGGCCTGTTGCTCGCTCACACAAGCTATGTAATTGGAATAGCCCTTATCATGATTGTCATTTAGATTATTAATGAGCAATTCGAAATTTTTGTTGAAGGCAGGTTGTGGAGTCGTGTTAAAAACAATGCTATTCTCTCTGGAAAAGACTGAAGTTGAGCCAAACTCCACTAAACCAAATTCCAAAATCTGTTTTTTGAAAAGCGTTGCATTGCAGAACAATTCTTCAGGGGAAGCATGCTTCAGGTCTTTGGAGAGCAGTTGAAAGGCCTCTTCAGCTTTTTGGAAGAGGCTGTCCAATTTGGAAAATAGCAAGTCGGCATTGCTCAAAAACACCACTGTTTTTGAATCAATATATTGAAGGAAGCTTTCTCTTTTTTCATCCAAAAATTTGTTTTCCACATTGGGAATAATGTTGATTTTCTTGATTTGCTCTGTAGACAATTGTGTTTCTACATCAAACGTGCGAATACTTTCTACTTCGTTGCCAAAAAACTCTATACGATACGGATTATCATTTGAGAAAGAGAACACATCCACAATACCGCCGCGTACTGAAAACTCGCCCGGTTCGGTCACAAAATCCACCCGTTTGAAACGGTATTCAAACAACACTTCATTTACAAAATCAATAGAAAGATCATCGCCCACAGAAATCTTCAAGGTATTGCGTTCTAGTTCCTTTCTGGTCACTACTTGTTCAAAGAGTGCTTCAGGATAAGTAACAATAATAGCAGGTTTTCTTCGGGAATTTATGCGATTCAACACTTCGGCACGAAGAAGTACGTTGGCATTGTCGGTTTCTTCAATTTGATAGGGCCTTCTATAACTTCCTGGGTAGAACAAGACATTTTTGGTGTCCAGCAATTGTTCTATATCATTAAGGTAGTAGGCGGCTTCTTCTTTGTCATTGCAAATGATAAGAAAGGGTTTTTCACTGGTTTGAAAAACCTCGGAAACAACAAAGGAAAAAGAAGAACCTACAAGACCTTTTAAGTGCATTCTACCTTCGGATAAGGCCATAGAAGTTCGCAGATTTTGCAGTTGCAAAGTCTGTGCAAAGGCTTGCGTGATTTGGGTTTTGCTCACGAAAATTTATTTGTGCAAATATAGAATATTTGTTCTTTAGAAAATTGATTAAAACTATTAATAGGTTTATATTTGCACCGCTTAAAAACAAACATATGTCCATTTTAGATTTATTTGACGGCGGATTTAGAAAACGCAACAAAGACCATTTTGCAGCTATTGTTAGAGTTGCCATGGAAGATGGTGTGATAAGTGATGAGGAAAAAGCATTCCTTGATAGATTGGCCAGAAATCTTGATGTTTCTGATGATGAATATAAAGCAATCCTTAAGGATTATATGTCGCATCCCATAAACCATCCGCTATCTTATGATCACAGATTGGAGCGTCTTTATGACTTGGCTCGCATGGTGCACGTAGATCATATTAAAGGAGATGACGAAGAGCGCTTGCTAAAGAAGATAGCTATTGGCCTAGGCTTTTCACATGAAAATGTGGGCTATATTGTAGATAAAGCTTTGAATTTGGTTTCTGAAAAAGTAGATTTGGACACCTTTATGGACAAGATGAAACATATGAATCAGTAACCACTGATTTTTGAATAGTTAAGCGAACCAAATGGGTTCGCTTTTTTTATGCGTTTCTCATAAACTCCTCGGCTTTTTCCACCATGTTCTTGCTACCACAGATAAAGGGAACGCGTTGGTGTAATTGGGTTGGTTGGATATCCATGATTCTTTGAAAGCCATTGCTGGCTTTACCTCCAGCTTGTTCAGCAAGAAAAGCCATGGGATTGCACTCGTATAGCAACCTTAGTTTCCCGTTGGGATTCTGGGAGGTTTGTGGGTAAATGTAAATACCGCCTTTAATCATGTTTCTATGAAAATCGGACACCAAAGAACCGATATAACGACTGGTATAAGGTCTATCACCTTCTTCCATTTGGCAATACTTAATGTAGTTTTTTATGCCCTGCGGAAAGTGGATATAATTACCTTCATTTATGGAATAAATGGTGCCATCTTCAGAATATTTCATGTTGGGATGTGATAAATAAAAAGTTCCAATAGCGGGATTCAATGTAAACCCATTAACGCCATAGCCAGTTGTATACACTAGCATGGTTGATGTTCCGTAAATAACGTAGCCAGCAGCTACTTGTTTGTTCCCTTCTTGAAGAAAATCTTCAATTTGTACTGGAGTGCCAACAGGGGTTATTCTTCTATACACAGAAAAAATGGTCCCCACAGACACATTCACATCAATATTGGAAGAACCATCTAAAGGATCAATCAACACCACATATTTATTTTGATGGTTTTCATCTTGACTATTGATACTCACAAAGTTATCTTCTTCTTCACTGGCAATGCCACATACAATATTCCTGTTGATTAAAGTTTGGATAAACTTGTTGTTGGCATAAACATCCAATTTCTGTTGGTCTTCCCCTTGAATGTTCGTTTCGCCCACTTTGCCTATAATGTCAACCAACCCTGCTTTGTTTACTTCGTGGTTTACCACTTTGGCTGCTAGTCTAATGGAGTTAATAAGTCTTGAGAGTTCACCAGTGGTATATTTAAAGGAGGCTTGGTTTTCAATGATAAATTCACCCAGCGTTTGGTTTTTTTGAGACATAGTTAACGGTTTAGCTGTACAAATATCGCATATTTTCCATGGAACTATAACGTTTTCGTAAATTAATTAAAGGTTAAATAATCTCAATTGGTTTATCTTTGAGAGTTTAAATGCTTAGAATGGACTATGTAATTCGTTTAGCCCAAAGAGAAGATATACCCGATATCCTGAAACTTATCAAGGAGCTTGCTATTTTTGAAAAAGAGCCGGATGCGGTGATTATTGATGAGGCCGTTTTGGAAGCCGAAGGGTTTGGAGAGCGTCCTATGTTTACCTGTTTTGTAGCAGATTCTATGGACGGGATTGTTGGTATGGCGTTGGTTTTTTTTCGGTTCTCCACATGGAAAGGCAAAGCACTTCATCTGGAAGATTTGATTGTGAATGATAAGTTTAGGGGAAAAGGAATAGGCTATGCTTTGTACAAACGAGTGATGGAGTTTGCCGTGGAACAGCAAGTAAATCGGGTGCAGTGGGAAGTTCTGGACTGGAATACACCGGCTATTGATTTTTATGAAAAATCTGGCGCCAAAGTCTTAAGCGATTGGAACGTGGTGCATATACATAAAGACGGATTTGAAAAAATAGCTTCAATATAAATGAAAATATTCAAGTTTGGTGGTGCCTCTGTCAAGGATGCCGAAGGTATCAAGAATGTAGTACATGTCTTAAACACTGTTGGGTTTCAAGACACACTTTTGGTGGTTTCGGCTATGGGGAAAACTACCAATGCCTTTGAAGTTGTCGTGAAGAATTATTTCAACAATAAAAAGGAGTTGCAAAGCTCTATTCAGGAAATAAAAAAATACCACAACAGTATTTTATTGGATTTGTTTGACAATGAAAACCATTCTGTTTTCAAGCAAGTTTCAAAATTGTTTACTGAATTGACGGTTTTCTTTGACCATAACAAGTCGCCCGATTATGATTTTGTCTATGATCAGGTAGTAAGTTATGGAGAGTTGCTTTCAACCACCATAGTAAGTGCCTATATGGAAGCAGTAGGTTTAAAAAACACTTGGCTGGATGTACGCGATCTGATAAAAACCGATAATTACTATAGAAATGCAAAAGTTGATTGGGACTTGACCCAAGAGCGCATTTCAAAAAAAATAAACAGAAAGACTCTTAATATTACCCAAGGGTTTTTGGGCAGCGATGCCAATAATTTTACTACCACTTTAGGTCGTGAGGGGAGTGATTATACTTCGGCTATTTTGGCCTATTGTTTAAATGCCGAAAGTGTAACTATTTGGAAAGATGTTCCTGGCGTTTTAAATGCCGATCCGCGTTATTTTGAAAATGCCCAATTGGTACATCAGCTATCTTATAGAGAAGCTATAGAACTGGCTTTTTACGGGGCCTCTGTTATTCACCCAAAAACGTTGCAACCTTTGCAGAGAAAGGAAATTCCATTGTATGTAAAATCATTTGTAAATCCGGGACAGCCTGGTACCAGAGTAGGCAAAGGCATCAAAATAAAACCCCAGATTCCTTGTTATATAGTCAAGAAAAATCTGGTATTGGTAAGTTTGTCCTCTTTGGATTTTTCCTATATTGTTGAAGATAATATTAGTGACATCTTTAAACTTTTGCACTTATACAAAATGAAGGTGGATGTCATTCAGAATTCGGCAATTAGCTTTTCAGTATGTTTTGATAACAATTATAACCATCTTGAAAAATTGCTTCAGCATTTAATGGCCAAGTTTAAAGTAACCTGTTACGAGAATGTATCGCTCTATACTATCAGGCATTATACTGAAGAGGCCATTCAGCAAATAGAAAAAGATAAAACGGTGCTTTTGAAACAGTTGACCCAAGAAACGGTTCAAGTTGTAACTAAGTAAACATTTATTAACTTTACAAACTGATGAAATCAACCTCGGGATTAGTTACGGCAAAAGAAGTAGCCAGTGTTATCAAAGCAGATAAATACGGGTTTGTGGGTACTTTTTTGGGTTGGTTATTGATGAAGGTCTTGAACATCTCCACCCTTAACAAGATCTACAACAGAAACAAACATCTTGAAGGATTGGATTTTGTCAATAGCATTTTGGACGAGTTCCAAATCCGATTTGAAATTCCTGAGGAAGATATCAAGCGGTTACCCAAAGACGGTTCTTATGTCACGGTATCCAACCATCCATTGGGAGGTATAGATGGTATCTTACTCTTGAAGTTGATGCTTGAACAGCGCAAGGATTTTAAAATAGTAGCCAATTTCCTTCTCCATAGAATTGAACCTTTGAAACCCTACATCATGCCGGTCAATCCGTTTGAAGACAAGAAGGATGTCAAGTCCAGTATGATTGGGTTCAAGAACTCCATTCTCCATTTAAGAGAGGGCCATCCGCTGGGTATTTTCCCCGCAGGAGAAGTTTCCACGTATCGTGATGGAAAATTAGTGGTTGATAGACCATGGGAATATGCCGCCATGAAGCTGGTGCAAAAAGCCGAAGTTCCCGTGGTACCTATTTATTTCCATGCAAAGAACAGTCGCTTGTTTTATAGATTGTCTAAGATTAGTGATACGCTGCGTACCGCCAAGCTGCCCTCGGAATTATTGACTCAAAAAAACCGTGTGATAAAAGTGCGGATAGGGAAACCCATTTCCGTGGCCGATCAAAAAGAGCATGAAAGTCTGGACGAGTTCTGCGATTTCATTAGGAGGAAAACCTATATTCTTTCCAATAGTTTTGAGAACAAACAAAACATTCTAGGCAATATTTCATCGTCATTAAAAGTTCAAAAAGCGCCTGAAAGTATTGTAACGCCAGTAGATGCCAACTTGATGATGAAAGAAGTGGAAGCGCTTCGCAAGGAAAACCTAAGGCTTTTACAAAGCAAGAATTATGAGGTCTTTCTCGCTCCTGCCGATAAAATGCCCAATATATTAAGGGAAATTGGAAGATTGAGAGAGATTACCTTTAGGGAAGTTGGCGAAGGCACAAATCAAGCTATCGATTTGGATCATTTTGACAATTACTACCATCACATGTTCCTTTGGGACGATGACTGCAAACTCATAGCGGGGGCCTATCGAATGGGCTTGGGGTCTCAAATTTACAAGGCTTACGGTATTGATGGGTTTTATCTTCAGGACTTGTTTAGGTTTGAACCAGAACTGTATCCCATGATGAGCCAATCCATTGAAATGGGTCGAGCGTTTATCATCAAGGATTACCAACAAAAACCCATGCCCTTATTCCTTTTATGGAAAGGCATTGTCCACACCACACTTCGCTATCCAGAGCATAAGTATTTGATTGGTGGTGTGAGCATTAGCAATCAGTTTTCCAATTTCTCCAAGTCACTTATGATTGAGTTCATGAAGTCGCACTACTATGACCCTTATGTAGCACAGTATGTGAGGCCAAAAAAGGAGTTTAAGGTCAAATTGAAAGATGCCGATAAGGATTTTGTTTTTGACGAAAGTGAAGCCGATTTGAACAAGTTTGACAAAATCATTGATGAGGTAGAACCAGGAGCCTTGCGTTTACCCGTTTTATTGAAAAAATATATCAAGCAGAATGCAAAGCTGGTGGCATTTAATGTAGATCCGTTGTTCAACAATTCCGTTGATGGGTTGATGTACATTAAGATTGCCGATTTACCCGAAAGTACTGTAAGACCGGTTATGGAAGAATTCCAAGCGGAATTGGAACGGAAACTTTCAGAGCAAAATGAAGAGTAGTTTTTTTCTGCTAATTCTTTTACTTACCATTCAGGAAGTTTTTTCTCAAACTATCATAGGTCACGTTTTAGATGGTCAAACACGAGAACCTTTGATGGGTGTTTCGGTTTATTTTGATGGTACGACCATAGGCTCAATCACTAATGAAAAAGGCGCTTTCAAATTGGAAAGTTCAGCCTCTACACAAGCCACTTTAGTGGTAAGTTACTTGGGTTATGAAACCCAATTTATAGCTTCAGAAAGTATAAAAGACTTAGAAATTATTTACCTAGCTGAAAAGGTAGAAGCATTAGATACCGTGATTTTGGAAACCGATCCATGGCCTAGAAAGCGAAAGATGGATGTCTTTAGACGGGAGTTTTTGGGTAGCGAGCTATCTGCATCTTCTTGCAAGATTTTAAATGAAGAGGCTATAGAGCTAGTCTATCAACCTTCAACCAAAACCCTTTGGGCTTCTTGTGACGTACCTGTTCGGGTCATAAACAAGTATCTGGGCTATGAACTAAAATACAGTATGGTTCAGTTTGAAGTTCATTTTAAAGAAAGTTTTAGTGATTTTGCAGGTATTGATTATGTATATTATAGTGGAACCAGCGTTTTTTTAGAATTGAAAGAAAAGCCAAAAAAGAAATATCTGAAAAATAGGAAAGCAGAATATTTTGGGTCTTCGTTGCATTTTATGAGAGCTTTGAGGGATAAACGTTTAAACGAAGAAGGTTTTGATACATATATTCAGGATACTTCGGGGCAATCGAATTTATTTCTCCCTGTTAAGTCGTATGATTATCTAGAGGTTCAAGAAGATAATCCTGACAAAACCAAAGTGATAATGAAAGTGCCCAAAGTTGTGATTCAGTACAAAAAGGCAGAACAATCTGCTTTAATGATGATTGATAATTACGATACTTTTTACATTGATCAATTTGGGATCCATCAGCCAGTGGAAAAGCTTTTTTTCTCTGGTGTTTTTGGCTATAAGCGTATGGCTGCTTTGTTGCCGTTAGATTACTCTCCTGACAAATAAAAAAGCCGAAGTGAAAACTTCGGCTGTTGTTTTTTCAGAACCAAGGTTTTTTGCCTATTTGGTAGGTG
>JAGQZG010000078.1 GCA_020435705.1 Mangrovimonas sp.
TAAAAGTTTTCAATTTTAATTAATAACTTTATTTTAGCAGAATATAAAACTAGAACTATGACTGTCAATATTCAATACGTCAACATGGATTCCAGCGAATCCCTTTCAACTTACACTAAAGAAAAATTAGAAAAACTTGCTAAAAAATACGACTGGCTTATCTCTTGTGATGTGGCTTTTAAATTGGAGGGCAAGGATAATTTGCTTGGTCATATATGTAATATGGAATTAAGTTTGCCTGGCCCAAAAATCTTTGCGACTTCCAATGAGAAAAACTACGAAATGGCAGTAAAGGAAACCATTAGCGACTTGGATAAGCAGTTGCAAAAACGCAAACAGCAGTTTGCTCATCACTAAGTTTGTAACAAAACGTGTGAAATAGCGTCTCATAAATTATGAGAAAACTTATTTTAATAAACGCATTGGTTTGGGCAGGTTTACTACTGCTGAGTGCTTACTTGTTTAAAGACAATCCAAACTGGAAGTATCTTTTCATGGCTTTGATTTTGGGCTTTACAACCATTAATTCATTATTGGCAGTAAAGGTTAAAAGAAATCAGAAAGTGTGTATTAGAGTGAAAAACGACAAGTAATTTATCTGTGATGGTATGGCTCATTCCGTAAAATGGTAAAGCCACGATACAGTTGCTCTATAAAAAACAAACGAATCATTTGATGGGAAAAGGTCATGTTGCTAAGTGACAGTTTCCCATTACTTTTTGCATACACTTCAGGAGAAAAACCATAGGGGCCACCAATGACAAACACCAGTTGTTTCATGCCGGAGTTCATGTGCTTTTGCAAATAATCGGCAAACGCTACCGAGGCATAGTGCTTACCGTTTTCGTCCAATAAAATCAGCGTATCGGTAGAGGAGAGTTTGTTTAAGATCAGTTCACCTTCCTTTTGCTTTTGTTGGTCTTCACTCAAATTTTTACTATTCTTGAGATCAGGGATGATTTCAAACTCAAACTTGATGTAAAAACCCAAGCGCTTTTGGTACTCGTCAATAAGAGCTTGCAAGTGTTTGTTGTCGGTTTTGCCAATGGCTAGGAGTTTGATGGTCATTAGAAAAGTTAAAAGTACAAAGTTAAAAGTATAAAGTAGAAAGTCAAGTCTTGGACTTGATGCTGATTTCCAAAGGAACATCAGTTTAGAAGCTGGAATAAGGAAAACGTTTGGCAGTCTTCCGTAGCAATTGAAATTTTCAGATGGTACTGTCAATTAAACGGAAGACCATTCAACGATGAAATAGGTAGGCCATTTAACAATTACACAATTCAACGATGTATCACCTTAGGAATTGTTGATTGCTCATTGTAAATTGTTAATTGATTAGTATTTTTACATAAAACTAAACAGAATGATAAGTCAGGAACAAGTTAACAAAGAGTTGGAGCTCATTATTGCGAATGCCATTAGGGAAGATGTGGGCGATGGCGATCACAGTTCCTTGGCTTGTATTCCTGCAACGGCACAGGGAAAAGCCAAATTGTTGGTAAAAGATAAAGGCGTTCTTGCAGGAGTTGAATTTGCCAAAATGGTATTCAGGTATGTAGACAAAAACCTGAAAATGAAAACCTTTATAATTGATGGCCGCAATGTGCAACATGGCGATATCGCTTTTTATGTAGAAGGCCCTTCACAATCCATCTTAAAGGCCGAGCGACTAGTGCTCAACGCCATGCAGCGTATGAGCGCTATAGCCACCAAAACAAGAAAATTTGTAGATTTATTGGAAGGTACCAACACCAAAATATTGGATACCAGAAAAACCACACCGGGAATTCGAGCATTGGAAAAATGGGCCGTGAAGATTGGTGGTGGAGAAAACCACCGGTTTGCTTTGTATGATATGATTATGTTGAAGGACAATCATATTGATTTTGCGGGAGGCATTACCAAAGCCATTGATAAGACCAAAGCCTATCTGAAGGACACAGGAAGGGATTTAAAAATTATTGTTGAAGCCCGAGATTTGGACGAAGTCAAGGAAATTCTGCAAAGTGATGGCGTGTACAGAATCTTGCTGGATAATTTCAATTATGAAGATACCAAGTTGGCCGTTAAACTCATAAACGGCAAATGCTTGACCGAATCTTCTGGTGGAATTACCGAGGAAACCGCTAGAAAGTATGCCGAATGCGGTGTGGATTTTATCTCTAGCGGCGCGTTGACCCATTCCGTTTACAATATGGATTTAAGTTTGAAAGCCATGTAGTATGTCGAAGGAAATTGAAGACAAGCTAGCCAAAATCCCTGTTGTTAACCTCTTGGTAAAACTGCTTAAAAGCATTAAGTTACCGGGGTTTGAGGGACTTTCCATTTATGATTTGGTGGAAATTTATATCACCGGGATTGTTAAAGGCGCCTTAACCTCTAGGGCAAGTGCCATTGCTTTTAGTTTTTTTACCGCCATTTTTCCGTTTTTGCTTTTCATTTTAATTTTGATACCCTATATACCTATTGACGGTTTCCAAGGTGAATTTTCCCGGTTTTTGGAGTCGTTTTTGCCACCAAGTACCTCAGAGTTTTTCTTTAAGAGCATTTTTGAGAACATTCAAGGAAACCAACAAGCAGGTTTGTTGTCCTCCGTTTTTTTGTTGTCCATTTTCTTAATGGCAAATGGTGTTAGTGCAGTGTTTTCGGGATTTGAAAATTCCTATCACGAACAGTTAACACGCAATGTTTTCAATCAGTATTTATATGCTTTGGGAGTTGCCTTGATTTTGGCTTTCTTGGTAATTGTAACGGTGGCCGTTGTAGGTTATTTTGAAATTTATATCATTCCGGACTTTTTTGAAACCTTGGAAAACAATGGCCTGGCCAAGAAGGACAACAGTACCTTCTGGATTACAGTGGCAAAATATGCCTTCTATGTATTTATGGTCTATATTGCAACAGCCATTTTATATTACTTTGGGACCAAGGAGGGTAAACAGTCCAAGTTTTTCTCCATAGGTGCCTTATTGACCACGATTTTGATTTTGGTCATTTCTTATCTCTTCGGAATTTATATTGAGAATTTTTCTAAGTACAACGAGCTTTACGGCTCTATTGGAGCCTTGTTGATTTTGTTGTTTTACATGTGGTTGAACTCGAATATCCTGCTATTGGGATTTGAATTGAATGTTTCACTGAATAAATTACGGAATAAGTACTAATGGGCTTTTTTATTGATGTCATACTGCCCATTCCTTTAGAAAAAACCTTCACCTATAAGATTTCACCCACCGAAGCCAACTTTCTAAAACCTGGCATGCGGGTGGCTGTGCCTTTTGGAAAGAGCAAGATTTACACGGCGCTCGTTCTCAAAATCCATACCAGTGAACCCCAGGTTTATGAGGCTAAGGACATTCATCAAATACTGGATGAGGTTGCTGTGGTAACCCATGCCCAGTTGGAGTTGTGGCAATGGATTGCAAGTTATTATTTATGCACCCTTGGCGACGTTATGCGAGCGGCTTTGCCCAGTGCGTTTATTTTGGAAAGCGAAACTATTGTTCAAAAAAATAACCGTATAGAAATTAAGGATAGTGAGTTGGAAGACGACGAGTTTCTGGTGTACGAAGCCTTGCATCATCAAAGTTCGTTAACCATCCATGAAATAGCGTCTATCATAGAGCGGAAAAATGCCTTGCCGGTTATCAAGCGCTTATTGGATAAACAACTTATTACGGTTCAGGAAGAGCTGTATGAAAAGTATACACCTAAATTGGTGCGTTACGTCAAGTTACATGTTGAGTATACAGGAGAAGAAGCGTTGCAAAAACTTTTGGATGAATTGGATAGAGCTCCCAAACAGAAAGAAGTCATTCTCACTTTGTTTTCCATTTCAGCAAGTACCAAAAAGCCTGTAAGGGTTTCTTATTTGTCAGAAAAAAGTCAAGCTTCGTCTGCCATTATTAAGGCTTTGATTGATAAAGGGATTTTAGAGGAATACTATATTCAGCAGGATAGAGTGGACTATGGCGGTCTGGCAAAAACAAGGGACAAATCACTTAATACACATCAAGAGCAAGCATTAAACAGCATTAGAGATGCTTTTGAAAAGGAACAGGTAGCCTTGCTTCACGGCGTTACGTCTTCAGGGAAAACCGAAGTGTATGTAAAGCTTATCGAAGACGCTTTGGCAAAAGGAAAACAAGTCCTTTATCTGTTGCCCGAAATTGCGTTGACCACTCAATTGGTGAATCGTTTGCAAGGCTATTTTGGGGAACAAGTCTCGGTATACCATTCAAGATATTCCGTAAATGAAAGGGTAGAAGTGTGGTACAATATGCTGAATCAATCTACCAAAGCCCAGATTATTTTGGGTGCCCGTTCTTCGGTATTTTTGCCATTCCATGACTTGGGATTGATTATAGTAGATGAAGAGCATGAGCAATCCTTTAAGCAATTTGACCCCGCACCGCGCTACCATGCTCGGGATACGGCCATTGTTTTGGGAAATCTCTTTAAATCCCATGTGTTGTTGGGTTCGGCAACACCTAGTCTGGAAAGTTATCATAATGCCCAAACAGGGAAGTATGGTTTGGCCCGTATCAAGGAACGTTTCAACCAAGTCTTAATGCCCGAAATCGAGTTGGTTGACATTAAGGACAAACACCGAAAACGTCTTATGACAGGACATTTCAGTGATCGGTTGATTGGAGAAATGAGAGACGCTTTAGCCGAAGGGTACCAAATAATCCTTTTTCAAAATAGGCGTGGCTTTTCACCTATTATTGAATGTACTGTTTGCGGGCATTCGCCACAATGTCCCAATTGTGATGTGAGTTTAACCTACCATCAATATAGAAAGGAACTCCGTTGTCACTACTGCGGTTATCATATAGCCATGCAAGACCAGTGCATGGCCTGTGGTAGCCACGAATTGGATAGCAAAGGATTTGGAACGGAGCAAGTGGAGGAAGAAGTCAAAGCTTTATTTCCCGATGCGGTCACTGCTAGAATGGATTTGGACACTACCAGAGGAAAGTATGCCTATGAGAAAATTATCACCGATTTTGAACAGCAAACCACCGATATTTTAATAGGAACGCAAATGCTCTCCAAAGGCTTGGATTTTAGAAATGTAAAACTGGTGGGCATTATGAATGCCGATACCATGTTGAATTTCCCCGACTTTAGAGCTCATGAGCGCAGTTTCCAGCTCATGCTTCAAGTGGCAGGTAGAGCAGGCCGTACTGAAGAAAGAGGCAGGGTGCTCATTCAAACCTATAATCCTTACCATACCATACTTCAACAGGTCTCGACTAATGATTATAGAGGCATGTATAAAGATCAAATGAATGAGCGCCACCAATATAAGTACCCGCCATTGTATAGGCTTGTGAAGATTACCTTGAGGCACAGAGATTTCAATAAGGTAAACCAAGCTTCAGAATGGATGGCCCAATCTTTCAGGCAATTATTTGGCGATATGGTTCTTGGCCCGGTGTTTCCGCCGGTCCCAAGAATACGAAATCAATACCATAAAAACATCTTGATCAAGATTCCGCCCAAGCAGTCGCTCTCAAAAACAAAAGAAGCTATCGTTAAGGTTAACAATAGCTTCAAGAGTATAAAAGACTTTAGTCCTGTAAGAGTAATCTTAAATGTCGATACGTATTAGTTTAGAGCTAAATATTGTTCAATGCGTCAACAAGTTGGGTTTTCTTGTTACGGCTTAAAGGTATCTCGTAAGTACCAACTTCAACATTTTTGCTGTTAAACCTATCGATTTTGTCAAGATTTACAATATACGATTTGTGGATTCGTAAAAATTTGTTTTCTGGAAGCTCTTTTTCAAAAGCTTTCATGGTAGAAAGTACTACCAAACTGCTGTCTTCTGTTACTAGTTTGACATAGTCACCCAAGGCCTCAATCCATTTAATATCATTGATGTAAACCTTACGTTTTTTAAGGTTGCTTTTTACAAAAATGTGCTCGCCTTCTTCTTCATTGAAGTCCATTTTAAGCTTATGGTACTCCAATGCTTTTTCAACGGCGGCATTAAAACGTTCTTTAGTGATTGGTTTTTGAAGGTAATCGGTCGCGTCATAATTGAATGCTTTAAAAGCATATTCAGTTTTACCGGTTACAAAGATAATTTGAGGCTTGTTGTTAAGGACGTCCAATAGCTCAAACCCATTCAAAACGGGCATTTCTATATCTAAAAAGATAAGATCTACCTTATGGGTATTTAAACCATTTTTGGTCTCTAATGCACTGCTGTACTCAGCGATTAAGTTGAGTGATGGGTGAGTTTCAATCAACTTAACAATCGACAGGCGTTGGATTGCTGAGTCATCAACTACTACACAGTTTAAAGTCATAACAATATAATTATTCGGTTAAGTTATCGACAATAGTACGAAAAAATCGGTTTAAAACCAAAAAATATCGACAAAGTGTATTTTTTAACAAAATTTTAACAAAAGCTAATTCTGTTAAATATTCTTGGGACAATGTTGCAATATACAAATATTCTCTTTATTTTTGCAGCCATTTTTAACAATAATATATTTATTATGAATCATTATGAAACTGTTTTCATCTTAAATCCCGTTTTATCTGATGTTCAGATAAAGGAGACAGTTCAGAAATATGAAGAATTTCTTGTTTCTCGTGGGGCTAAGATGATATCCAAAGAAGATTGGGGACTAAAAAAGTTAGCTTACCCTATCCAAAACAAGAAAAGTGGTTTTTATCACTTATTTGAGTATACTGTAGCTGGTGAAGCTATTGGAGAACTTGAACTAGAGTTTAGACGTGACGAGCGTTTTATGCGTTATTTAACTGTAAAACTAGACAAGCATGCTATTGCTTGGGCTGAGAAAAGAAGAGAAAGAAACAAACAAAAAGCTTAATTATGTCAACATTAGAACAAGAAGCAAGAGGTAAAAAAGACGGTGAGATTAGATATCTTACCCCACTTAATATAGATACCAACAAAACGAAAAAATACTGCCGTTTTAAAAAGTCTGGTATCAAATATATTGATTACAAAGATCCAGATTTCCTATTGAAATTCGTGAATGAGCAAGGTAAAATCCTTCCTAGACGTTTAACTGGAACGTCTTTGAAATACCAAAGAAAAGTATCTGTAGCTATCAAAAGAGCACGTCACTTGGCTTTGATGCCTTACGTAGCAGATTTATTAAAATAAAACTATTGTAACATGGAACTGATATTAAGACAAGACGTTGAGAATTTAGGTTTTAAAGACGATATTGTAACAGTTAAGAACGGTTATGGTAGAAACTATTTAATTCCTCAAGGGTTTGCCGTATTGGCAACACCTTCAGCTAAGAAAGTATTGGCTGAAAACTTGAAGCAAAGAGCTTACAAAGAGCAAAAAATGATTGACGACGCCAACAAATTGGCCGATGTCCTTAAAGAATTGGATATTAAAATTGCTGCCAAAGCTGGTGCCGGAGATAAATTGTTCGGTTCGGTTAGCAATGTTGATTTGGCCGAAGCTCTTGAGAAAGAAGGACACTCAGTGGAAAGAAAATTTATCTTGGTGAGCGGTGGAACCGTGAAGCGTTTAGGTAAATACACTGCCAGTGTACGTTTGCACAGAAGCGTGAACGTGGAGTTGCCTTTTGAAGTCATTGCACAAGCTGAATAAGTAAATCTTATGATATAAAAAAGCCTCAACCACGTTGGGGCTTTTTTATTTGATTCAAGCCAATTGTTAACACCCAATATTAAATTTTCTCATGAAATATTCTAGATTGACCAAAGAACAATTTGAAGAACTGCACCAAGAGTTTATACACTTCCTGGCTTCGCAATCTATCACTGCGGAAGAGTGGGACGTAATAAAGCAAGACAAGCATGAAGTAGCCGAAGAAGAATTGGATATCTTTAGTGATTTGGTTTGGGAAGGCGTTTTAGGGAAGGTAGATTATCTGGAACACATTTCCCCGCAGCGTCTGCTTTTGTTCCACCTGTCTGAAAAAAACATGCATGTAATTGCCATTAACATGAAAAATGATGTGGATTTAACAACTTCTGAAGGCTTTCAATGGTTGCGGGAAAACTTAATGGACGATGCCGTAGAGTTTTTACAGGCCAACAAAACGTATTCTGAAGATAAAAATTTGGATAAGTTTGAACTAATAAAACAAGGTGCCGTAATCACCAAAGGCGATTTATTCCGCTTTTTTAATGATCTGGTGAATTAGTTGAAGTAAGGAGTGTACAGTCCATCAATTCGACAAAAAACAATTGATGGCATTCGGAACTTAATTCAACCAAACACTACTATTCGTATCTCAGTGATTCAATAGGATCCAGTTTGGCGGCTTTCAAGGCAGGGAACAAACCGGAAATGATAGCCACAACAAATGCAATAGTGAAGGCGCTTAACATGGCCAGCCAGGGGATGGCAAATTTAAAATTGGCCGCCGAAGACACTCCTAATCCAAGAAGAATTCCCAGAATAATTCCTATTACACCACCCATTTGCCCAATAATAATGGCTTCCATAAAGAATTGAAAAGCGATGGTTTTCCGTTTGGCACCTAAAGCTTTTCTAACACCTATTTCCCTGGTTCTTTCGGTAACCGATACAAAAAGAATGTTCATTAAGGCAATGGAACTTCCAAAAATGGTAACAATACTAATAACCCAAGCGGCTGTATAAAGTACATCGGTCATGCTGCCCACACGATTAATCAAATCGTCACTACGCTCAATGCCAAAATCGTTTTCTTCCACAGGCTTTAAATTGCGAATGTTCCTAAAGGTCGCGATGGCATCGGCCAAAGCACCATCCAACATGTCTTTTTTATCTACCATCACGCTCACTGCGTAGTTAACATTGGGAGCGGTAAAAATGGAACGAGCGGATTGAATAGGAAGAATCACCCGTAAATCCTGATTGTTTCCAAAAGTAGCCCCTTTGGATTTTAAAGTGCCTATAATTTTAAATTTGGCACCACGCACACTAATGGTTTTATCTATGGGGTTTTCATTTTCAAACAACGCCTTGACTAAATCGCTTCCCACCACGCACACATTGTTATTGTTCTCAATATCGTAATAGGTAAATTCTCTGCCTTCGGCAATTTCCAGACCGGAATTTTGGATGAAATTTTCATTAGCTCCCAAAACGGTCACTTCAGGATCTGTTTTTTCACTTTCGTATTTTATCTCGGCCGATACAGTTCCCGTAAAGGCCAACGCCGTTCTGGTCATGGGAAAATTATAGGTATTGGCAAATGCCTTGGCATCAGTGTAGGTAATAACCGGGTTTATTTTTTGCCTTTCACCGCCGCCTTGACGCCTGTTGCTAAACTCATACCGTTGGATATTGAAGGTATTGGCACCCATAGATGAAAAGTCGCTGGAAATGGTGTTTTCCAAAGCCGACACTGCGCTTAGGATGCCCACCAATGCCGTAATACCAATGGCAATGATGATAATGGTAAGGATGGTACGAAGGATTTGGCTTTTTATGGAATCAAAAGCTATTCGAATGTTTTCTCTTACCAGTGTAAACATAATTGAGATTAGGTTTCCTATTAGACTACTTAATGGTCATAAAGTTACTATAAAATGAAAATTACTTGTATCAAACCGTCAAAAATTAGGATATTTGCATGAAAATTTAACACACTTCATGGCACAAAAACCAAGCATACCTAAAGGCACCAGGGATTTCAACCCGGAACAAGTAGCCAAGCGCAACTATATCTTTGCAACCATCAAGGAACAGTTTGAACGTTACGGTTTTCAGCCTATAGAAACTCCCAGTTTTGAAAACTCCGACACCCTAATGGGTAAATATGGGGAGGAAGGGGATCGCTTGATTTTTAAGATTTTGAATTCGGGGGATTTTTTGTCCAAAGTAGAAAGCAATTTGTTGGAACAAAAGGATTCCAATAAAATTGTTTCTATAATCTCCGAAAAAGCCCTTCGCTATGATTTAACCGTGCCGTTTGCACGCTATGTGGTGCAATACCAAAACGACATTACCTTTCCGTTTAAACGCTACCAAATGCAGCCGGTTTGGCGTGCCGACAGGCCACAAAAAGGCCGTTTTAGAGAGTTTTATCAATGTGATGCCGATGTAGTAGGAAGCACCTCGTTGTGGCAAGAAGTGGAGTTTGTGCAGTTGTATGACGCCGTGTTTACTGCTTTGGGATTGAAAGGAACCACCATAAAAATCAACAACCGCAAAATCCTGTCCGGTATTGCTGAAGTAATAGGTGCCAAAGATAAATTGATAGATTTCACTGTGGCTTTAGATAAGCTGGATAAAATAGGCGAGGATAAGGTGAAGGAAGAAATGTTGGACAAAGGTATTCCACAAGCAGGGATTGAGGCTTTGCAGCCGCTTTTTGGCTTGTCAGGAAGTTTTGATGCACAGATAGAACAATTAAAGAGTATTTTAAGTACTTCCGAGGAAGGCAGAAAAGGTATTGAGGAACTGGAGTTTATCAATCAAGCCATTTCCGGATTAGGGTTGGAATCGGCCACGTTACAATTGGATGTTACCCTGGCAAGAGGATTGAACTATTACACCGGTGCTATTTTTGAAGTGTCCGCCCCCAAAGGGGTTGCTATGGGTAGTATTGGCGGTGGCGGTCGGTACGATGATTTGACGGGTATTTTTGGATTGAAGGATATGTCGGGTGTGGGCATTAGTTTTGGGTTGGACCGTATTTACTTGGTCTTAGAAGAATTGAACTTATTCCCCGAAACCATTACCGAAAACATCAAGGCATTGTTTATCAATTTTGGGGACCAAGAAGCTTTGTTCTGCTTGAAGGCCATCAAGGCGCTTCGTTCCTTGAATGTTAAGGTAGAGTTATATCCTGATGCTGCCAAAATGAAAAAGCAAATGCAGTATGCTGATAAGCGCAATATTCCTTATGTAGTATTGGTAGGTGAGGAAGAAATTAAAGCCAATGAATACACCCTGAAAAACATGAAAAGCGGGGAGCAGGAAAAGCTAACATTAGAAAGGCTGATAGACAAGCTACAATAAAACAAATCCCGGGAATTTCCCGGGATTTTTCATCTAAACAAAGCTTAGTTGAATTCAAAGCAAATTTGAGGCACAACTTTTCAACACAAACTTTTTTAGACATGGTTTCCAGAACTTGATCGAGCTCTGGAAAGAAAACACTAATTTAATCAAAAAAGTCCGCTTTTACTGTTCACTTCATCGAATAAAAAAGCCCTGGAAAAAATTCCAAGGCTCTTTCTGGTTGTGCCATTGTTATAAATCAGTCTACCAGGACTTTCTTGCTTAATACAGCACCTTCGCTAGTCTTCAATTTGATAATATAGGAACCACTAGCTAGTGGCGCTTTAAGTTCTTGATAACTTTCCGAAGAAAGGTTTTTCGTTATCTTGTAAATGGATTGCCCCAACACG